>JAYYZG010000053.1:0-16754 GCA_036687775.1 Actinomycetota bacterium
ACTCCTTCTGGCGAGAACCTAGCTCAAGAAGCCTACGAAAGACTTAGGACTATTGGAGAGATCAGCGAATTAGGGTCTGGATTCAAGATAGCTATGAGAGATTTGGAAATACGAGGAGCAGGGAATCTCCTTGGGACAGGACAATCAGGTCATATCGCCGCTGTCGGTTATGACCTTTACTGCAAATTGGTTACCGAAGCAGTAGATGAACTTCGGGGGATCCCTAAAGAAACCCTCCCAGAAATCCTTATTGAATTACCTGAAACCGCCTACATTCCAAAGGATTATATACCAAGAGAAGAATCAAGACTTGAAGCATACCGAAGCCTTTCTTTGGTAAAAAACCAAGATGATGTTAAAGAAATCCAAGCTTCATGGCTTGACCGGTATGGGGACCCACCGGAAGTAGCTACGAATCTATTACGAGTCGCATATCTCCGAACATTTGCTCGGAAACATGGAATTACAGAAATCCAAGCAATGAAAGTCCATGGTTTCGGGAAACCAAAATGGAATATTCGTATTTCACCTATTTCTTTACGCCCATCAGAGAGAGTCAGAACCTTGCGCATATTTGACGGATCAATTTATAAAGAAGATCAAAAAGAATTAATTCTACGCATCCCAGAGATAACTGAAGCCGCGGAAGAGTTAATAAAAATCCTTGGAGAGCTATCATCAAAACCCCTTAATTCTTCAAAAAATTGAAGTTTCGAGTTCATCTTTCATTCAACTCGACCACATCAACAACATTTACTCATAACAAGGGTATTTTGGATAAGATCCCAATTCGAAGAAAAATTCGTGACTTTTGAAGGATAAAGGCATATGTCTGACAGCAAAATCAAAAAAGTTTTCGGACGTGAAATCCTTGATTCTCGTGGTAATCCGACAGTTGAAGTTGATATCACACTCGCCGATGGTTCGTTTGGGCGTGCAGCGGTTCCATCCGGTGCTTCTACGGGAAGGTTTGAAGCTGTCGAGATCAGAGATGGGGAGGAAAGATATTTAGGGAAAGGGGTATCAAAAGCTGTAGCAAACGTTAATAAGGAAATTGCAAATGAAATTTACGAGCTAGATGCGCTTGACCAAAGAAATATTGACAGAACGATGCTTCTTCTTGATGGGACGGAAAATAAATCAAATCTCGGAGCAAATGCAATCCTAGGAGTATCTCTTGCCGTCGCGAAAGCAGCGGCAGCATCACTAAACCAACCTCTCTACAGATATCTAGGCGGTGCTTCCGCACATGTTTTGCCTGTGCCAATGATGAATGTGCTCAATGGCGGGGAACATGCTGACAACAATGTTGATTTACAAGAATTTATGATTATGCCAACCGGAGCAGCATCGTTTTCTGAAGCACTGCAATGGGGCGTTGAATGCTATCAAACCTTAAAAATGGTCCTACAGGAAAAGAATTTATCAACAGCTGTCGGAGACGAAGGTGGATTTGCCCCCGACCTAGCATCCAATGAAGCCGCTGTTCAATTATTAGTAGAATCTATTGAAAAAACTGGGTTCACTCCTGGCGAAGAAATAGCGATCGCTTTAGATGCAGCGAGTTCAGAAATTTTCATTGAAGGAGAATATGTTCTCTCTGGCGAAGGAAGAAAACTGAGCTCAAAAGAAATGGCTGAATACTTTCAAAATCTGATTACCGAGTATCCGATTATCTCAATTGAAGATGGAATGGACGAGGAAGACTGGGAGGGGTGGAGCGAACTCACAAACAGAATAGGTGACAGAGTCCAACTCGTCGGCGATGACCTTTTCGTAACGAATACCCAAAGACTCCAAATGGGGATAGAAAGCAAAACTGCTAACTCAATTCTTATAAAAGTAAATCAAATTGGAACTTTAACAGAAACGCTTGAAACTGTAGACCTAGCAAGACGACATGGATATACCTCTGTCATGTCTCACCGATCAGGAGATACTGAAGATACAACCATTGCCGATTTAGCTGTAGCGACAAATTGTGGTCAGATAAAGACAGGCGCTCCATCACGCAGCGAAAGAGTCGCGAAATATAACCAACTAATCCGCATAGAAGATGAGCTTGGAGATGCTGCCGCATTTCGCGGAATCGAAGCATTGAAAGGCAGATAGGATGTCTGTTCTATCAGGAGATTTAAAGCAAGATTCAATAGCCGTTGAAAGAACAAGAAGAATTACATTAGGAGTTCTGGTGGTGTTAGCAACCTTGCTCATTTTGTGGTGGAGTTTTGACTCATTTCAACTTTGGAGGGAACAAGGTGAAGAACTTTCTGTTAAACAAGCTGAATTAAGCCAAATTGAAAATGAGTATGTAATTCTTGAGAAAAGAGAACAAGAGTTATATCTACCCTCAGAAATAGAATGGCTTGCAAGACAGAATTTCGGACTAGTTAAACCTGGAGAAGAGGCTTTTGCTGTCCCTCCACCAGCCCCAGAGCCAGTCAGGCTGCCTTCTGCATGGCCAGTCATCTATCTAGCAGAAGCACTCGGAGGCTAAATGAAAAATCCAATTCACGCTTCAGATTTATCGCGCACATTCGGCGATTTAGTAGCAGTAGATGGAATTAGCCTATCGGTCGAGAAAGGTGAGGTTTTTGGATTCCTTGGCCCAAATGGGGCAGGTAAATCAACCGCTGTCCGCATGTTGACAACGCTTCTGAAGCCGACAAGCGGTCAAGCTTGGGTGGCAGGACACAACGTAGAAAATGAAGCTGGTGCGGTTAGAGAGAGAATCGGAGTTGCGTTACAAGATGCTGCAATTGATCCGCTAATGACAGGAAATGAATTGTTAAGACTCCAATCCGTCTTACATGGAATCCCCAAACGAGAAGCACGTATTCGGTGCGGTGAGTTACTTGAACGCGTTGGGTTAAAAATTGCCGGAGATCGAAGAGTCGGCACTTATTCAGGAGGGATGAGACGAAGACTAGACCTTGCGTTATCCCTAGTTCATGAACCAGAAGTACTTTTCCTTGATGAACCGACAACGGGACTGGATCCAACGAGCAGATTGGCACTCTGGGAAGAAGTCAGGAAGCTAAATCAAGAGATAGGGACAACCGTATTTCTTACAACCCAATACCTTGAAGAAGCGGACCAATTGGCTCAGCGAATAGCGATAATTGATGAAGGAAAAATTGTTCGCGAAGGAAGCCCAAGCTCACTTAAAGCACAAGTCGGGGCTCCAACGTTGCGCGTAGACGTTTGGGAGAAAGATTTCACAGCAGCTAAAGCCACGATGGCACAATTCGGTGAAGAACGGCCTGCAAGAAAGGGAAGAATCGCTATTGGTTTGGCTGCTGGAACTAGGGGTATCACCGTTGTCTTGAAAGCACTTGAAGACGAAGCAATTGAAGTTCAACATGTGGAATTGGATGAGCCAAGTTTAGATGATGTGTTTGCTGACGCCACTGGCCGCCGCCTCGAAGGCGGGGAGAAAACGGGATAACAGTTAATGCGTACTAGAAATTTCATCCCCCAAACATTGCAACTTTCTCATCGAAGCATCCTAGGGATGATCAGACAACCGCAATCCTGGGCTCCAAGCCTTTTTTTCCCAGTACTTTTGGCAGCTGTTTATTCCTCCCAGTTTTGTAAAGCTGTTAATTTACCAGAGTTCCCTTACAGCGATATAAGCTTTCTAGATTTCATATTGCCAGCTTGTGTCATACAGGGAGTTCTATTTGGCTCAACAAATAGCGCAACTGACCTTGCGGGAGACATCCAGAATTCGTTCATGGACCGGCTCCTTTCCTCACCAGTTTCGAGACCCTCAATTCTTGTTGCTCGGCTAGCAAGCGCTTTTGTGTATGGGCTCGTGCAGGCAGTGATCTTGATAACGATCTTCTATATCTTTGGAGCAAACCTCACCGGTGGCGTACCCAGCGCATTAGCTCTGATGTTCATAACTTCATACCTGGCAATGGCTGTTGGGAGTTTCCTTCTTGCAATGGCTCTGAAAACAGGTTCGCAAGAAGTGGTGAATTCTCTTTTTCCCCTTATGTTCGTGTTTATTTTTATAAGTTCAGCATTTTTCCCAGTTGAATTAATGGATGGTTGGTACGGGGCTATAGCAAAATGGAATCCACTTACGTGGGTAATTGACTGGACAAGAGCCATAACAGTAGAAGGGTTCTCTTGGTCAAACCTTGTGAAAGCAGTAGGTGTAGTCTCGTTAATCGCAACTGCAGGAATAAGCATGGCTACTAGGCAACTTAAAAAACGGATAGCTGCTTTATCATGACGACTTCCCAAATCATGAAAGGCCATTCACTTCGCGTCAGCCGAGCTTTTGTTCTAAGAGGATTAATGCGTATGAGGAGATTGCCTTCGCTGATGCTGCCAGCAATTATTATGCCGATTTTTTTTGTTGTTGCTTTTAGTGGGTCTTTCGCATCGGTAGTGCAACTTGAAGGATATGGGACGGATAAGGCAGTTAACTGGATGGCTGCATGGGCAGTTTTGCAAGGAGCAGCGTTTTCAGGTCTCGGCGGAGGAGGTATGACGGCTACAGATCTTGAAAATGGCTTTTTTGATCGCATACGAACTGCTCCTATTAACCCCTATGTTTTGATTTCGGGGCTTGTAGGTTATTCAATCTGCCGTGCTGTAATCCCAACCACAGCTGTCCTTATAATTTCATTTGCATTTCTAGGAGCTGAAATGCCTGGTGGTACGCTCGGTTTCTTCATGGTGTACCTTGCTGCCATCGGAGTCGCCACCATCATGGCCTTTTTCATACTTGGAATAGTTTTTACTTTCAAATCAGTAAAGTCATTGGCGATCGGCCAAATTTTCATGTTCAGCTCCATGTTCTTATCAGTAGGGCAAGCTCCATTGGAGGCAATAGAAGGTTGGTTATATGTGATCGCGAAATTCAATCCAATTTCCCATATCATCCGAATGTGTCGGCAAGGTTTCCTCGGAGAAGTAACGTGGGATCAGACACAATCAGGTCTGATCGCCATACTTTGTTTAACAGCTGGAGCAGCAATATGGGCAAGAACCTGTTACAGAAAAGTTGATATATAGATTGAGTTAGTGTTCTTCCCATCTGGTGTACTAGATTCCTAATATAGAAAAGGGGAAGTAAGTGGAAGTAAGTCTCAATATAAATGGAGTCACGCATACACACGATGTTGAACCTCGAACTCTTTTGGTTCAATACATAAGAGAAGCCGCTAGTTTAACCGGAACAAACATCGGGTGTGACACCTCGTCTTGCGGAGCTTGCACGGTTCACTTAAATGGTGAATCAGTAAAATCATGCACTGTTCTTGCAGCACAAGTTGACGGTATGGAAGTCACCACGATAGAAGGTTTGGCTGAGCCCGATGGTGAACTGCATCCCATGCAGCAGGCATTTCATGAATGCCATGCCTTGCAATGCGGATATTGCACACCCGGAATGGTTATGGCATGCGTTTCTCTCGTAGAAGAGAATTCAGATTTAACTGAAACGCAAGTACGAGAAGGCTTAGAGGGGAATCTTTGTCGGTGTACTGGATATCACAACATCGTAAAAGCTGTTCTTCAGGTAAGCGGGTAAAAGCATGATCCCAGCAAATTTTGAATATGTTCGAGTTGATTCTATAGAAGGAGTGCTAGAAGCCCTTACAGAACATGGAGATGAAGCTAAGTTGATAGCAGGTGGGCATTCGCTCTTGCCGCTAATGAAATTCAGACTTGCGGCACCTGCATATCTTGTAGATATTAACAGACTAGAAGAATTAAAATATGTTAAAGAAGAAGATGGGTACCTTCGAATAGGAGCATTAACACGGCATTGCGATGTTGAAAAAAATCAATTAATTAAAGAAAATGCTGGCCTTCTGGCTAACGCGACCCATCACGTAGGCGACCCTCAAGTTCGCCATCGAGGAACGATTGGAGGGGCAATAGCTCATGGCGACCCAGCCTCGGACATCCCATCAGCGCTTTTAGCTTTACGGGCCATTATCGTCGCAACGGGACCGAATGGGATCCGTGAAATCCCCATAGACGATTTCTTTACCGGTTTCTTAGAAACTGACCTTACCGACGATGAACTCCTCACAGAGATAAAAATTCCCAACATGCCTGATGCTAAATGGTCATTTCAGAAATTCAATCGTAGAGCACAGGATTGGGCTATCGTCGGAGCATCTGTTGTCCTAAATGGTGAGAATAGTGGCGTGTCGTTAGTTAATATGCATTCAGTTCCCTTTAGGGCAAAAGCTGTAGAGCAAGCAATCGTAGGAGGGGCAAGTGCTGAAGAAGCTGCTGATCTAGCAACTGAAGACACCGAACCAACAGCTGATATCAATGCCTCAATTGAGTACCGTAAACACCTTGCAAAGGTTCTCGTCAAGCGAGGTTTGGAAGAAGCAGGTCTCTAGAAATCTTCGTAATCTAAAAAAATGAGTTAGTGACCTGTATTGAGCATCAATAGATCCCTGTAGATTAGTAAGTATGGAGTTGCTAAGACCTGATACCGTGGCCCACGTCCAAGAAGGGCTTGAAGCCCATGGCTACTTTGCTTCAGAAGGACTCGCATCAGCCCTATTTCTAAGCCTAAGTTTGCAGCGACCCTTGTTCCTTGAAGGAGAACCAGGCGTTGGGAAAACAGAGGTAGCTAAAGTTCTTTCAAATTGGTTACAAACCGACCTGATCCGCCTCCAGTGTTATGAAGGATTGGATGCTACTCAAGCGCTGTATGAATGGGACTATTCGCGTCAACTACTTCATCTCCGTACATCAGAGGCCTCAGGCCGCGCGGCTGAAATCGATGAGAAAATTCTGGAAGACGAACTATACGATCAACGATTTCTTGTTAAGCGCCCTCTTTTGCAAGCAATTGATTATCAGAGCGATTTACCGCCGGTGCTCTTAATTGACGAAATTGATAGAGCTGATGATGAGTTTGAAGCATTCTTGCTTGAACTGTTATCTGACTATTCAATTACCATCCCAGAAATAGGGAGTTTCACTGCATCTATTCCCCCAATAGTTATCGTCACTTCAAATCGGACAAGGGACGTCCATGATGCTTTAAAGAGAAGGTGCTTATATCACTGGGTAGAGCACCCAGGGTATGACCGAGAAGTCGAGATTCTAAAATCTAAAGCACCTGCAGTAGCGCCGTTGCTCCTTAAACAAATAGCCTCGGTAGTAGAACAAATGCGAGAAATGAATCTGTACAAACCTCCAGGGGTATCGGAAAGTATAGATTGGGCGCTAGCTCTTGACCGGTTAGGAAGTAAAGACCTGAATGAGGAATCAATACTTTCAACCATCGGAGCACTCTTAAAATACCGCGAGGACCAACAAAAGTTAAAGAGTAAAGATCTAGATCAGGTCCTACAAAATGCTTATTCCCGTGCCGGCTGACACCCATAAAGTCTCTACGACCCCGGAGCTACTCGCTCAGAGTTTCGTCACGTACCTACGCGTTATGGGCATTGAGGTCCCTATTGCTTCCACAATTGTTTTCCATGAAGCTCTCGGGAAGATAGGGATCCATGAACGAGACAATGTTTATTGGGCAGGAAGAACAACTTTGCTATCTCAACCCAATGACATCCCAATCTATGACGAAGCTTTCCAATCATTTTGGGAAGGTTCGATACAGATAGAAATAGCCGAACGAAGTGAAGCTACTCAACTTCAATCAGTCGCCGATAGCCAAATGGAACTAGAAGAAATCGAAGATGGCATCAACGATGACAATATTATTTCTCTGAAATATTCTCGTTCGGAAGTTTTATCAAAAAAAGATTTTGCTCTTTATTCCGATGAAGAACTGGATGAAGTGTATGACTTAATGAAATCAATTGAGTTGATAGGGGGCCAAAGGCAATCGAGGAGAAGAATCGCAACATCAAAACAAAGTGAACATCCAGATTTGAAAAAAATGATGAAATCTTCATTCCGAACTGGTGGGGAACCGATTGAACGGCATTTCACCCGCCGAGGAGAAAAAACGAGGCAAATTGTTTTCCTTCTTGATGTCTCGGGATCAATGGAGTCCTACGCACGCGCACTACTGCGATTCATTCAGGCCGCTGTAGTTGGACGCAGAAGAGTAGAGGCATTCACATTGGGAACCCAATTGACCAGAATTACGAAAGAACTTTCTGATAGGGATCTTGACGCAGCGCTGACGCATGCTTCCCAATCCGTCGCAGACTGGTCGGGAGGAACACGACTTGGCGAAACTTTCCAAGAATTTATTAACAATTGGGGGCAACGCGGCATGGGGAGAGGGTCAACAATTGTCGTCCTTTCCGATGGTTGGGATCGAGGGGATGCAAATGTTATGACCGAGCAAATGGGGAGATTGAGCAGGATATCGCATCAGATAATTTGGATGAACCCACTGAAAGCTTCTCCCGGTTATGAACCATTGGCACAAGGTATGGCTGCAGCGTTACCCTTTATAGATAAATTCATTGAAGGTCATAGTTTAGAATCTTTAAGTGAATTAGCAGAATTACTTACCGAGTAGGAGAAAGTCATGAGAGAAATCCTCGCTGATCTTGAGAAATGGAAAGCCGAAGAAAAAAAAGTTGCGATAGCTCGAGTGATCTCTGTAGAAGGCTCTGGTCCGAGAGACGCCGGGGCTGCGATGGCTGTCAATGAGGATGGGAAAGTAGCAGGATCTGTGTCAGGTGGCTGTGTTGAAGGGGCAGTAGTTGCAGAAGCATTGGAAATAATTGAATCTGGCGAGAGAAAAACAGTTTCTTTTGGCTACAGCGATGATGAAGCATTCGCTGTCGGACTCACCTGTGGTGGCACAATTAATCTCTATATAGAACCATTTGATTGGTAACCATGTCGGTGAACCTATTTGAACGGCTGAAAGTTGATCTTGAAGAGGGGCTTCCTGTTGCCTTGGCGACAATAATCAGTGGGAACGGACAGGGGAAAAAATTGTTGCTACTTTCTAATGGTTCAACGCTGGGAACATTAGGGGATGAAACTCTTGATCGAGTATTAAACCGAGATATGGCCGGAGAGTTGGCTGCTGGAAGAACAGGCATCAGACACTATGGTCCACAAGGAGAAGCAAGAGAAGAAGCACTTGCAATTTTCATAGAAAGTTTTGCACCTCCGCCACAAATGCTTATTTTCGGGGCAGTGGACTTTACGGCAGCCCTCGTCCGAGTGGCGAAAGTCCTAGGTTATACCGTTACCGTTTGTGATGCCCGACCGGTCTGTGCAACCAGTGAACGATTTCCACAAGCAGATAACGTTGAAAATGCTTGGCCGAATGACTTATTAAAGAAATATGGGGAGAGTTTAGGATCCAGAGATGCAATATGTGTATTAACCCACGACAACAAGTTTGATGTGCCAGCGATTACTGCGGCTTTGGAAACGAAGGTTGGATATATCGGAGTTATGGGAAGCAGACGCACTCATGAAAACCGAACGACGCGACTGCTTGAAGCAGGAGTCAAAGAAGAACAATTCAAAAGAATAATGTCTCCGATAGGACTCGATCTTGGAGCGCGAACACCTGAAGAAACAGCGATTTCTATTTGTAGTGAAATCATAGCTATGCGAACAGGTCGAAACGCCCCACACCTCAAATCAAGTGATGGACCCATCCACGGCGAATCGTAAAAAGATTCTCCCCGATAGGCAAGTAGTGGTACAACCGCATCTCTACAATGAGATAGTGAGTGATCAACGCCCCTACGAATCCGTTATAGACAAAGGTACAGCCGCGGTGATTCTTGCAGCAGGAAAAGGCGAACGTTACTCAGGTCAAACCCATAAACTCCTAGCAGACTTTAGAGGGAAGCCGGTGCTTCAATGGGTGGTCGACAGCGTCCTTCAAGCTGATTTTTCTGATGTCTATATCATCTCCGGCGCTGTCAACCTTCACGATGAGAGTTCTCTCAACCTCACTTCGGATAAGATCACAATTGTCCAAAATCATAACTTTGATGAAGGGCAAGCAACATCACTCAGAAGCGCCCTCGCAGTTGCTGGTCAAGACGGCCATACATCAATAACAGTTGGTCTCGGTGATATGCCCCTTGTCCCGAGTAGCGCTTGGAAAGCTGTTTCCGAAGCAGAAGGACAATTAGTAACAGCAACATTCTCCGGCAATCGATGCCCACCAGTCAAGATCGAAGATGAATTATGGTCGTTAATACCCATTTCTGGAGATGAAGGAGCGCGATCCCTACTTCGACTTCGGCCAGATTTGGTCAATGAGGTACTATGCGAAGGAAGCCCAATAGATATTGATACAAGGAGTGATTTAGAGCGATGGAACTAAACAACGAAATTGAAGTTAACGCGCCGATAGAAGAGGTTTGGGAAGCATTCAACACGCCTGAAAGAATAGCCCCATGTCTACCTGGTGCAGAACTGCATGAAGTAGATGGAGATAATTTCCATGGAGCTGTCAAAATAAAAGTCGGTCCGATCACAGCACAATACAAAGGAACCGCAACCTATCAAGAAAAAAATAAGGACTCTAAAAAAATTGTAATCAAGGGTGACGGGCGTGATACACGAGGAGCTGGTAATGCTAGCGCATTGATTACTGCTGAACTCTCCGAAATCTCAGCAGACCTCACCAATGTTAAAGTGCGCACAGAGTTAACGATCACAGGGAAGGTAGCGCAATTTGGGCGGGGAGCTATTAGCGATGTGAGTAGCAAGCTAATGACGCAGTTCGCAACAAATCTTGAAGAACTTCTTGACACCTCATCAAACGAAGCCGCTTCAAATTCGCAGGAAAATGACGGCGAGCAAAATTCTGAAACCGAATTGAATTTGTTAAGCCTCGTAGCACTCCCAGTCTTAAAAAGATTTGCTGCCCCACTGGTCGGGATAGCAATCATCGTGTTTATGGTTATCAGGTACATCATTCTGTAACAATCAGGGAACTTAATGGAAGATCAACGAACAGAAGAAGTCCGGTTGATTGAAGATTTACTTGGGCGGCGACCGCAAGGTAAATTTGCTGTAGTTGTCCGCAGAGATGATGGAACTCCACGTGTCATAAAGAACTCGCCTTTTCTGGATGACGGAACACCTATGCCGACCCTGTACTGGTTAATAGACCCGTTGGATAAATTACGCATTAGCAGACTTGAATCAAAAGGAGCTATCCAAATCGCCGAGGCAGAAATAGGCCTTGAGAAGATAGCAGAAGCCCATAGGAAGTACGAAGAGGAACGTAATAAGGATGTTTCTGAAAACCATTTCGGACCTGTCCCTAGTGGTGGTGTCGGAGGAACACGGGCAGGAATTAAATGCCTACACGCGCATTACGCATGGTTTCTGGCTGGTGGTGAAGATCCTGTAGGTGATTGGATAGATCACCAACTAAAAATAGAAGATCTGAGAGAATAGAATGGATTCAGTTGTCGCAACTATTGATTGTGGGACAAATAGCACGCGAATGCTCATAGCGCAGAGAACCCACACCTATGGGTACGAAACACTTGCTAGAGAAACCCGAATAACACAACTAGGTGAAGGAGTGGATAGGACGCAGAACCTCTCGATGTCAGCGATAGACCGCGTGCTAGCTACATTATTCATGTACAAGGAAAAACTGCAGGAACATAAAGTTACCAAAGTACGCATGGTCGCAACGTCCGCCGTTCGAGACGCTACAAATGGTCAGATTTTTTTAGAAGCAGCAGAGGAAATAATAGAGGCAAAAACAGAGCTTCTTTCTGGATCTGAGGAAGCGAGGCTTTCTTTTCTAGGAGCTACCAACGAACTTGAAAAATCAAAAGGACCATTTTTTGTCATCGACATAGGAGGGGGGTCAACAGAATTCTCTTTCGGGGTTGATGAATGCGAATCACATGTTTCTACTGACATCGGTTGCGTCCGGTTAAGTGAACGCTTTATCCATCATGACCCACCTTTGCCGGAAGAATTATCAGCTGCCTTATCGTTGGTGGATTTGCATTTAGATGATGTCGTAATGGAAATCCCTTGGTTAACACAAGCCGCAAGCATCATCGGTGTCGCGGGAACAGTAAGCGCAACGTCAATGATAGAACAAGGTTTACAAACGTATTCATATGAAGATATACATGGTCACGCAATGTCCAAAGAATCAATTGAAGAAGTCTTTCGACTCTTGGTAACAGATGACAGGACCGGACGTCTATCGAACCCAGGGATGGAAGAAGGACGTGTTGATGTAATTATTGGCGGGCTATGCATACTTGTTCAAATTATGCGAAAGTTCGACTTCAAAGAAATACTGGTTTCCGAAAAGGACATACTCGATGGATTAGCTATAAGCCTTTTCCATTAAACAATTAAGGTTGCGAGTCGCAGTTCCAAAGAATTGACGACTAGGGTCTCAATTTAATCCGTAATTGCTAGATCGGTAATAAGAAAATAATGAAACAATCTCGGTTCCGACCACAACTAACACCTAAGAGCGATGTTTTAAAAGGCCGGCGCGTTGAGTTACGTCCGTTAAGACCTGACGACTTTAAACACTGGTCAGAAGTAAGAAACGCAAACGTAAATTGGTTAACTAAATGGGAACCAACTCGACCGACGGGGATCCCTGACGTGATAAATGACAAAAACGCTTTTTCTTCAAGATGTAATGCGCGAGATAGGGAACGTCATTTGGGGTCAGGGTATGGTTTCGGGATCTTTGTTAACGATTCATTTAGCGGAGAAATTAATATATCCTCTATCCAAAGAGGTCCATTTCAAAACTGTTATGTCGGCTATTGGATAGATCAACGAAAAGCAGGTAAAAGCTATACTCCGGAGTCGCTCGTGGTGCTGCTCCAATTTGCATTTGAAGAATTGAAACTCCATAGAGTTCAAGTAGCTATCATCCCCCGGAATATATCCAGTCGGCGAGTAGTTGAAAAACTTGAACTTCGTAATGAAGGAGTGGCTAAGAAATACTTAGAGATCAATGGGGAATGGGAGGATCATATACGGTTTGCTATTACTTCAGAAGAATGGGTAGAGCGCTCTCCGCAATTGGTTGCAGAATGGATTGATGAGGCTACTTCGAGCTAATTTTTTTCCGCAATGCTGTTACGAGTTCCTTAAATCCCTCCGATTCCATTGAAAGAATTTGGGGTCTTACTTCATGTTGTACGGCATCGTCTGAATTATTAATAAGTGGGAGTTCTTGAAAAGCTGCTTTCGTAGCTTTCGTAAGATCTTTAGAATAAGAAGAGGCTCTTGAAGCGATCTCTTTAGCGTCTGCGAGCAAAGCATCGTCAGAGGAAACCTTCCAAACTAGTCCAAACTTTTCAGCTTCGTAACTGGTTAGGACCTCACCAAAAAGAACCATAGCTCGCATAACTTGATCATTTGTCCGAGACCGTAGACGCCATGTGTGCCCACCACCAGGATGTATCCCAATCGCTAGAAAACGACTATCAAATCGTGATGACTCTCCGGCTATGATTAGGTCACAAGCTAAGGCCATATTCATTCCTGCACCGACGGCTGCTCCATTTACTGCAGCGATAGTGGGAAGAGTTGAATCTGCTATGCGCAAGAAACCTCTATAGATGTCTTGAATATTTTCACGCTCGCGTGCAGCCAATAGGTCACCTAGATCAGCTCCGGCACAAAAGGCTTTCCCAGCACCAGTAACGATTAGAGATCCCACATCATCTGAAGATTCTAGAGCATCCATTGTTTCACAGATTTCATCATTCATTTTCAAATTGATGGCATTACGCTTTTCTGGATCGTTGTGTGTGAGAGTAGCGACTCCATCAGTCACTTCGGTGAGGATATAGTCCATGTGGTAACTTTCGATAGGGATTTATTCTGTAATGCTACATATTAGCGTGTTGTGAATTATCAGAGGAGTTCGAAAGGCTATAAGAGCATTAATTATGTTCCTCCGCACACCATTGGCATCTATCCCAAGAACATCGTTTTGTCTCGCTTTCTTGATATAGAATTTCCACGATTCTCTGCATCCCATCAATCACGCGGGCAAGGGAAGCCCTCAAAACATTTTCTGATATTACTTCGGGTGTGAATTCAGCTCGGTCTAGATAGTAGGTCGCGACCAATCTAGGTGGAACACCAATGCGGATAGCTTCAAGTAGCGCATAGAAGCGAACATCTTCTCGATGCGCAGGATAAAAATTTCCAGTTTTGAAATCAACAATCACTTTCCCAGCCGTATTCCCCAGAGGTCTACCGAGTGAAAGGTCAACCTTTCCCGAAAGGATAATTTTCCCCTCAGCAAGTTCAACACGAATTGGGGCTTCAAGCATTGGCCGCCATTGCTTTTCCAAAGGAGGCCATGTTTCAAGGAAGGAAGCAACTCGGTTGTTGACATCGCCGCGAAGTTGCGCTGCGTCACCCTCAGAAAGATTGCGCAACCACTGTGCCAACCCGTCAGTGCCATCTTTGGATCTATTGATAGCCTCATCCACAAGAGTTAACGGATCAACATTTGGTTGATTCCAAAAGGCAGAAAGTTCGATGGCTTTATGGGAGATAGTTCCCCTAGCAGTCGGGACGCTCCACTCAAATTGTTGTTCTCGTTCATATTTGAACTGGTTTTCGCAACGCATGATCTGATTCAAATGGTATTTGCTGATAAACAATGTCTCATTTGAGGGAATTACTGAGGAAAGTTCTCTACTTCTTTCTTCAAGTTCGGTCTTTAGGAGCCTTTGTAAGTCTTCATTGAATTCAGGTCTCTCTTCAAGTTTGGCACCCAGTTGTTCCAAAACATTTATCTGAGATGGGTTAAGCTTCATCCGATCATCCATTATTCCAATCTACTCGTATCTTTAAAGAACGAAGAAATACTGATGAAGGGTAAAAATGTCATAGCCTTCATGCATAGTTGATTTATGGCGGAATCATATTCACTGAAATTTGTAAAAGTCGTTAGAACGCTAGAACGCATTGCTGACCAAAGGGGATTTACCGCTCCCGCGTTTCGTTGTCCTCCACCATCCGCAAAATTTCAACGATCTATAAAGAAACTAGACGACGACAAGGTGACTATTTCTATAGTTATCAGGGAGCGACCATGGCTGGCAGTCCTCGCTGACATCGTTGAAGGTTTCGTAATTGTTAATAAACTATCTGGAAGAGAGCCTGAACTCCGGAATCTACTTTGGGACTCAATTGCCAGTAATAATCTTCAAAAAGTTGAACATGAGTTACCAACGGTGCGAAGAGATTTTGTTACATCTGCTGCTTAATTAAAGGATGAAACCACCATCAACTGCTATCTCTGCTCCTGTTAGATAGCTTGAAGCTTCACTTAGGAGGAACATAACGACTTCAGATACTTCCTCTGGTTCCCCGATGCGTTTCATTGGTGTTTTCCTAGTCAGTAATGCAACATCATCAGGTCCCAAACCTTGAGACATATCAGTGGAAATTGCTCCAGGGTGGACACTATTACACCGGACATTAAATTGAGCTAATTGTAATGCTATTGCTTTTGTCATCCCCGTGACAGCAAATTTACTAGCGACATAACCAATGTTACGTTGGCCCCGAAGTCCCGCGACTGAAGAGATATTGACGATGCTTCCTTGATTCTGGTCGCGCATGATAGGGGCGACACATTCAATTCCTAAATATGTGCCAAGTTGATTGACCCGCATCATGGCTTCAAATGCTTCTTGGGCATCATCAAAAAGAGTTTTTTGGATAAAAATCCCTGCGTTATTGACTAAGCCATCAATGCGACCGTACGTATCCATTATTTCACTAATCACACTGTGCCAGTTTGCTTGATTCGAGACATCAAGATGGTGATACGAACTATTGATTGAAGCGGCTGTTTCTTCACCGCGTTCATCTAAGACGTCAGTAACGATTACTGTCGCCCCTCGTTCAGCAGCCATTTTTGCCTCTGCTGCCCCCATTCCCTTAGCTGCACCTGTAATTACGACCACTTTTTCTTTGAGGTTACCCATTTGAAATCCTTTCCTATACAGCGATTAGACCATAAGGATATGAGAAGTCAAAATCTTTCTCACGGGAATTGGTTCACTATTGTGACTAAGGAAATAATGCTTCTATAGTGTGAATGGTTAGCCCGAGTGGCGGAATAGGCAGACGCAGGGGGCTTAAACCCCCCGGCTCCGAACAGGGGCATGTGGGTTCGAGTCCCACCTCGGGCACTTCAGCTATGCTGAGAACAGGTATTGTGAGAATAATAAGGGGGACTGGTGTTTGATTGCATCGTAAAGGGCGGAACGTTAGTAGATGGCCTTGGAGGTAAGGCTGAAACAGGTGATGTGGCTATTAAAGAGGGTCGTATCGCTGAAGTTGGGGGGCGAATAAATGCTTTATCAAAAAGAACCATTGATGCCGATGGGGCTCTCGTTACTCCAGGTTGGATAGATCTACATACCCACTATGACGGACAGGTTAGTTGGGATAGTGAAATGGCGCCATCATCACATAACGGGGTTACTACAGTTGTCATGGGAAACTGCGGTGTTGGATTTGCACCAGTGCAAGAAGGCCAAGAAAAGCAACTTATTGAACTTATGGAAGGCGTTGAGGATATTCCTGGATCAGCGCTTCATGAAGGAATGGAATGGGGCAAATGGGAGACATTTCCTGAATATTTGGATTATCTTTCAACACGCGAATTTACTCTTGATGTTGGAGCGCAATTAGCACATGGATCGCTTAGATACTACGCAATGGGCGAGCGAGGAAGGCTCAACGAAGATGCCACTGAGAGTGACCTAACGTTAATGGGTGAACTTGTTACGGAAGCGCTTGATGCTGGAGCTGTTGGTTTTAGT
>JAYYZG010000054.1:0-6374 GCA_036687775.1 Actinomycetota bacterium
GCTCATAGACGCGAGCCGAATAGTTATTAATCTCATAACAGGAGTCAGTGGAGCTGGGCGACCACCGAAAGATAATACGACATTCTGCGCAGTTGATGAAAATGTAGTTCCTTATGGCTTGCTAACGCATAGGCACACTCCTGAAATAGAGCAAGCTCTTCTTGAATTCACGGGTACAGAAACCACAGTTCTCTTTACACCGCATCTGGCGCCAATGAATCGAGGTATCATAGCGACTTGTTACGGAAATTTAACGAAAGAATGCACTACAGAAGACGCACTAGACCAACTCGCTTCTTTTTACAAAGATGAACCATTTGTTGTTGTTGACGAAAGACCACCTTCAACCAAATCGACTCTCGGGTCAAACACGGTTCACATCACAGCACGAGTGGATCAAAGAACTCAGACGATGGTCTCAATAGCCACGCTAGACAATCTTATGAAAGGGGCTTCAGGAATGGCGATCCAAAATGCGAACATAGCCCTGGGTTTAGAAGAAACAACGGGATTGCCGATAGCGGGACTTTACCCTTAGGCAGAATAATGACTATTTCACCCCTAGCCCCAATTGCATTTCCTGATCTTCCCCACGTTGAAGGTGTAGAGATTGCTGTCGCAGAAAGCGGAATGCGCTATCAAGGTCGAACAGATCTCTGTCTAATTACTATGTCAGAAGGGACATCAGTTGGCGGAGTATTTACGAAATCTCTTTGTCCTTCGGCGCCAGTTGACTGGTGCAAGAGAATAATAGACTTAGGTAAAGCAAGGGCGCTTCTCTGCAACGCAGGTAATGCGAATGCTTTCACTGGGCAGCTCGGAGAGATGGTTACGGAAGCAAGCGCTACTTGCGTCGCTGAAGAACTTAACGTAGCCCCACAGGATGTATTTCTAGCTTCAACTGGAGTGATCGGTGAACCCTTCGAAGCGGATGAAATCAATAGAAATATTCCTGACTTGTTCTTAAATCAACAAAAATCGGACTCTAACGAATGGGAAAAAGCTGCAAACGCAATTAAAACTACAGACACTTTTGCGAAAGGGTCATCATGCGTTATTGAAGGAACCGACGCCGTTGTCGTCGGCATAGCTAAAGGCAGTGGAATGATCGCACCTGATATGGCAACAATGTTGGCATTTATTTTTACTGACCTTTCAGCGCCTGCTTCAGACCTCAAAGCAGCACTCAACAAGACGATAGAAAAAAGTTTTAACTCAATAACAGTAGATTCAGATACTTCTACTAGCGACACAGTGCTTCTTTTCGCTACTGGCCAATCAAAAGTTAAATCTTCCGACCATTTGGATGCATTTGAGAGAGCAGTCCAAAAAGTAGCACTAGATCTAGCCCACCAAATTGTTCGAGATGGAGAAGGGGCTACAAAATTCGTGGAAGTGAATGTAACCGGAGCAACAGATGATCAATCAGCCCGAACAATCGCAAAAAGCATAGCAAATTCGCCACTAGTCAAAACTGCGTTGGCGGCAGAAGACCCCAACTGGGGCAGAATCATCATGGCAGTAGGCAAAGCAGGCGAACGAGCCGACAGAGACCTACTCAAGATATGGATTGGAGACGAATTGATAGCTGAGAATGGTGAACAATCCCATTCTTATCAAGAAGCCAAGGCGGCTTTACATTTGCAGAAAGATGATGTGAGCATACATGTAGATATAGGGATCGGTGATGGAAGATCCAAGGTCTGGACCTGTGATCTTACTCATAAATACATTGAGATAAATGCCGGCTATAGGTCGTGAGGGCAACCATGGAAAAGAATAAAGAAAAAGATTTCTTTAGCCCTACGGAACGGGCACAAGTACTCATAGAAGCTCTCCCATATATACAAGACTTCACAGGAAGTACTGTTTTGATCAAAATAGGGGGGAGCACTCTTGTAGACAAAGATCTTTTCCACCACTTTGCGGAAGATATGGTGCTCCTTCATTCAGTAGGGATAAAACCAGTAGTTGTGCACGGTGGAGGTCCACAAATTGGAGAAAGGCTTGCAGCTATAGGTAAAGAAAGCACGTTTGTCGATGGTCTAAGAGTGACCGACAAAGAAACACTCACAATTGTAAAAAAAGTCCTCAGAGAAGAAGTTGGCAAGGGAATAGTAACCGCCATTGTTGACCTGGGAGGGAAAGCAGTCAGCATCAGTGGTGAAGAAAGCAACTTAATCCTCGCAGAACAACGTAATGAAAAGCTTGGTTATGTCGGGGATGTCAAGGAAATCTCTACAGCTGTCATTGATCAAATTATTTCTGACGGATGCATCCCAGTCATCTCAACAATCGGGAAAGATGAGAAGGGGCAGGGCCTCAACATAAATGCTGACACGGCAGCGGGGGCATTAGCAGGGGCTTTACAAGCCGAAAAGGTTATTTATTTGTCAGATGTACCGGGTCTGTTGTTAGATAAAGACGATCCGCAGAGCCTAATATCTGAGATTTCCAATCACAAAATCCTCGCAATGATCGAAACTGGTGGGATCTCCGATGGGATGATACCTAAAGTAACTTCTTGCATTGAAGCGCTCAAACTAGGAGCCCAAAGAGCTCACTTGCTTGATGGGAGGATACATCACGCAGTGCTTCTAGAACTTTTCACAGATAGTGGCATCGGAACGATGATCATTGGAGGGGAAATAGAATGAAAACACATTCAGAAATAATGGATTCCAAAACGAAATTGACTTCGTGTCCCATTATGCCGACATACGGGGCACCCTCCGTTATGTTCGTTCGAGGAAAAGGAACCGAACTTTGGGACAATAGCGGAGAAAGATACCTAGATTTTGTCGGTGGTTTAGCCGTGCAATCTCTTGGTCATGCAAACGAAGAAAT
The DNA here is from genome assembly GCA_036687775.1 of Actinomycetota bacterium. Taxonomy (GTDB): domain Bacteria; phylum Actinomycetota; class Acidimicrobiia; order Acidimicrobiales; family UBA8592; genus UBA8592. The sequence continues at coordinate 2,848 of JAYYZG010000054.1, forward strand.
CGCTGAAGTCCTTGCTTCCCAAGCTTCAAAACTAACTCAGGTTTCAAACTATTGGGCCACCGAACACGCCCATCATGTCGCTGTTGCTTTAGACAAAGCTATTACTGGAAGATTAGAGTCTCCTAGCAAAAAAGCTTATGCACCGGCAGGTCAAGTTTTTTTCTGTAATTCAGGTGCCGAGGCAAACGAATTGGCTTTTAAAATAGCACGCAAAAATGCTCCGCAAGGCGTGTATGGAATCATCACTACTTTTGACTCATTTCACGGGAGAACTCTGGCAGCTTTAGCAGCTTGCGGGCAACCCCATAAACATGAACCATTCGCACCGATGCCGGAAGGCTTCTCGCACGTTGAGCGTGGCAACTTATCGGCGCTAGAGTCATCCACCGGCGAAACTACGGCAGCTATACACCTGGAACCGATTCAAGGTGAAGGTGGTGTTTGGCCAAGTAGTAAAGAATTTATCTCAGGGGCAGAGAAACACGCCAGAGATAACAGCTTGCTGTTCATGGTGGATGAGGTTCAATCTGGTTTATGTCGAACAGGGGAATGGTTCGCTTACCAGCATTACAATGTCGAACCAGATGTCATCTGTATCGCCAAAGCATTGGGAAATGGTTTCCCTATCGGCGCAGTTTGGGCAAAAAATGAAATCGCTGCAAACTTTCAGGCTGGAGATCACGGAAGCACATACGGAGGAAACCCACTCGGAACTGCAGTGGCGAGAAAGGTCTTAGAGATAATGGACCGTGACAACTATCTAGAAAAGGCACGCAGAATTGAAGAGGTTCTGACACAGTCACTCCTTGAAATGCCAAATGTTCTCTCAGTTCGCGGGAAGGGAGCAATGTTAGCTGCGGAACTAGATGCCGAAATAAGTAAAGAGGTTGCTATAAAGGCTACGGAGAACGGTCTACTGGTAAATCCGATCACACCTACAGCGCTTCGGTTCACCCCTCCTTTAACCACTACAACTCCCCAGATAGAAGAAGCAATGACAATCTTGAAAGGAACCCTCAATGCCACGTCACTTACTTGAAATTGATGACCTTACTCCAGAAGAAATTGGTCTCATCCTAGATCATGCACAAAACCCTGCGAGCCAACAACTGAGAGGTAAAGGAGCAGCTCTACTATTTGAAAAACCATCTAACAGAACCAGGAACTCGATGGAAATGGCGGTTGTGCAACTCGGGGGACATCCAGTTACGATCCGACCTGATGAAGTTGGACTTGGACAGCGAGAAAGCACAGGCGATATAGCGCGAACTCTCTCTTGCTATCACGCAGTTATCGGAGCACGGGTGTTCGATCATGCAACTGTAAAAGAGTTAGCAGACTTCGCAACAGTCCCTGTGATAAATATGCTGTCTGATTCAGCGCACCCTCTTCAAGCACTTGCAGATCTGTTGACTATTAAACAAGAGTTCGGAGAACTGGAGGGAATCAAAGTCGCCTATATCGGGGATTCAAATAACGTTGCAAGGTCACTTGCGATAGCGTCTGGAATGGTTGGCATGGATTTTGGAGTTGCTTCACCCGAAGGCTATGAATTCTCTGACAGTGATACCATAAGAATCCAAAAAACAGGTATTGAGATTCTTCAAACACGAGATCCGAACGAAGCGGTAGAAGGAGCTGACGTTATTTATACAGACGTATGGACTTCGATGGGGCAAGAAAAAGAAAGAGAAGGAAGGCTTAAAGACTTCTCGGAATTCACTGTCACAGATGATCTTCTACAGAAAGCAAATAGTAAAAATATTTTCATGCATTGTCTTCCAGCTCACCCAGGAGAAGAAGCAACTCGGGAAGTACTTGATGGACGAAGTAGCAGAATCTGGAAACAAGCGGAGAATCGAATGCATTCCGCACGCGGTTTATTGATGTTTCTATTGCCTGAAGGAACTGAGTGACGATGGCCTCAAAAAGACAAAGACAACATGTAGTTACCCAATTGCTTGCAGATAATTTTGTGAGTTCGCAAGAGCAACTAATCGCTCTTTTGAAAACAGAAGGGATAGAGGCAACACAAGCAACTGTTTCTAGAGATCTAGATGAACTCGGATCAGTTACTGTCAGGGTAAGCGGTGGAACAATGGTTTACGCTATTCCAGAATTGCCGAGCGAACACCACGTACATGAAGATCACCTAAGGAGAGTGCTCGGAGAATGGGTGGTTGCAGTAGGAGTTTCTAGAAATATAGTAATGTTGAAGACACCACCTGGGTCAGCCCATGTAGTTGCATCCGCACTTGACCGAGCAGGCTTGGAAACTGTACTTGGGACAGTTGCTGGAGATGACACGGTAATGGTAGTAGCAAGTGAGAGTTGCGAAGGGTCTGTGCTCGCAGAGTCATTAAGTCAATTATCAGGATTGGAATAAGATGAAGAAAGATAAGCAAATACAAAAAGTCGTCCTCGCATATTCAGGTGGGTTAGATACTTCCATTATTTTGAAGTGGCTTCAAGAAACATACCAATGTGAAGTAATCACCTTCACCGCTGACATCGGGCAAGGAGAAGAAGTAGACCCTGCACGAGCGAAAGCTCAGTCAATGGGCATCCCAGACAAAGATATATTCATTGAAGATCTTCAAGAAGAATTTGTTGCCGAATATGTTTTTCCAATGTTTAGGGCGAACGCTATCTACGAAGGGGAGTATCTTCTCGGAACATCAATAGCGAGACCATTGATTGCTAAACGACTAGTAGAAATCGCTAGTGAAACTAACGCTGATGCAATTAGTCATGGAGCTACAGGAAAAGGAAATGACCAAGTGCGGTTTGAATTAGGAGCTTATGCGCTCAATCCGGACATCAAGGTTATAGCCCCTTGGAGAGAATGGTCTTTAGGTTCCAGAGAATCACTTATGGCATACGCAGAGAAACATAGTATTCCGGTGGAAATGAAAAGAGGCAAAGAATCCCCGTTTTCTATGGATGCAAACCTTCTCCATATCTCCTATGAAGGGGGTCCATTGGAGGATCCCTGGAATCAACCCCCTGAAGAAATGTGGCGCTGGTCAGTAAGCCCAGAAGCTGCTCCGAACGAAGCAAGATTTGTGGAACTTACGTACGTAAAAGGTGACATTACAGCTATAGATGGGGAAGAAATGAGCCCTGCAGAAGTGCTGAGAGAACTTAACAAACTAGCCGGAGCTAATGGAATCGGGCGATTAGATATCGTCGAAAATCGTTTCGTAGGAATGAAATCTAGAGGAGCGTATGAAACCCCGGGTGGAACAGTGATGCTCAAAGCACATCGAGCTATTGAAAGTTTGACTTTAGACAGGGAAGTCGCACATCTAAAAGATGAGTTAATGCCTAGGTATGCAAGCCTTATCTATAACGGTTTCTGGTGGAGTCCTGAAAGAACAATGCTTCAAACCGCTATTGACCATAGTCAAACCCATGTCAATGGTGAAGTCAGACTTAAACTCTTTAAAGGCAATGTAGAAGTCGTAGGTCGAAAGAGTGCAGATTCACTCTTCGATGAAAAGGTGGCGACATTTGAAGAAGATGAT
>JAYYZG010000055.1:0-5237 GCA_036687775.1 Actinomycetota bacterium
TGGCAAACCAGAATATCGCTACGATAAGTGACTTAACCATACGGGCTGTGGCGCAGCTTGGTTAGCGCGTCGGTCTGGGGGACCGAAGGTCGGAGGTTCAAATCCTCTCAGCCCGACAAAAGAGAGAACCCTGAGGATACGTCAAAAATTAATGTCACAGATAAGTGTTATAATTTCGCCATGCGGTATCCCGATCTTTCACCTTCTGCAATTAATAAATGGACAGGATGCGATCATTACCTGACTTTGGAGATTAAGCGACGTCGGTCAGCCGGCTACACCGATCGTGTCCATGATGGGTTTTTTAAAGATGAGGATCTTCGGTCAGCTCCTGAAAACTTTACCGAGATGCTTTACAAGAAAGGCTTACTTCACGAGCAGGAATGCTTGGAAAAGTATTATGAAGTTTGGGGAGAGGAGAAGGTCTATGTAGTACCAGGTCCGAGAGAGACCCCGCGAGACACTTGGTCTAGTTGGATAGAGAGGGTAGGTAATCCATTTGATGCTGGTTATGAAGTTATATTCCAGATGCCCTTCAAACAAGGCGGCATGAGAGGTATAGCTGATTTTCTAGAGCGAAAAGTGTACAGCGAAGATGACGAACGTGGTGTTGGTTTCGAACGAGTTTGCTATGAACCTGTTGACTCTAAACTGTCTCGTAATTCTGCAAAAATATCGCACATCAAACAACTCCTTTTCTATAGTGAAGCTCTTGCAGAGAATTTCCCTAATCTAGGCAGGCCTGAAGAACTGCATGTTGCGCTAGGCGCACAGAAAAGAATGGAAGATCAAGATGAATCTGCCACAGAAAATGAACGTCTGGCGGGTCTTCCGGTGGTCGAATCGTTTGAAGTTGACGACTACTGGTGGCAGTGGAACAGGACACGAGACAATCTTGCAAATATAGTAGCATTATCAGATTCTGACTTAGATAAGCGGACCTCTCCTGAATGGTGTTCTTCCTGTTCTCAATGCGAATATCTGTTAACTCACTGCAGCAAAAAATGGGCTCCCGACGCTTTGCATGTGCTGGGCGGAATTCATAAGTCACATATTGAAATTCTGACGCGCATAGGAATAGATACCATAGGAAAATTAGCACTTCTGGATAGCGATATGCTTCCAGCGTTTAAATCTAGCTGGCAACTTTCGGATGAAGTGACTGCAACTTTCAATTTGATACGAGATCGTGTCCAAACCGATGCTGGTGTGACTCAAAGTGAAATTGAGAATATCCCAACATCTCGACCTAGTAAGTATATTGATACAGAACGCATGTTTTTGAGTGATCTGGACCCACATGTACTAGCGAAATTATGGAGACAAGCCCGGTTGCAGACTATTAGGCGTTTCACGGTTGAATGTCCAGATTGTAGTTCGCTTATGGTTGAAGAAGCACAGACCTGTTCTAATGTTTCATGCTCTTGGGAGTTAAGTAGTCAAGAAGATAAAGACACCTTACTAGAGGGACAGGTAATGCTTCACCTGCTCTCTTTCGAGGAACTGCATGAGGCGCAGACCGTTCGAAGTCAGGATCGCGAACGCCAAAATTGGCAATTGGAACAAGCGCTATGTCATTTACCAGATATGAACGAATTTGATGTTTATATTGACTTTGAGGGTCACCCCTTCTGGAATGTTGATGAGGATATAATATTTCTGTTCGGATATCTTGCTAAATCAAATGGCGAATGGATCTATGAGTCTTTTTGGTCTCATGATGCGAATGGCTACCCATCAAAAATAAAGGAGAGAGAAAAAGCAGGTGAATTTTTGCTTTTTCTTCATGAAAGATGGCTTAATCATCCTGAAATGTAAATTTATCATTACAACCACACTGAGCGGTACCTTTTGTCGCAATTGACTGATTCTGACCAGTCAATGGGAAGTATTCTTGAGGTACTTCAAAATTATTTTGAAACCGGAGAATTAGCTCTCACTCAGGAAGAAACAGCTAGCTCAATGCTTACAGATATGGTTGAGTCGGGCGCTTTTGTAGATCTGTTGGCCGTCGTGAGAAGCAGCATGCAAGTAGGATGTAAAGGCTACAGCTTGAAAAAATTAGAGAAACTGGCAGGCTTTGAACGCGGGGAATCAGGTGAGTTGGATAAGTTTGACCCCTCAAGCAAAATTCAAACTAACGATGAGGATGCTCTGGATCCGATGTTGCCAGACTTCGGTAGCAAAGGCAGATGGCTTTCGGTCCTAGGTGTGTCAGACAGTGATGAGATCTCAGCTGGTTCAGGCGCAGTATTTGAATATGAACTTTATGCCAATCACTTCCGTTATATTGACAGCTCGGGAGAACCACTTGAAAGGGATGAAGTTCGTCTTCAAAAGATTGAGGCTTACAACAAAGATGATGTTATTGCAACAAAGGAACTTCACGAGTGGCTGCTTAAATTACGCTCAGAGAAAGCTAATTATGATTATGTGGATCCCATTTACAATCGGCCGGTTGACGAGCAAAGCTTAACGCGTCAAAGGATTTCCGATATTCAAACTGAGTTGATAAACATGTGGAGCGATTAATATGGAATTCACTAGTTTAGATGAAGAGACTGACGCAATTGGTGGTGCGCTCCAATTGATCCATTTAACAGAATTTTTCTATAACGAGGCCAGAAAACACTATTCGGATTCGGTTAGGTTTTTGAAAGATTCTGATTTTTCTCAACCTGATTGTCTAGTGCTCGATCGGGAAAGTGACATCACTTTAGGTTCGAGAGAGTATAGGAGTAGGTGGATTCACTTCATGACATTTAGGTTCCCAGTAACCCAGAGCTTAGGTCGAAGTTGGACCAATAAAGATCTCACAGTGGCTACGCTGATAGATAGCGAACAACCGGTTAGCGATAATAATTCCCTTGACGATTCTGATACTTCCTTGCTGGAGACTTTTGTCGTGGATGAAGTTGATCTAGCTACAGGACTCATTTCTATACGCATTCCCGCAAAGTACATTCTTCCTGAATCAGATAATGACGATTGGGAACCAGCTCTGATGGACTCAATTCAATTAAGCGATCTAAGCTTCTCCCCCCACGAAATAGAATCCCTCATGGTTTGGGACCATCGCCCCAAATACGATCAAGCTTCGGCAATGCTTGAAGTTGTGAAAAACTATGCAAACGGGAAAGCATCAAATGCTGCACTTCAAATAATTGAAAAGCAGTTACCCTCAACCACGAATGGACGCACATCCTTTTGGGCTCCGCCGGAGGAACTGTTTGAACACGCTCTCGAAAGCACTTTAAGTTTAGATAATTCCTACCTACCTGTGCAGGGTCCCCCAGGTACAGGGAAAACCTATCTCGGTTCATACCTCGTTCGAGGCCTTTTAGAGAAAGGGAAAAGAGTAGCTATTACTTCTCAATCTTGGGCCGGAGTTAACAATTTACTGAAGGGTTGTCTTGACTGGTTCATTACCCACGGACAGGAAGCAGCACTAAATCGGATTATTATACGTTCAAACAACCCAAAAGGTCTACCTCAGGAGTACAGGCAATTCATCAATGAAAAACCCAAAGAATCTCGCCCAAGAGAATTTGGGCCCCTAGATCCCAAAGACCCGGAGTCAACCCCTGAATGGTTCAAGAAACAGAAGGCTAAACCCTTTGGCATGATTAGAATTGAAGACGAGCCTCCTGTGCTCGGGCTAGATTTATATAGCGAGGCTCAATTGGTAGCCGGGACTTCTTTCCAGCTTGCTCACTCTGGCTTAAGGCAAGCGTGTCAAGCCTCTGATACACGAGATGATTACCAATTTGACTATTTATTTATTGACGAGGCTGGACAGTTCTCATTAGCTGAGACACTGTCCCTGTCCATTATTGCAAAAAATATAATCCTCCTTGGCGATCCCAAACAGCTACCACAAGTAACTAAAGCAGTGCACCCACATGGAGCGGGACTTAGTGTTTTGGAGCACCTCTTAGGCAAGGAAAAGAATGCTGAGCCAAATCAAGGCTATTTTCTAGATGCTACCTACCGAATGCGACCGGAAATAAATAGATTTATCTCAGAGGAGTTCTACGAGTCAAAATTAATTTGCCACCCTTCAGTGAATTCTCGAGAAGTCATCGGTATTCCAAATGGAATCTACTTTTACGAAGCCGAGCACTCGGGCTGCCAAAAGGAATCTGAAATAGAAGCCAAAGTCGTTGTAGAAATAATTGAAGAGCTTATTGGTAAGGAGTATGTTGACGGTTCCCAGCATCGCCTGATTGAGGTTTCTGATTTCATGGTAGTTGCTCCATACGGTGATCACGTAAAGGCTATAAGAGAGAAATTAAGACAATCCGGCAGCGGTATTTCAAGTGTAAGGGTTGAAACAGTGGATAAATTTCAGGGTCAGCAAGCCCCTATTGTTGTTTATTCAATGGCCTCGTCGAGCATTGAAGATATTCCCACTGGCCGCCATGATTTCATCTTTTCCCCGAATAGATTAAATGTCGCTGTTAGTCGCGCTAAATGTATAGCTGTAGTGGTTGCCTCCAAAGATCTGGTTAGTACCAATCCAAAAGGAATTCCTGACATGGGTAATTTAAATCACCTATGCAGAGTCTTTCAAGATACTGCAGGCTCTGAGCCTTTATCGAGGCCTATTCATTGGGTTTCTTAAGGATGATTTCATACAATTAGTTAAGGATTTGGATGGTCTAATTGTTTAACCTGGAACCAACTTTTGTATCTTGGATCTTTAGTTAGACCTTTTCGCTCCAATGAGGACAACCACCAGTACTGCGGGTTCATTCGTTCTGTTCCGCCACGCATGCCGAGTCCCATTTTGGACGACGGTGTCTCCGGGTTTGAGAGTAACTTCGGCTCCATCATCAAGCTCTAGAACAACCTCACCGGAAATAACGAATTCGTAATCCACCGTGTCGGTAGTGTGCATACCTGGGTTGTCTGTTTCGAGATGTTCTGCCATCCCAGGTAGTTTTTCTTCTACCTCAGCGATTGCGGCATCAATATCGAAATTCTCTGGCATCATTGAAGATTCGGTGTCCGGTTGGACGGTAAAAATTCCAAACCGATAACCACCTAAAGGAGGGAAGTATGTTGTGTGTGGGGGGCGACTGCCGTCGTCCGGAAATGTAGGAATTTCATCTGCACCCCAAAGTTGAAAGAACTCAGCTCCGGGAAGTAAAGATAAGGTTGTGGGTTCCACAATCTCATCGCTGGCAAATATAGCTTTCCCGTCATCGTTGTGTCCGGTAACTACTCTTCTGACA
>JAYYZG010000056.1:0-4620 GCA_036687775.1 Actinomycetota bacterium
CCCCTGCTCTAACCACTGAGCTACAGGCCCGAATGGATACTACCCATCAAATCGCCAAGATTGAAACAGAATAAGCAAAAGCCTTCTCTTTAGAGAAGGCTTTTCGCTCCGGGGGTGGGGCTCGAACCCACGACCTGCGGATTAACAGTCCGACGCTCTGCCAACTGAGCTACCCCGGAAGGTTGAACGGAGGATAGCAGCACTACAGTGTAACGGCTTATTTAAGCAGCAGATTCCTCTCAAGAAATAGTTATCCGTCTGTTTTTCCTAGGTTGCTTATCTCTGGAAATGAAGCCAATTTCCGCATGATTCGTTTAATTTTTAGCCTCACTGCTTCTTTGGAAATTCCTTGCGACTCACCGATTTCTTGAAGCGTCGCTGTCTTCCCCCCGTCAAGAGCAAATCTTCTCACTATTACTTCTCGATCCGTTTCCGGTAGTTCATCAAGAGCTTTCCTTACTTCCTCTTTGACCATTGCCTCATCAGCTGCAGTTTCGGGAGAGATAGATCCATTGTCGGCTATCAGTTCCCCTAGATCAGAATTGCCCTCCCCCACTGGCTTATTTAAAGATATGGCATCTCGCTTTATAGTGAGGAGTTCTTCAACTTCTTGCACGGTCATATCGCATCGCTCAGCAACAAATGCAAGTAACGGCTCTTGCCCGGTTTCTTGAAGGAGTTCATTTTGAACTTTTCTAATGCGTGCAATTCTATTGAGCTGATACTCGGGTACTTTGATCGCATGCTGGTCATCTACATAACGGTTTATGGTTTGCTTAATCCAATCTCTGGCATATGTGGAAAATTTATATCCGCGATTAGGGTCAAATTTTTCTACTGCACGTATAAGACCCTCGGTTCCGACTTGAGTCAAATCATCTATCGGGACATTTTGATTGATGTGGTTTGATGCCAATTTCCGAACTAGCCCTCGATTGCGAGTGATCATTTGGTCTTTTGAAATGTTGCCTTGTTTCACTATCTCTAGATTTTCATTGATGGAATTAGATTCAGTCGAATTTAGATGCGTTTGAACCAAAAGCAACAAGGCTCCAATTTCACCAATTCTGACAAAATTAAATTCAATATTTTTTTTGGCTTCCATAATTTCTTGAATTTCGGAACCGATTGGTGAGTTCTCGTTCTCAACAATAAACTGTTTCGCTATTTTGAGTATCTCTTCACTTGCAACTGCCGCAGTTTGAATTCTCAAGCCATGAACACGCTCTTCTTCTCGTGACAATAAAGTTTTGTCATTTCCCATGATCACCGTGACTCATCTTGCAGTTGCGTTATTGTTCTAGCCTTTCACGTAGCCATTCGATAAGAAAGTCTGCTTCAGAAGAAAATAAATTGTATCCACCATCTTGCATCGTGTTCTGAGCGTTGTGCACATCACCTAATCCTCTCATGAGTTGCAAATTATCGCTTTCCAAAGCATCTTTCCGGAGTTGATCTAATTCATTTTTAACTCTTCTTATTAGGAGCTCTCCTACCTGCTTCGAAGCACTTATGTCATTGACTAAGTCATCAGGTTTAGATTCACGCAACCCTAAGAAGATTTGTTTCTCCTCTTCAGCATCCTTCACTAGATTTTCAGCCTGATCGATGTTCTGACTTACAAGTAATGCTTCGAACACTCTGCTGAACGCTGAAGTAGGGAAAAACATTGATTGCAATTTCTCAGGAAGGATTTTCCCTTGCTCTAGTGTTCGACGGTTATGGAGAACTAATGACAACACGTTCAAAGCCAGAGTTGTGGATTGCTTCGTTTCTTTAGCCGCTGGGTTTGGCTTTTTCTGCTCAACTAAGACTTGAGGAGTTGCACTATTAGTATCTGGTTGAGTCGGTTGGAAGGGTTTGCGTTCTGGGGTTTTATCCATTTTGTCAAACTTCTTTCGAAGTTCAGAATATTCATGACTTAAGCATTGCCCTATGTAACGAACATAATCATCCCAATACATTTCTTCGGGGTGATCTCTAACAATTTGAAGGCTCCGGTTAGCCGCGTTAACACGCTCTTCAATTGTTTCCGTTTTTTCCTCCTCAAGTACACGATTTATTCGCCATCGGAGAAAAGGGATCGCTTCCTCTACTGTTTCTACAAGTTCATCTAAGTTGTCTTGAGCAAGATAGTCACCCGGATCGGTTCCATCGGGCAGAAGCGCAACTTTAATCTGGAGATCGTACTTTTCTTCCCATTGGACAAAACGGTTAGCTGCCTTTTGACCTGCATTATCTGAGTCAAAACAAAGGATGAAGTTGTTCGTGTATCTCGCCAACTTTTTCACTTGGTTCTCAGTGATAGATGTCCCGCATGGGGCCACAGCTACTGGAAGTGATGATTCACGGAATGCGATAACATCTAATTGCCCTTCGCAGATGATAATTCGATCTTCTTTTGCTACATGTTTTTTAGACCAATTAAGACCATAAAGAATTTCATTCTTTTTATATATTTCAGTTTCGGGTGAATTCCGGTATTTCGGGTCACGCCCTTGGGGAAGTTGACGCCCGCTAAATGCAATCGGCCTATCACTTGAGTCAAATATCGTGAACATTATCCTTTCACCAAAAAAGAAATCAGTAAGATTGCCTTCATATTCTGAAGCTAAGCCCGCTCTTTTCAATGTGTTTTCTATTTTCTTTGGTATTTCAACTTCTTTAATACCTGTTTTTTTGAAATATTCTGTGAGTTTTTTCGTCAATTCTTTGGTGAGACCATTCGATAATCCTGGCGCCCTCGGATAGGAGTACCCAATTCCGTTTTCCTCACACATTTCTCCAAGTGCCTGATCTCTCGCACGCTGTGGAGCACGGTCACGAAGAAAGTTACGCGCTTGTTGTGCTTCTTTATTCTCCCTGTCAGGTAAGCGTGCTTTATAGATTGCGGATGCCATCTCAACAGCTACGAATAGGTCTTTTCTTTTATCTTCACCACCTGATCCGCCAACCCAATCATCAGACCCTGGAACAATACCTGCTCTACCTGCTAAACGTTTCACTGATTCATTAAAATCACAATTCTCTACTGCCATAATGAATTCGAAGCAATCTCCACCTTCGCCACAGCCAAAACATTTAAAGAATTCCTTTTGGACATTGTGCGAAGGAGTTTTGTCGCTGTGGTTTGGTAGAGGGCAAGTCATCTTTACTTTCCCAGGTCCAGCATTTTTAGTGTCCCCATAATCACCTGCAACATCAGTGAGGTCCGTTGCTTCTCGGACTTTCTCTATGAATTCCCTACTCCATCCCATGAGAAGAACATACACGATCCATGGGACGCTTATCCTATCGGCTGGCCGTTAGGTCACAGAATCGATTGTTGTGCGCCAATCAGACGGGCAATGGGTAGTCGTGGAGGAGAACAACTGACGTAATCAACACCTATATCAGAAAGGAATCTAATTGATTTGGGATCTCCACCGTGTTCCCCGCAGATGCCTATTTTGATTGTTGGATTTGCTTCTTTGCTTCTCTCAATAGCGATCCTCACTAGTTCCCCTACTCCAATTTGATCAAGAGTGGAAAATGGGCTTTCCTCTAATACCCCTTTTTTGATGTATTCACTGATGACACTTGCTTCTACGTCATCTCGGCTGAATCCGAATGTCATTTGAGTCAAGTCATTAGTGCCGAAACTAATGAAATCAACATGCGGCGCTAACTGTCCCGCGATTAATGCGCCTCTTGGCGTTTCAATCATGGTTCCCAGCGGTATTGGTATTGGGGATTGTTGAATTTCTTCTCCAATCCATTTCAAGATCACTTCCAGCTCTTTTTCGATTGCGATGAGCGGGACCATAATCTCAACCATTGGCGTTTGCCCATCTTCAATTCGTTGTTCCACTGCTGCTATCAATGCTTGTGTTTGTGTCCGGTAAAGTCCTTCTATTCCTAGTGCAAGGCGCACACCACGAAGGCCTAGCATGGGGTTTTGTTCTTCATTATTCTCAAGGAATTCATGCAAGGGAGCGTCAAGCAACCGGACGGTAACTGGTTTACTTCCCATTGGTTCTAAGACATTAATGAAGTCTTGTTTCTGTATGTCTCGAAGTTCATTAAGCGCTGTTCTTTGTAAATTTTCGTCTTCGGCAGTTAATACTTTCCGGATCGCTGGTAGCCGGTCTCCGAGAAACATATGCTCCGTTCGGCAAAGACCGATCCCGTCCGCGCCCGATTTTGCTGATTCTGCTGCTTCTTCAGCTGTATCAGCATTTGCACGCACACCCAAAGATCCTGTTCGCACCTCATCGCACCAGCGTAGAAGAGTATCTAGTTCTTCTGGTCTTTCGGCCGCAGAGATCTCTATGCCACCTTTGAAGAGTTCGCCTGTTGCTCCATCAATGGAAATGATATCCCCTTCTTCAATAACTGTTGAGCGAATCGTAATAGACGATTCCTGCACCATGAGGTCGGTTACTCCACATACAGCGGGCAGGCCGAGCCCTCTAGAGTAGATGGCAGCATGGCTTGCAAGTCCTCCATGTGCGGTAACAATACCCGCCGACCAGCGCATCCCCGGTTCGTCAGCCGGGCCGGTTTCCATAGCCACCATGATTGCTTCCTCGCCAGCATCGACTGTATCAAGGACTGCGTCAACGCTAAGACAGAGTTTCC
>JAYYZG010000057.1:0-12423 GCA_036687775.1 Actinomycetota bacterium
GGCAGGTTTCTCACGTGTTACGCACCCGTTCGCCACTCTCTCATATGACCCGAAGGTCGAGAGCGTTCGACTTGCATGTATTAAGCACGCCGCCAGCGTTCGTCCTGAGCCAGGATCAAACTCTCCGTCAAAATCTCAGATCAACCTAAATCAATCTTTGAAATCAGTTGCATTTCCCTGCACTTCACGAGTGAAGTTCTTGACAGGGAGTGCGAATGGAGAGCCAGGGTCGGAGGGGCTTCCTCGTCACCTGACTGGCACAAAACATGTGTCTCATAAATGAGAACACGTTGTCTTTCATATTTATATATTTTGTGCGGGTACCACCTTGTTAAAGGTGGTGGAATTGAAGGTTGGCGCGTAGATCTCAAGAAAGACCTGTGCGCCTCCCGCACTGGCTTTTTCGTCCTCTCTTCCGTTTTCAAAGAGCAGCGTTTCCAGAAAATTCTGCAACCGCTTCCGGACGACATAGTCGGAGCCGGACAGCCCTTCCATTTCAAATGTTGTGACTAACACAACAATTAAGGGCGAAGACTGAATCTACCCACATTATGTGCAAAGTTCAACGTCTTCTGTAGGTTTTTATCTTAATCTCTTCTATGGGAATTTCAACAAGAAAAAAATATCTATATTCGTTCCTATTCAGTGACGATAAGAATGTTTCTTTGCTTCTTGCCTTTCTGCAAAAGAAGGTATTTATCACCTACGATTTTTGACTCATCAATGGAAGGTGACGACGTTTTTTCACGATTGAGAGATACTCCGCCTTGCTTAAGTAATCTGCGTCCTTCACCTTTAGAACCCACTAATCCACTAAGTGCTAACGCTTCAATGAGTCCTTCATCTGAAGCAACCACATCTCTACTAATAGGTGTTTCCTGCACGACTCCGTGTAAAGCTTCAAACATGTTGACTGTTAGGTCTTCCGTACCAAATAGTGCTTCAGCTGCTAAACGAGATTCAGTTACTGCAGTTTCACCATGCACTAGCTTCGTTATCTCATCAGCAAGCAACCCTTGGCCCAAACGATTTTCTGGTGCTAATTCATGCTCTTTCACTATTTCACGTATGTCGTTTACTTCTAAAAGTGTCAATTGAAGCAGGAATCTTTCTAAATCTCGATCATCAACTCGAAGCCAGTATTGATGGAACTCATATGGCAACGTCATTTCGCGGTCAAGCCAAATAGCTCCATCAACTGACTTTCCGTATTTCTGACCATCACTTCGAGTTATCAGCGGCCATGTCAGACCATAAGCGCTTGCGCTACTTCTCCGTCTTATTAAGTCCACCCCTTGCGCTATGTTGCCCCATTGGTCTGATCCGCCAATCTGTAATTCGCAGTCGTGGTTTTGGTGAAGCCACCAGAAGTCGAATGCTTGGAGCAGCATGTATGAAAATTCTGTATAAGAGATTCCATGCTTTCCTTCCATTCTTGTCTTCACGGAGTCTCTGGCAACCATCTGATTGACGGTTGCGTGTTTCCCTATATCTCGGAAAAAATCTAGGACGTTGACGTCCTTAGTCCATTCGAAATTATTTACTAATTCTGCGTTGTCTAGATCAACTAATTTTTCCAATTGGCTTCGGATACCTTCTAAATTCCCCGCCAAGGTTTCTTCATCCAAAAGATTTCGCTCTTCTGATCTTCCACCTGGATCCCCAATCATTCCGGTAGAGCCCCCTATTAATACGATCGGTCTATGTCCGGCATCTTGAAATCGTCTTAGCATCAATACGCCAACAAAATTTCCTATATGGAGACTTGAAGCTGATGGATCTATTCCGTGGTAGAGGGTGATTGGCTTTTCTTCAAGCCGTGACTCCAATGAGGAGAGGTCTGTTGTGTCTTGCACTAAGCCTCTTTGTTCTAACTCATTAATGAACTGAGATTTACCCATGCAATGACATTAGACCTCTTTGGGTAGGACTTCGGCGATTTATTCATGCAAAATCTACTTTTTTTCAATGGTGTTTGGCAAGAAGCTAATGGTCGGTCCATTCTAAAGAAGTGAGTAATAACGAAAAATCTTCGCAAAGTATTTCTTCGGATGAACATACATATAAGCGATGGACAACGGGAAGGGTAATTTCAGTATTACTTTTAGTCTCTATTGCTGGTTTTTGGATCTGGGCGCTATCCCCTCTTGCCCCGAATGGTCATCCGGACAAACTTGATAGTCCCGATTTCGCTATGGGCGCTAAAGCTCTTTGTGCTGATGCTTCCGCAGATTTGGGCAATTTACCTTTAGCGCTGATGGCTGCTTCGCCTGAAGATAGAGCTGATCAAATTGACGCTGGTACTGCAATATATCGAGACTTGCTCGTTGCTCTTCTTGCCATCGCTCCTGACGAGGAAAGTAGGGATGGGGAGTTAGTAAGATTATGGTTAGTTGATTACGAGATTTACCTAAGTGACCGCGATGCATACGCTACAAAATTTCGAAATGGCATAGACGAAGCATTTACCGTGACAAAGAAGGGGAAACGGTGGGTCACAGATCCCGTTGACGAATTTGCTAAGGCCAATAAAATGCGTGAATGCCTAGTTCCCTTAGATGTTTAATCCGAGGAACTTATTGGCGAAACAACCCAGCTCCATTGATATAAACCCGGTTTGACCAAATACTGCTCAAGGGTATCTGGACCACAAGCACCAGTTCCTAACCCTCTCAATGCATTATCGATATGGACTTCTATAGTGCTTCGCTCATTTAGTTCTGAAGTTTTTGTTGCCAAAGTGAGGTCAGCATCATGATGTAGTTTTGCTGAAAAGGAACCTGTTCCCAAGAGGTCGAATTTGATGAGATTGTTATGTCGATCAGAAAGCCTGAACCATCTCGTATGTTGATGGGCTCCAGTTTCTTGAGGAACCACGTAAGGGTGGAATTGATTTTTAACAGATGATTTCCATTTCTGAATCATCTGTGATTTATACCTGTCTGGATATGATTCATGAGGGCCACAGCCAAACCATTCAAGGGTGTTATATTGCTTTGGCATTTCAAAACGAATACCGACCCTAGGGATGTCTGACCAGTCCTCTGGAATGCGAATTGACTCATCAAAATAGATTTTGGACCCACGTATTCGTACTGTGCATTCATGCAAAGCTTTTGCATTAGTACCGACATGTTCTGACTCCATGACTATCCAAACGTTGTCTTCTGAAGTATCAGCTTTTGTTTCTCCATAAAGCACTTTCAGTGCGTGAAGTCCCTTTTCAGTCCATGAGCGCCTAACTCCAGAAATCTCGGACATCCATCCTTGTTTCACCCCATCATTATCTGTTGGTGGACGCCAAAATGATCCTGTGGGGAATGATGTGAAAATTTGTGTTTCGTTGAATAAAATCGATCCTTTATCGTCAGCTGATGGAAGCGTAAGAACAAAAGGTCCACTCTCAACTACATTGCCGTTCATTACTCTTAATCGTTGGCTCTTCTGCGTTCGGTGTATAGGAATAGTTTTTTTCTCTTTGAGTTGAATTTGGTCCCAGGCAACGATGTGCCCTTCAGGCGCCCAAGTGTTTGATTCCTTCAGCCGCCATTTCAACTGCAAAAAGATCTCTCCTTTGTGTTTGCGGCGTGAGAATCGTGGAATCGCAATTTCCTTACTGTGGCCGGGCGAAATAACCAATTTCCACTCCCCTGCTTCAACTGTTTCTCCATTGGTTTGGAGTTCCCATTCACAATACAAGTCACTCGTATCTGAAAATTTTCTCCTGTTGGTTACTGATACGTGCCTCTGATCTATTTTTTCTACAACGACTGGTCTTGCCGCCCAGGCATATTCATAGAGAGCTGGATGTGGCGTCCCATCCGGAGCTGTTAAACCGTTTATACAAAAATTTGCATCGTTGGGCGTATCTCCGAAATGACCGCCGTACGCCCAATATGTCCTGCCTTGACTATCTGTTTCTAATAGACCTTGGTCTTTCCAATCCCATATAAAACCACCTGCTAGGGCGTTGAACTCGTGAAATGTTTGGACATACTCTTCCAAAGATCCATTTGAATTACCCATTGCATGCGAGTATTCACACAATATCAATGGGCGGTCATCTTCTTTGTTCTCTTCCGCCCATTTAGCCCAGTCCCTAAGAACGTCAATGGGGGTATACATGGGGCAGACAATGTCAGTTGTGAATCGCTCTAGATTGCTGGGAGCTGAGCAACTGTTTTTAAAACCATTTTTTTCATTAAGTGAAAATCTATGTTCTAAAGCTCCTTCATATTGTATAAACCGTGTTGGGTCACTTTTGCGAACCCATCCAGCAGTTGAGACATGCGCTGGCCCGAATCCAGATTCATTTCCTAGAGACCATCCGATAATGGAGGGGTGGTTCCGGTCTCTACCGACCATACGTTTAGTGCGTTCCTCAATGGCATGGTGGTATCTCGGGTCTAGGGCTAGGGACCGTAACCGAGCATGGGATTCACAATTCGCTTCATCAACGACGTAGAGGCCCAAGTCATCACATAATTCAAGAAGGCGGTGATCGTTTGGGTAATGTGCTGTTCTGATCGCATTGATGTTATTTCGTTTCATTGTGAGTAATTCAGATTTCATTTCTTCTTTAGTAAGCGTTTTCCCAGTGACAGGGTGATGGTCGTGCCTGTTAACGCCATGAAGAATGATCGGTTTTCCATTAATTCGTAGTTCATTGGAGCAAATTTCTATTTTTCGGAAACCAACCTTCTCCCGAACGACTTCACGGCATTTCCCACTCGAATCAATCAGAGAGACAAGTAGTAAGTACAAAGTTGGTTTCTCACTTGACCATGGAGTGATATCACGTGAATTGAATAGAATTTTGCTTTGAAGCCCACTGTATTGATATGCCTCAAGCAATTCCTCTAGAGGGGATCCTGCATTCTTTGACGCAATGGTGATGTCGTTTGTTTCTTGAATTAAATCCCCATTGAGTGTTTCCAGCCTGGCTGCAATTGACCAACCTTCGCAGGGCTGAGAAATAAAACATGTTGCGGAAAGTATTCCTTCTTCTCTTTCATAATCTGCATGAACGTGAAGATCTCGAATATGGGTTGATTCTCTTGATTCAAGAAAAACCGATCGATGAATACCCCCATGGAACCAATGATCTTGATCTTCGATCCATGTCCCGTCGCTCCAACGTGGAACCATAAGCGATACTGAGTTTCCTTGGTCTTGTAAGAATTCTGTCAGATCAAATTCGCTTGGAAGACGACTGTCTTTCCCTAAGCCGACAAATGATCCGTTACACCATAGGAGAAGTGCGCTTTCCGCGCTTTCTATTTGGATCGTAATTCTCGTTCCGTTCCAACCGCGAGGAATATCGAAACGCATTCGGTATAAGCCAGTGGGGTTAATCTCAGGTATTTCAGGAGGTTCAAACCCTTCCCATGGCATGACAATATTTGTGTAATGAGGCAAATCTGTTTTACCTTGCCTAGTCCAAGCTCCAGGTACTTTTATTGACTCCCAAGAACTATCATCAAAGTCTTTATTAACCCATTCTTTCGGAGCTTCCGAAGGAGATGTTACCAATTTGAAATTCCACTGGCCATCTAAACACATCCGTTTTGATGTTGGGTCTCCTCTTCTTGCATTTTCGATATTCTCGTAAGGTGAGATAGGAATGCGTATCGGCAACCGATTAATCTCGGTTAATTCTGGTTCAAAAATTCTTTCTATCGGTAATGAAAACACGTTTCCAGTATGCCGTGAAATATCGCTCTGATTCCTGCCAAGAGTCAGATGGTGCTAAAACATGTGGATGGAGATTGATATTCCTTCAATTGATTACGTCCTTTCGACGACACGCTCCGTACGTTTAAGACTTGATTTCGATCGTGAAGTTGATATGCAAATAATTTTGGACTGCATAGATATAGCTGAACAAGGCCCTACGGGTGGAAACTTAGGAAGTCGAAGATGGATAGTAATAACTGAGAAGGCACAAAAAGAAAAAATTGCTGACCTTTATCTCGCCTCAGCAGGGAAATGGATGATTAAAGCTCGGGATTCCTTAACCGGAACTGGACACCCTAATGAGAGAATGATGGCATCAGCTGCCCATTTGGCTGAAAATTTAGCGAAATCTCCAGCTATTGTTATCCCTGTAATAATTGGACTTCATGATAATTCAGGGCGTCCCGGACTTTTTGACTCAGTTATTCAAAGTGCTTGGAGTTTTTGCCTTGCTCTTCGCGCCCGAGGTTTGGGTACTGCTTGGACGACTGCGATCCTTAGCGAACAAGACGAACTCAAAGCTGTTTTGGGGATACCGAGTGGAATAACTGAGATTGCGATGTTTCCCGTTGCTTGGACTAAGGGAACTGAATTCTCAAAAGCAAAGAGGGCTCCAGCCAGAGAGATAACTTATTTCAACTCGTATGGGCGAACTCTCCTTGCAGGGCCCACAAGCCCGATTTCCTTTGAAGATGGGCCAGGCATCTCAGTTGAGGTTGACGTGGAATGTTCCGTGGAGAGAGCTTGGGAGGTTGCGACAGACATCAACTTCCCTGGAAGGTTCTCTGAAGAGTTTGTTTCCGCAGATTGGGATGATAGCTCCGCTCATTTAGGTTTAGGTTCTACCTTTACTGGGAAGAACAGTAACGAGCATATTGGTGAATGGTCGGCGCAGTGCACTATTGACGTTTATGAGGAAAGCAAAGCCTTCGGTTGGTGCACAGGAGATCCATCGTCACCTGGGGCGCGTTGGAGATTTGAGCTTGAAAGTTTAGGGAGCATGACACGAATCCGCCATAAGGCTGTGCTTGGTCCAGGACCTTCAGGGTTAACACGTCTAATTGAACAGCAACCCGAAAAAGAGGATCGGATTATCAATAACCGACTAAATTCAATTGCCGCTAATATGACAAAAGTGTTAGAAGGAATGAAAGACTATTTAGAAGCCTAGTCTTCAATAACCTGCGTTTCTGGCAAGCGCACTAGTGGAATTTCTCGGTCTGTTCTACTTTGGTAGTTCTCGTACCATGCTCTGTCTGTGCATAGTTGCCTCCAAACCATGTTACGTTCTTCCCCTTCAAGGATTTCGGGCTCGGACCAAAATTTCCCATCTTGGACTTGGCATAAGATTTTGGGGTTAGCTTCCCTATCGCGAAGATTAATAAACCATGAAGGACTTTTGTCAGCACCGGCGAATGAAGCGACTACGACCCGTACCCCATTTTCATCTTTCCAAGTTGGAAGCGCGACTTTATGTTCTTTACCTGATTTTCGTCCAATGGTAGTTAGGAGGACGTGGTGCATGCCAGCTTGGACCCACACAAGGTCATCATCAGTCATTTCCATTGCTTGCACATGCGTTTTGGTTAATTCAACGATTTCCGGCCTTGATGGCGTTTCCCAGATTTGTTCAACGTGCTGTTCTGTCGGCTGCAGTTCATCAGACATGTGATTATCCTTTGCTCATGCGAAATCTAAATCAAAGAGTTTAATAGCATTTCCTCTAGCGATCTTATTAATGGTTTCTTGTTCTAGGTGCCCGAACAATTCTTCAGCTATTGAAAGTGTTTTGGGGAAAGTCCCATCTTGATGGGGATAGTCTGTTTCGAACAGGACATTATCTTCCCCTATTCTGTCTAGAAGACTAATACCGACTGTGTCTTTAAAGAAACAGCTATACACATGTCTCTTGTAGTAGTAGGAGGGCGGATTAGGAATTCTGTTTTCACCTTGAGCCCACTGATGCGTTTGCCAAGTGTCATCAGCTCTTTCAACGAAATAAGGGATCCATCCAATCTGACTCTCAGCGTAGAGGAGCTTGAGATTTGGAAATTCGTCAAACTTTCCAGAGAATATCCAGTCAATCATGGAAGCGGCACTATTGCAGACAATTAGATTAGCTGTGACGACTGTGGGGGCTTCCGGTGATGTTTGAACCGTTTTCGTTCCTGAACCTATATGCATACAAATAACGGTTCCTGTTTCTTCGCATGCTTTAAAGAATGGGTTCCAGTGGTCGCCATGAAGCCCTGGCTGTCCTAACCAACCAGTTAATACAGACCAAGCAACAGCTCGACAACCTCTTTGAGCGACTCGGTAGATTTCGTCCGCAGCTAGTTTCGGATCCCAAAGTGGGACTATACACAATGGGATAAGGCGACCTTGACTATCTCCGCACCATTCGTCAATCATCCAGTCGTTGTATGCCTGCACACAAAGTAATCCAAGTTCTAGATCATCAGCTTCTGAGAAGAGTTGCCCGCAAAATCTTGGATAGTTTGGGAAACAAAGTGAAGCTTCTACATGATTGATATCCATGTCGCCGAGCCTTGCTTTAGGGTCATAGCAGCCATCTGCGATGTCATCGTAGGTGACGCCTTCCATGGTGACTTCTTCCGGCGGTATTCCTGGACAGGCAACCATTTGTTTGATCTGGTAGCGTTTATTTTCGAAATGCCACCATGCTGCCATTTTTTCTCCCACTCCAGGAGTTTCGACCCATACACCATCGTTTAGAGTCATTTCTCCTTGCGGTGCAATAACTATTTTTGGTGCCTTTTCTTTGTATTTGGAGGGCATCCGGTCTTGCCAAACATTCGGGGGCTCTATTACATGGTCATCGGCACTAATTATTTTAGGGATCATCTTTATCGTTCTTCTTGTTTAATTCGTTCTGTTACCCATGATAATAGCAAAGCACATTTCATCGTCACTTCCATCAGCCCAAACGACATATCTGGGTTCAAGGTTCGATGGCCGAAGAGATCGATCCCACGTGCAATCAAGGCGAATGACGTCATTAACTTTGATTTGGATTTGCTCTGTTGGGTAGTAAGCAAATTGCCATTCAAAATCCCATTTGGGAATATCTAAAAGGATTTTTTCTTCAGGAGTATCTGGGTTTAGAGTCATTCTGAAAGAAGTTCCTATATTGTGTTGGTGGCCGAGAACCGACACAATAGTTCCATTTAATCTTGCGGACTGGTCGCAAGTTGATGAGGCGATTCC
Source organism: Actinomycetota bacterium (assembly GCA_036687775.1). Lineage (GTDB taxonomy): Bacteria > Actinomycetota > Acidimicrobiia > Acidimicrobiales > UBA8592 > UBA8592. The sequence goes on from JAYYZG010000057.1 coordinate 8,965, forward strand.
ATCAGTCATGTGCGCGAAATCTTCAGGGGTGTATCCGCACAAATTGAGGACCATATTCGCCTGCACGCCATCTCCATCATAACTGTCGAGTCGGTCTCTGATACTTGCATTCCTGTCGCATAATGGACCATTCTCGTTTACGGAACATGGTATTTCGGCAGGCGCAAAATATTGGATGAGTTCTACAGGCTTAATGGTTTCATCAGAACTCCATTTGGTGCGGAAGGTTGAATTATCTGCGGGAGCTTCAACATCAAAATGGTAGTGGATCTGCAGTACGAAAAAGTCACCAGGTTCCATGAGTAATCCCAGCCCTTCTTCATATTGGACAGCGCCTCCTCCAGGACCCCAGACGGTAATCATCTGGTTCAGAGTCCCAATTTGATCTCCACCTAATCCGGTTCCACCAAAGCAACTCCATCCTCCCTGCCCATCTGAATAATTTCTCTGCTTTGCGGCGGAAAGGAGATCATTGGGGACACGGTAACCCACCATGTGATGTACCACCTGTAGTTGATCTGGAACGAATTCATATCCGGTTAGATATTTTTTCTCTGTCAATTCGGGGTCGTAAATGAAACAACGGTATTCATCAGTCTGCCCTTTTTCTCCGTCGTAACTACCATCAGCAAGCAATTCTTGATCATATACAGCGAGATGATTGACGCCTTCTGATGCAATAACTTTTGTTGCTGGGTCAATGTCTACAGCACCTCCAGATCTTGTCCATTCAGTAACTAAGTCTTTATCTTCCTGACTTAAGCTCCAATCGTGACGAAACCCGACACTTAAATCTGATGCCGGCCATGGGGGCATGATCCCAGCTTCTACTACTGCGGCGACTGCAAAAGCATTCGCAGAAACGTCTGCGACTGTTTCGAACAATGCATGGGGAGTACCAGGTCCAATCCCAGTGTGACAACGAGCGCAAGAGGATTCGATAATGGGCATTATGTCGTTTTGGAAACTTATCTGATTCGTTGTTGGAGTTTCTTCAACTGAAGGGGCCGTAGATTGTTCAACTGCGGTAGTTGATGATTGTTCATCCGAAACGACGGAAGCACCTTCAGCCGTAGCTACAGATTCTTTTGTCGCGTTATCAGTGGAGCCGCTACTTCCGCAAGAAGCGATTATTAACAAAACGAAGGGCAGTATCACGAGTTTTGTGAGTGCCCGGAGGTAGCAGTTTTCCATAGTTACTATTGGTGACCATTCTGTGAGGTATGCATACATATCCTACTTGCATTTGATCATTTGTTATAGCACTTGTAGCAGGACTCTTATCCCCTAATTAGATTGAGCCTTTCGCTAATTTTTCAGAAGCTAGATTGTGAAGCATTTTTTCGCTACCTGCGTAGCGACCTTTGCTAGACGGAGAGTGCTTTCCTCTTCCGTTAAAGAGAGAAGTTCTTTTTGAGTAACCCATCGGAGTTCTATGCTTTCATGGTTTTTTCTGAACTTGCTTCCTTCTGGAGCTCGGATTAGGTATCGAGTATCTAGATGAAGATGTTCCGGATCCCTACCTCTTGATGGTATGACGTGAACGTCACAGTCAATTCCAGGTCCGAAAAGCTCTAATCCTTCAATTCCTGTTTCTTCAATTGCTTCTCTAAGAGCGACCCGAGAGAGAAGTCCGTCCCCATCAGCGTGACCTCCTGGTTGTAGCCAGATTTGCAATTTCTTATGCAACATTACGAGCAATCTGTCTCCCGTGTGATCTATGATTGCTGCTGATCCAGTTAAATGGCCAGCTATACAAGAACGATGCAGGGCATCAGGGTGGCTTTGGATGAAATCAAGTATTTTTTCTCGTGCTGTGTTAGAGGCTTGGCTAGTAGATAGTACAGATTTAATTTCAGACTGTGCAACTGTCAAAGATTGAGGTTGGCCGGATTTGATATCTATACGTCTTAGGTTGCTCATAGTTTGATGAACTGGTCCCTAGTTTCCTGCTAGATGCTCTTTGAGATAATTAGGAATAGGAATAGGTTGATAATTTTCTTGATCAACGCAGACCTAGGTGAAGGTTGCTTCAAAGGTTTTTTCTGCATTGACTGTCCCTATAAAAAATCCATCAAAACTAGTGTTGCCCCAACGCGTAACTTTGCATTCGATATTTAAAGTATTTGCAAATTTGGCAGGTTTTTCCCAAATAATTGAAGCCTTTTTGAGCATCACCTCGCTGCCAAATTTTTCTTCAAAATTCATATCAATTTCGCGTAGCCAGCAATCAAACGCGTCATCTACGAAGGTTAGATAATGAGCATTGTAGACAATGCCTTGCATATCACAGTCAACGTATCGGACTCGAACTTTGTGATGGTAGCTCATAGTTTTTCTTTATTCTTAGTGATGCTCTCTTTAAAGTTTCTAAATTGTTGTTCCAATTGGCCGGTCCCACCGGCTCCGTGTGTTTTCTTATTGGATGCAATTGAGTCCAACTGGAGGAGGCTCGCACCTTCAAAACCAAGTAACGGGTGGCTCGTAACAAGATCTTCAAAGTCTTTACCGTGATCAAGTGATTCTTGGACTAAACCAGCAACAATTGAGTGGGCTTCACGGAAAGGTATCCCATTTTGTACCATCAATTCTGCAAGGTCGGTAGTTGCCATATAAGGAGAAGAGGCTTGTTCATTCATTCTGTTAGTGTTAAATGTTGCCGTTTCAAGCATCCCTTGCATTGCGGGAAGCAGGTTTAAAATAGTATCCACTGCATCAAATAGCGCCTCCTTATCCTCTTGAAGGTCTTTGTTGTAAGCAAGTGGAACTCCCTTCAGGGTGCTCAGAAAACCAGTCAAGTCACCTATCAAGCGTCCTGATTTTCCTCTAGCGAGTTCTGCTATATCAGGATTTTTTTTCTGAGGCATCATTGATGATCCAGTTGAATACGAACCATCAAGTTCAACATAATTAAATTCGCTTGATGCCCAAAGAATAGTTTCCTCTCCAATCCTTGAGAGGTGCACCCCAAGTATCGTGAGCGCGTAAAGTGTGTCAGCCACAAAGTCACGGTCTGAAACGGCATCGAGGCTGTTATCGAAAACTGAAGAGAAATCTAAACCATCGGCTACCGCCGAAACATCTAGTGGCAATGATGATCCTGCTAATGCTCCAGCCCCCAATGGGGATACATCCAGTCTAGCTCTTGCTTCTAGGAACCTTTCAACATCTCTAGACAATGCCCATCCATGCGCCAGTAAGTGGTGTGCGAGTGGAACAGGTTGTGCTTGTTGCAGATGCGTGTACCCAGGCATCATTGCAGAACCAACTGAAGTAGCTTTTCTCAACAACATTTCTTGGAATTCAATAAGAGAGTTCAATATTTCGGTAATCGTTTTTTTTGTCCACAATCGTAAATCTGTAGCTACTTGATCATTTCTGCTTCTACCGGTGTGTAATCGCCCACCAGCTTCTGTTATTTCAGTAACCCTTCGTTCAACCAAAGTATGAATGTCCTCA
>JAYYZG010000058.1:0-3906 GCA_036687775.1 Actinomycetota bacterium
TCAACACTTGCATTTGTAACCTCACCTGAAACTGTCATGGCTTTAGCTCTTGCTGGAACTGTTGACTTTGACCCAATAAATGGAACATTAGAAAATGAAAAAGGTGAATTAGTTTCCCTATCAACTCCAGAGGGGCTCGAATTGCCTCCATCGGGCTTTGACCCCGGAGAGGACACATTTCTTCCCCCACCTGAAAATCCTGATCAAGTAGAAATTAAAGTTGCACCTTCATCAAATCGACTCCAATTACTTACACCTTTCCCAGCTTGGAATGGGGAGGACTACGAAGGACTCCCTGTCTTAGTTAAAGCTACTGGGAAATTCACTACTGACCATATTTCCATGGCGGGACCTTGGCTTAAATATCGGGGTCATTTGGAAAATATTTCTGGAAATCTCTACCTAGGTGCGGTCAATGCTTATAAAGGCTACGACGTGGGATTTGGAAAAAACCAACTGACTGGAGAAACTCAAACATTCCCAGATATAGCTAAGGCATATCATGAAGCAGGCCAATCTTGGGTTGTAATCGGAGATGAAAATATGGGTGAAGGTTCAAGCCGTGAACATGCTGCTATGGAGCCAAGGTTCCGTCTTGGTCTTGTTGCGATCGCACGAAGCTTCGCAAGGATCCACGAGACAAACTTGAAGAAGCAAGGCATGCTCCCTTTAACATTTAAAAATCCCGCCGATTATGACAGAATCTCTGAAGATGCTCGATTAGCGGTTCGGGATTTAGACGCACTTGCTCCCGGGCGCTCAGTCCTCGTTGAAGTAACTCAGGAAACCGGTGATTCATTCTCATTTGAGACCAGCCACACATTTAGCGATGAACAAATTGAATGGTTTAAGTCTGGTTCCGCCCTAAATGTTATTCGGGCAAAGACTTTGAAATAACCAGATAGGCGATACTTCTATCGAATCTAAATACTTGATAGATAACTCTTTTTTTATCTACAAACTAGATATGCTTCCCTATGGACATTAGACAATTGAATGCTTTAGTAGCCGTTGTAGACAATGGAAGTTTCAGCGCTGCGGCAAAATCTCTCCATACAGTCCAGTCAAATATCTCAACACATATCTCAAGGCTTGAAAAAGAATTAGAGGTTTCCCTTATTGATAGACGAACAGGGGTTTTAACTGAAGAAGGAAATTTCGTTGTTGACCGAGCGAGCCGAGTCCAAACTGAGCTTGAATCTATATCCCTCGATGTGGAGGCGCTTCATTCTGAGGTTTCAGGTACTGTCCGACTCGGAGTAATTGGAACTACCGGTCGATGGGTTTCCCCCATCCTTCTAGAATCAATGACCCAAAGATACCCGAGAGTTAAAATACAAATTACTGATGCCGTGACAAGCAACCTATTGCCACTAGTAGTGCAAGGCCGCGTAGACGGTGCGATTGTCAACCTTCCGATTTCTCACCCGGATATTGAACTAGAACCGCTCTTTGAGGAAGAACCGGTTCTTGTCGCTCCAATTGGCCACCCTCTCTCTAAATATGATTCTCTTACTCCAGAGATGCTTGCGGAATTCCCGTTATTACTCAATCCGAAAGGAGTTCCATTTCGAGATAGTCTTGATAAGGATCTGGGTAAACACGGTGTTAAATTGACCCCGAAAGCCGAAGTTGATGGCATGCGACTATTAGCTTCTTTAGCGACTGATGGCTTCGGAGCGGCAGTCCTGCCAGCTACAGCCGCTCAGGGCTCAGGGAAATGGAAGCGTATTCCACTTGAGGGTTTTACGAGAAGAGTGGTTGGACTTGCAACAAATAAACGCGTTCCTTTGTCCGCGACTACTCGGGTTGTGAGAGATGTTCTAAGAAATATGATTCGCGACCATGGATCCGATCAGAATGGAATCTATTTGGCGAACTAAGGTATACCTATTCACTTCCCCAAAAGACTAAGATTAGAACGTGCAATCCAACAACATTCCACGAGTTGAGGTTCAAGCTCAAGTTTCGAAAAATACAAAAGTGCGAATTGCGTATTTTGAGAATAAGAGCCATGTAGAGGTATCCCTCGGTTCTCATGATGAGCCTTCAGCCCTAACCGGTGACGATGGTCTTAAACTCGCTTCTGGAGCGAGAACAGCTTTAGAGCAAAGAATTCCTCTTGTCTGCTACTTAAACTCATCAGGTGCGCCACCAGAATCAGGCATTGATGCCCTACACGGTTGGGGCGCCGCAGCGAACCAGATCTCTGCTTGTTCCGGAGTCGTGCCTACAGTTTTCTGCGTACAACAAACTGCCTTAGCTGGACCGGCTCTACTTCTCGGTTTAGCTGATTTCGTAATTATGGTTAAAGATTCATATTCCTACGTAAGTGGCCCGAAAATGGTTCAAGAATTTACTGGTGTCCCAATAGATCATGAAACTCTAGGCGGCGCAGCTAAACATGCACAAATGTCAGGTCTAGCGAGTTTTATCGCCCCATCAATTGAATCAGCTTCCGAGATCGTTACGGAACTCCTTTCTCTCCTTCCTTTAAGTTCATCATCTCCCCCAACGCGCATAGATAATGGGGACTCTCCTAACAGATCCTTAACTGGAATATCTGACCTAATCCCAGAGTCGGTAACAGGCAGTTACGATGTCCGCGAATTGATAACATCCGTAGTTGATGATGGAGTCACAACTGAAATAAGAAAGGATTGGGCAACGAATATTGTGACAACATTGGCCACAATCAATGGCCACTCTGTCGGAATTATTGCCAACCAGCCTCAATACTTAGCTGGGACTCTTGATATATACGCATCACAGAAAGCCGCTCGTTTTGTGACATTCTGTGACGCCTTCAACTTACCAATTGTTACTTTCGTAGATACACCAGGTTTCCAACCAGGGAAAGATTTGGAGTGGCGTGGAATGATCAGGCATGGTGCTCAACTAGCATTCGCCTACGCGAATGCTACCGTTCCACGGATATGCATAACCCTTCGCAAAAGCTATGGAGGAGCTTACATCGTTATGGATAGCAAATACATGGGTAACGATCTCGCAATTGCTTGGCCATCAGCTGAAATAGCTGTAATGGGAGCAAAAGGGGCTATAGAAATCTTGCATAGATCAGCTACCGAGTCGGAAAGAAAAGACCTGGAAACAGACTATGAAGAACGATTACTGAATCCCTATATGGCCGCTGAACGTGGGTCCGTAGATATGATCATCAACCCAGAGGATACTCGTATCGAAATTTCGGCTGGATTAGATTTCTTATTATCGAAACGCGAAAAACTTCAAAAACGAATACATAGCAATACTCCGCTTTGAAAATCGCAGCAATGTGTTTGAGTTTGGCGGCAAACTCACAATTTGAAGTCTGAGATTACATTTTTTTCCGATATCATGTGTCTGGTAATCAATTTGGAGCGGATATTGGAAGAGTCAATCACAATCACTGATAATCGCTCAGGTGAGTCATTTGAAATACCAATTGTTGACGGAGGCGTTGATTCCGGAGCGTGGACAAAGATGCTTCCCGGACTTTGGTTCAAAGACGAAGGATTTGCAGCGACAGCTGTCACCAATAGTAAAATTACCTACATTGATGGTGGAGCTGGCCAACTAGAATACCGCGGTTACGCTATTGAGGACCTAGCCAGCAAATCGAACTTTACTGAGGTTGCTTATCTTCTAGTCCATGGCGAACTCCCCAACTCAGAACAGCTCAAAGCTTGGACCCAGACGCTCAATGATCATGCAGCCCTAGATGAACAACATAATGAAAGCCTTCTAAGCGCTTTTAATTCTGAATCTCACCCAATGGGAATGCTCACAGCGGGTTTGGCTGCGTTATCTACACAATATCCAGATGCCAAAGAGGTAGAAGACCCTCAAATAAGGCATAAGCATATTGTCAACCTAATAGCAAAAGTTTCTACACTTGCAGCCTCT
>JAYYZG010000059.1:0-14685 GCA_036687775.1 Actinomycetota bacterium
CGATGAAGCGTAATAACGTTTTCGTTTATTACACCTCTTTCGGGGCTCCGACTTTTGGTGGTTAGAGTAGATCTTCCGCTTCTCGAATGCCTTCCCACATATCATCTTTTTGCGCCAGTCGGTCTTCCTGGGTTTTAGACCGGTAGGAGTGCATTGATCTTGCGCTTTGTGAGAAAGCTGCATCAATACCATCGGCGGACTTCACGAAATGTGACGTGTTTCTTTCGGCAAAGCCTAAGTCGTTACTGATGGCATATGAGTCAATACCTGCACCCATAAACATGAAGGTCCAGCCTTCCTTTTCCTTCTCTTCAACTAGTTCTTTGATCTGAGTTGATGTGAATTCCTGGCTAGCATTTTCCAAACCATCGGTGAACACCCATACAAGGACGTCTTCGGGTGTCTTCGTGTTCCGTTTTTCAGCGGATTTAATTAGACGACCCAATGCATCAAGGAGAGGAGTGTTGCCACGTGGACTGTAAACGCTAGCATCTAGCTCTTGAACTGATTCCAGTTTCTCAGCTTCTAGGATTTTTTCGTACGGATCTTGACCGTCGAATTGGACGAGTGTCACAGCACATTCATCTTTCTCTGACTGTTGCTCTTTGATAAATGAGTTGAATCCACCGATGACGTCATTCTGCCAACCGCTCATAGATCCGGATCGGTCTAAAAGCATGTACAGGTGCACTGGTAGTGTTGCCGTTTCGGCTGCTGAATCGGAAGAATCCTTTTCATCGTTTTTAGTCCCAATTCCAGAAACTGCGTTGGTAAGTTGAGAAATTGCTTCGATTAATTCGGCATTCATCTTCATATTTCCTTTGATGAGGTCGTTATTTCGACGGATCTGCCGGGATATGGAGGTTTTTCCTGAATTTGAAGTGGTTTTACTTGTCATATTATTTTTCCTTATGCGTTAGGAGCGCTCTTTTGAGCACTCGGTTTATAGACCTAGATTAGTAAGGGGGTGTGACATTTTTTTCTTATGCTTTGATTCAACACAGGTGAAGATGAAAATCCCTTGAATTCTAAGGTTATTATTATTGTGTAAATTACTATAACATCTATTTATTGTAAAAACAACTATAACTATTGAAGTATCTAAATATAAGGGTTTTGAGATTTCAAAGACCATTATTATACGTAGGTTCTTGTATTTTCCAAAATATATTGTAAGGTTTAGTGATGAATTCTTCCGAATTTCCTGTCTCTGACATGCAATCCAATCAAAATGTAGAGGTTGATCACAGAATGAATGTTTCTGTTGATGTAGCTCTTTTCACAGTTCGTAACGAAGAATTCCAAGTTTTACTCATTGAAAGGGGCATTAACCCATTTCGGTTCCAATGGGCTCTTCCTGGTGGTCGGATCCGTAGCGATATCGGTGACGGGGAAACACCGGAAGAAACCGCGTACAGAGAACTTGAAGAGGAAACGGGTATTTCAAAGGATCTGGTGGGTTACCTTGAGCAACTTGGTGCTTACGGTAACCCGAAGAGGGACCCTCGGAACCGTGTTATCTCTATTGCCTATTTCGGGATTCGACCTATGCTTGACGACCCTAAAGGTGGAAGTGATGCTTCTAAGGCAGAATTTAAGCCAGTTAATGAGATCAAGCAGTCTCTGGCGTTTGACCATGATGAGATTCTCTCCGATGCTATTGATCGGGCTCGTGCGAAACTTGAGTACTCAACGATCGCCACTGAATTCTGCGGTGAAGAATTCACCATTACTGAACTTCGAAAAGTGTACGAAATTGTCTGGGGCGTTTCCCTTAATCCGGGGAATTTCCAAAAGAAAGTTCTTAGTTCTCCAGGGTTCGTTGAGGACACTGGGAGAAATGCTGAATCTTCTTCGACGGGAGGGCGACCTGCGAGGTTGTATAGGTCCGGATCGGCGGCATTGATTAACCTGCCGATACGACGCAACTGAATTATTCCCAAGAGAAATCCCAAAGCATTAGTAGTGTTTCTGTACAGATTCGGCACACTAGGTGAATGAATGTTCCTAGGAGTCTTTACTTCGCAACGTTTACTCTGACAGCATCTATCGGTGTTATTTTTGGGCTCATCGCTTCCCTTCAGGATGACTTGGGATTTGCCAATAGCGCTTTAGGCCTGATCGCCGGCGCTTCGTTCTTTGCGGGATTTGTTGGTCAACTGTGGTTGGCGCCACTCGCTGACCGCGGTAAAACAAAATCCCTGCGTGTAGGAGCGGTCATCGCCGCTGCGTTGGGAACCATTTGGTTTGCTATGGCTGCCTCCGTCTGGGAGTTGATCGCCGCTCGGGCCTTAACGGGACTTGGATTTGGGGCATTTATACCTGCAGCGCGTGCCGTAGTAGCGAACGTTGACCCCTCTCGGGCTGGAGAACGTTTGGGGAGATTAGCCGCTATAGAAACTTCAGGGTTTGTGACGGGCCCAGCTATCGGTGCAGCTCTAAATGAAATTTGGGGTCTCGATGCTCCTTTCATCTTTCTTTCTATTGTTCTCATCAGTATGTTGCCAGGCTTAACCCGAATTAAACTCTCGGCTAAGAAGGCTCTTCCTCAGGGTTCGAGACTTATCACTGCAAGAGCAGTCCTGTGTCGGAGGGAGGCTGTTGGGGCAATATTGCTTGGGGCTGCCCTGTTTTTCCCGGCAGGAATGTACGAAGCTATCTGGGCCCGGTTCATGGAAGACTTGGGTGCCAGCACCCTTTTCGTCGGGATCAGTCTCACCATGTACGGCATCCCCTTCGCTCTTACAGCGAGCACTGCAGGGAAAGTCACTGACCGCATAGGACCATGGCGCGCCGCCGGTTTTGGACTTTCAATAATAGTCCCGATGACTTTCATATACGGATTTCTTACCTCCCCATGGCTATTGATGGGACTAGCCATGATTGAAGCTATTGGGCAAGGAGTGGGTGCTCCTGCGTGTCAAGCCGCCATGGTTAAGGCAACAGATGAAAGCGAACGTGCTACCGGCCAAGGCATGGTCGGTGCGGCTGGTACTTTCGGTGCGGGAGTCGCCGCTCTCATAGCCGCGCCTTTGTACGCGGGACCAGGACCAGAAATGACCTTTATCATCGTTGCTTGCGTTGTTGCACTGCTTGGTTTTCTTGCATTTCGTTTAGGAAACCCAAACCAGTCAAATACCGCACTAGAAAAACCTCTTTATGAATAACGAACTGATCATCTATGGGGTCTTCAATGCAGATAGCTCATTCATGAGTGAGATCCGTTACTCTGTTCGGAAATTACTGGGCCGAAGCGACTGCAGTCTCTGCGAAATTAGTTACGGGTGGAACCCATTCGGGAATAGAGATTGGAAGCTCGCTTGCACTGCTAGTGCCCGACGCATAGAACTCATTCACCGAGATGAAGCCGAACCAGCACAACTTCACGCAACAAGTAGTCTTCCAGCATTCATCGTCCACTCTGATAATGTTTGGGTTGAATTGATGGATGCAGGCACAATTGCACTATTTAAGGGTCGTCCCGCAGACTTAATTAACAATCTCAATCATTTGATCGCAACTATTTAACTCATTTGTTGATGTCTGCTTCAAAATGGCATTCATGTTTCGACTGGGTAAGAATGGTTGCCTAGGAGGGATTAAGCGTGTTTATTGATTTCACGAACGAACAGAAAGCACTGCGTGCAGAGTTGCAAACCTATTACGCGAATTTGATCACACCTGAAATCCATGAATTGCAGAAACAGGAAGAAGGCACCGGACCCGTTCGCCGGAAACTCGTTGAACAACTCGGTGAAGATGGCTGGATCGCCATGGGCTGGCCCAAAGAATACGGTGGTCAAGGCAAAAGCGCCATTGAACAATTTATTTTCTATGACGAGACGATGCGTGTCGGTTCACCAGCTCCCATGTTGACGATCAACACTGTTGGGCCGACCATCATGGAATATGGAACCGACGAACAAAAGAATTTTTTCTTACCGCAAATAGCTGCTGGAAAACTCCATTTCTGCATCGGGTATAGCGAACCTGATGCTGGAACGGACCTTGCCTCGCTCACAACCAGAGCAGTCCGTGACGGTGACGAATACATTATTAACGGACAAAAAACCTGGACGAGTCTCGCTCTCGGCTGTGATTACATTTGGTTAGCAGCTCGAACAGATCCTGATGTGTCAAAACACAAAGGAATTTCTCTCTTTGCTATACCAATTGACACCCCGGGGATAACAATTGAACCACTTTCGCTTCTTTCAACTCACAACATTAATCACACGTTCTTTGATGATGTTCGCGTGCCCGCTTCCTACATTATTGGTGAAGAGAATCAGGGTTGGCGGCTTATTACCAGCCAACTCAACCGTGAACGAGTGACGCTATGCTCATCTGCTTTAGTCGAACGCGGCATTGAAGAAGCGCTCACATGGGCGAAAGAAAATTGTCGTGCTGATGGAACTCGTGTTTTAGATGTTCCTTGGGTTCGTCGTAACCTTGCCGAAGTCACAGCTGAACTCGAATTTCTCCGGTTGCTGAACTGGAAAGTAGCTTGGAGCGTTGCGACGAAACATCTAGATGTAGCTGACTCATCATCGGTGAAAGTCTATGGAACTGAGTTTTACACGAGAGCGTTCCGAAAATTGATGCAAATTTATAATGAAGTAGCGTATTTGGTTTCAGATGACCTTGAGTCAGAAGGCCGTTTAGAGTCTCTATATAGGGGTCTGGTGATTCTCACCTTTGGCGGGGGAACCAATGAGATGCAACGGGACCTAATCACGATGTTTGGCATGGGCTTCCCCCGTGCCGACCGTTAGGAGCCTCATGGATTTTGATTTTTCAGAAGAAGAACAGGCAATCAATGGCTTAACTCGACAAATACTTGAAGATAAAGTCACGCACGAGCACCTGAGAGCAATGAGCAAAGCTGGTGAGAGTTTTGACCGTGACCTCTGGAAGTCACTAGCAGAAACTGGTGTGATTAGTGCTTCAATAAGTGAAGAGCATGGAGGGGCCGGTCTAGGTTTCCTCAGTGTCACTGTAGTGCTTGAACTTGTTGGTGAACTCGCAGCACCAGTTCCTGTTCTTGAAACAATCGTCATGGGCGCTATGCCAATAGCGCACTTCGGTACCAGTGAGCAAAAGACTGAAATTCTTCCAAAAGTCGCCAACGGTGAATACATTCTCACAGCGGCTCTCGTTCCTGGAAGCACCGTAACAGTGACTGACAATAAGCTTTCAGGTTCTGTTGACTTTGTGCCATATGGACTCGAATCAGACTTAGTGCTTGTCCCAACTGATGAAGGGGTTTACCTCGTTGAAACTTCCTCTAAAGGCGTTTCACTTACCTCCCGTGAAACCACTACAGAACATTCCCAAGCCGCTATAACTCTTGAAAATGTTACAAGCGAACGGTTAGGTTCAGTTCCCACGGAAGAGATCATCACGTGGATTCGTTTACGCACTGACTCCGGGATTTGCTCTCTCTTAGCAGGTGCTTGCCAAGCTTCTCTTAACCTTGCCGCTGATTACACAAAAGTACGGCATCAGTTTGATCGAGCCATCGCCACTTTTCAGGCTGTAAGCCAACGCGCAGGTGATGCGTACATTGATACTGAAGCCGTTCGCCTAACCTCGCGTCAGGCAGCCTGGCATATCTCAGATGGTCGTTCCGCTGTGGAACAGGTCGCTATTGCACGCTGGTGGGCAGCCGAAGCTGGTTTCAGAGTCGTTCATGCCGCCACTCACCTCCATGGAGGAGTCGGAGTTGACCGTGATTACCCATTGCACCGCTATTTTCTTATGGCACGCCAATTGGAACTAACACTCGGCAACAGTGAAGAACAATTGGTAATCCTTGGAGATCTCATCGCCAATCAGGCATAATACAATCCCGAAGTTTTCCAACCCCATTCATGCAATGGCGATATTGGGCTATGCTGAATTTATGGAAGAAACAGGAGAGAGTTGTTCTTGCGGACCAGAATGTGATTGCACTGCTGAATCAAATTGTGGCTGTACCTGCTGGGAAAACTAGAAATAATATCGGTCGCAAATGAACGACTATGTGATTTGTGGTGCAATTGAAATCGCAAGATCTACAAGATAACCAAATTGTTCTTCTGTTAATTCACCACTACTTCGATGCATGACTGTTCCTGTCGCATCCACAAGGATCCAGTAGGGGAAACCACCAAGCCCATATGCGGTAGCTAATTCACTCTCTTCACTGTCAACGAGAATCTGCGTAGGCCAATTTTCATCAATAAACCAGGCTGATGGAGGGTAATTCGGGGTTCCTTCACGGACCGCAGTGGAAATAGCGATGATTTCTATTTCTTCTGGCACGCCGTTTTCAGCTAACCATTGGGCAACACGAGGCACTTCACGTTGGCAATGCGGACACCAATGAGCGAAAAAGCCAATAAGGCGCACAGTCCCATCTGCTGGGTCTACCATTATTGGTTCCCCACTGTTATTTGGCTGTGCTTTGAACGCTGGAGCTACAGCTCCAATATCAGCATTAGCAGGTATGGGTTCACCGAGGATCTCCACTGGTCCTGTTTCCCAGAATTCCTCGCTAACACTTTGAACCGGTTCAGGAGTGCTTATGGGTTCTTCTTCAGTTCTTTCAACGACTTCTTCTGGAACTTCTTCCGTCGCAACCGGTAAAGGACTAGTAGCAGAATCATTGTCTCCATCAGAGAGAATTAAGCCAAGAACTACCGCTAGGGCTACAGCCACGACTATAAAAGATCCAAGGATGAACCGTGGGGAAACTCCGCCGGTGTTTTCTATTTCATCTGCAATCTCTATCATCTGGGCGCATCTTTCCATGGGCGCGGTGTCATTACGAGAAGCATACTAATAAGAAAAAAGCTTCCGAATGCAAGCAGCGGGATCGTTACGAACCCGAAAACCTCTACCCATTTGTACGCGCATGATGCGTCTAACCCGCATGATGATCCTTGTTCGGGAAATAATTGTAATTGAAAGTGATAAACCGATATGCCCGCACCGATCGTTGAGAGTGTAAGCGCGTACGGGATTATTTTTCGGTCGCGCCTGATTGTGGCTATAAGGAGAATAACTGCGAGCGGGTACATGGCGATTCGTTGATACCAGCAAAACTCGCAAGGTAGAAAATCGCGTATTTCTGAAAAGTACAGGCTGCCAAAGGTAGCTCCTATCGCGACAATCGTTGCGAATTCCATAGCAAAAGAACGAAATTCTCTTCTAAGGTTACTCTTTGCAAAGAGCAGAATTCCCACCCCGCCGAATAATGCGCTTGCAAGCATCAAGGTAAAGATTATTTCCGGTGCCTTTTGATCCATACAGTAAGGGTAAGGGGCGACTGCAATATTCTGGTGTCACAGGGGGTTTTACCCAGCTGTTTCCACGACACGTTCAAGGACCCATTCAGGATTGTCATTAATGGTCCGCATGAGGCGACCAGTTGAATCAAATAGAGCGAAGAGGGTGCCATCTAATGATCCCAAAACTCGTGTACCTCTTAATTCCCGAACTTTTTGAGCGGTTTCCTCGTTAGTTCTGCGCGCTATGACCCAAGATGTTGGATTCATTTCGACTTTGGAACCAAATTCGTGCTCTAAACGATGGGCGAAAACTTCAAATTGCATTTGTCCCACAGCACCTAAAACAGGTGATGCTGTCGGGGCATCAAGGTCGCGGAGCACTTGCACTACCCCTTCTTCATCCAATTGGTTAAGACCTTTCCTGAACTGTTTGGTTTTGGAAACATCAGTTGGTCTCGCACTCCAGAATAATTCCGGCTCGAATCTTGGTATAGGTGGGAACGCTATAACTTCTCCCGCATAAAGTGTGTCCCCGATTCGAAGATCATTCGCGTTAACGAGTCCGAGTACATCTCCCGGATATCCTTCATCCACGGTGTCTCGTTCCGATCCGAACATAGACGTGGCGAATTTAGTGCTAAAGGGTTTATTTAAACGATGGTGTGTTACTTGCATGCCGCGTTCGAAATGCCCGGAATTGATTCGCATGAACGCGACTCTGTCACGATGCAATGGGTCCATGTTGGCCTGCACTTTAAAAACAAAGGCGGAAAACGGGTCGTCAATGTTTCTTATGGAACCATCTTCTCCTTCACGACTGGTCGGGGCAGGAGCGAGATCAACGACTGCGTCTAGAAGGTCCCGTACGCCGAAGTTAGTGAGTGCGGAACCAACAAACAGAGGGCTTGTCTCACCTGCGAGAAAGAGTTCCTGATCATGCGTTGCTCCTATTTCTTCCAATAACATGACTTCTTCTAAAGCCTTCGTGAAATATTCTCCCTCAGTACTTGTGGCCGTTTCAAGATGTATGGGTTCTTCTGGTGCAGCCGTTGCGCCGCGACTTGTTCTCGTAAAGCGAATAAATTGATTTGTTTTTCTGTTGATTACCCCTTCAAATTCACCCCCGGGACCAACTGGCCACGTAATCGGCGTCGTTTGTACACCGATAGCTTCTTCAATCTGGTCCATGAGTTCCAATGGGTCAAGACTTGGACGGTCCCATTTGTTAATGAAGGTAAGGATTGGCATATTTCTCGCCTTGCAGACTTCAAAGAGCTTTAATGTTTGCGCCTCTATTCCTTTCGCTGCATCGAGAACCATGATCGCCGCGTCAACAGCAGCCAATACCCTGTATGTGTCCTCTGAGAAATCACGGTGACCTGGTGTATCTAAAAGGTTAATGACATTGCCCTGATATGTAAATTGAAGCACGGTTGAAGCAATGGAAATACCTCGGTCTTGTTCCATTGTCATCCAATCCGATCGCGCCGACTTGCCCCCCTTTTTCGCTTTTACGGAACCTGCTTCAGAAACTTGCCCTGAATAGAGAAGAAATTTTTCCGTTAACGTTGTTTTGCCTGCATCCGGATGGCTGATGATCGCGAATGTTCTCCTTCGCGTCGTTTCTTCAAAAATATTGGTTGAGGACATGAGCCGTTCCTGCGTATCTGTTTTTGTGGGTGCTGATCAGGTTATGGATTACATCGGGGTCAGCAGATAATGCTAGCGTCGGGATAGCAATAGTTTGCTTAATTAGTAGGAGGATCCATGGCGGAAGAAACCCTTTCAGATGAGGAACGCGAAACTTTTCGCACCCTTTGCAAGGAATTTTTAGATGAACATGCAACTGGTATTCATTTAAATGAACCAGATCCAAGAGATAAAGAGACAATTTCTCAGAATAAAGCGTTTCAGGGAAAGCTGGCAGAAGCTGGTTTAGCGGGCATAACCTACCCAAAGGAATATGGTGGTGCTGGGTTAACCAAAGAACACGAAACTATCTGGCGAGAGGTGTACAGCAATTACCCAGAGATGACGACACAATTAACGATTAGCCATGGAATGTGTCTTCCTATGCTGAGCGAATACGGCTCTGAAGAACAAAAGGAGAAGTACTTAGCTGACAACATTGCTGCTCGAACAGTCTGGTGTCAAATGTTTTCCGAACCTGGCGCTGGTTCTGATGTGGCGAGCCTTCAGACTCGCGCTGAACTTGACGGTGATGAATGGATTATTAACGGGCAGAAAGTTTGGACAACACTTGCCCACGTCTGCGACTACGGAGTGCTTATAGCGAGAACAAATCCTGAGGTTGCCAAACATGCAGGGATTTCAATGTTCATCGTGGACATGAACGACCCAGCGGTAGAAATTCGTCCAATTCATCAAATTGATGGAGGGATGCATTTCAATGAAGTGTTTTTTACTGATGTTCGAATACCGAAAGATAGCCTTTTAGGGCCGTTGCATGAAGGCTGGCGTCTTGCGACTTCAATGCTCATGTACGAACGAGTCGCCATTGGAACCGGCTCAACCGGTGGGATCACGACTCCGCATACGAAACGTCTTATTGAACACGCGCAGAAAGCTGGAAATATTTCTCACCCCGTGATTAGACAGAAATTAATGAAACTGTACTCAGAAGAAACAGCAAAAAGTCTGGTCTCTATGCGCACTCGGGCAGAATTGCAGGCAGGGAAAACCCCTGGCCCTGGTGGTTCGCTCGGGAAACTCCATGGTTCAAAAATTCTTCGAGATGTCCGATCCCTTATTAATGACGTTGTCGGTATGGAAACAGATGCTTGGAGTGAAGGAGACCGAGGTCAGTGGTGGGGCCGCCTTGTACTCGGAAGTTTCCAAGCCGGCATTGCTGGAGGCACTGATGAAATCCAAAAAAATATTATTGGCGACCGTGTGCTCGGGTTACCTCGAGAGCCAAGTGTAGATAAGGGCGTTCCATTCAAAGATTTGCTTGTAGGAACGCAGAAGGATTCATAATGAAAGATTTTTATGAGCGTGTCGCCGTTATTACTGGTGGTGCAAGTGGTATCGGTCTGGGCTTAGCTTCAAAATTAGTTGATGAGGGAATGAAAATAGTTCTTGCAGATATTGAGGCAGATGCTTTAGAAAAAGCAGCTGAGACCTTGCGAGCCAAAGGAGCGGAGGTGATCGGAGTGCAATGTGATATTTCGGACCGCGCCCAAGTTGAAGCTCTGGCTATTACTGCCTATGAACATTTCGGGAATGTGCACTTTCTAGCGAACAATGCTGGTGTCGTCGCAAGGCATAAAACGTGGGAATCTCCAGAAGATTGGGATTGGGTTCTAGGAATAGATCTCATGGGAGTGATCTACGGTGTTCAATCTTTCGTCCCGCGCATGCTGGCAAGCGGGGAACCTGGCCATGTCCTTAATACCGCTTCCACTGCGGGTCTTCTCGCTTTCCCTGGCATAGCTTCTTACAACGTTGCAAAACGGGGTGTCGTCGCATTAAGCGAAACGCTTCACCATGAGTTTACGAAAACAGCGTTATCTGTTTCTGTCCTTTGCCCCGGGATGGTAGATACCAACATCGGAACAAGTGAGCGGAATCGTGAAGGCGTTGACTTCCAACCTAACCCTGAACAATTTGTTGTCAGAGATGGGAAAGAAAATCTTACGCCAGATGAGGTGGCTGAGATCGTTATTGACGAAATTCGACAAGGTGTTTTTTGGATACTCCCGCATAAACACTACGGACAGCAGGCATTAGAACAGGCGAATCGGAGAATATCTGGAGGGGGCCCGGTAATGCCCCATATTGATAGGTGACAAACGACCGTAACGAGTAATAGCAAAACATTTGATTTCTATGCAAAGCTAGTAGAGAAAATTCATTTATTAAATAGGAGCGAAATGACGTCGGAAACCCCGGGATGGTACCACGCAGAGTTAGACCCAGCAGATACGAAACGATACTGGAATGGTTCTGAATGGAGCAGAGAAATAATGGGAGGGGCCACGCTATGGCCGCGGTTCGGAGCTCGAATGATCGATGCGGTGATAACTGGAATTGTACTTTTTGTCATCTGGTGGGCGGCTTTTGATGCCAGTAACGCAAACACATACGGGATAACAATTGTTTCATTTTTTCTTGTGGCATTATACGAAATTGGCTTTGTCACCCTTAGAGGGGCCACGCCAGGGAAAATGTTTTTTCGTTTTAAAGTTGTGCAGATAGCAGATGGGCAATCCCCGCCGCCTGGGTCAGTTGCTGCAATGCGTTACGCGCCGAGTCTGCTTTCAGTAATCCCGTTTCTTGGTTCTCTTCTTTATTTGATAGTTCTTGGACTTTCCCTATATTGGCTTCAATCCGATCCGGATAGGCAGTCGATTTTTGATCGTGCGGGGAAAACCTTTGTGGTTAGGACTGTTTAGCTAAATTCTGATAGGAAAGTATAAATGGGGGACAAAAAAGAAGATTATACCGATGTGAGCGATGTCGCTATAAGCGATGAAAAACGCGAACGTTTATACGCTGCGCAAACAGAATGTTGTGTGAATTGGACTAATTCAGCTGGATGGCCTGTTGGGGTCATGCACCGTTTCGTGTGGCATGAGTCAAAGTTCTGGATTACGTGCATGGGGCAGCGGAAACGTGTCCCAGCTTTAAGGAAACGCCCAGAAAGTTCTATTGTTATCTCAAGTGAGGGGACATGGTTGGGTGGAGATATTACAACTACAGCTAAGACCCTTGCGTCCGTCCACGACGATAACGCTGAAATCAAAGAATGGTTCTATCCAAAGCTGGCTGCGCGGTTGAGAGCAGGGGATGCAAGCGCTAATACTGAATTCATTAGACGTTTAGATACGCCAGGGAGAGTAATTATTGAGTTACAACCACAACAATGGATAACCTACGATGGTCCGCTTCTTGAATCCAAATTACGGGATGTGCCATATAGCAATCGTTTAATGAAACGGTCAAGAAATGTGACGGAGCCGCCTGAGGGGTGGGGAATGGAATTTCTATAGTATGACGGAGAATCTAGAAGCACGAATTGAGAGCCTTGAACAAGAATTGCGAAGGTTGCAAGCTCGAGAAGGAGTACTAGTGGCATTCAACCAGTACCTCTATGGGATAGATACCGGATTTATTGATGATATTTTGGATGCTTTCGCGGAAGAAGCGATTTTGGATGTTTTGAATTTCCCACCTGATGGCATAGACATGCATTTCAAGGGACGGGCGGAAATGGCGTCCCTCTATGAACGATATCGTTCCAGTGAATCCATGATTAGTGGCGGGCATACAACGTCAAACATTGCAATCGTTGTCGATGCAGATGCGAGCACCGCTTCTCTTTCCGCGTATTTCACAACAACGAGACCGTCAGGTGTTCAGGGGGGCAGGTACGAAGGGTTTCTGCGACTTGAGAATGACAGTAAATGGCGTTTTACCAAGCTTGCCATCATCAGTGCTTGGGGATGGAAGGCAGAAACGAACAAAATCAGTGACCCCGTGAATGCCGACCGGTCTTTCTTTGGGGGGAAACCAGCTAGTGGAACTTAACTTGGCTATCGGGTACGAATCGGTTCCGAACCATCCCAATCCTGTGCTGACGCTCTGACTCTCTCATAGAACGCTACTAACGCCTTGTTCGGTTCATAAAGTTCAATGAAATGTCCGAGAGTGTCGATGGCATCAACGTGATGGAATCGTGTTTCACCTGCTAACGCAGACATGCCCAGCGGGAAACCAAGCTGACCTAGATCACTTGTTGCCTGTTCAATGTCATCAACGAAATATGCGAGATTGTGCAAGCCGCTTTCATCCGGATCATACATGTCTCGCACTACCGAGGGTCCTGTTCCATGGTCCTGTACCAGTTCAACCATGATGTCTCCCCATTGGCCATATGCGGAAGTATGGTCGAATGTGGACTCTACTCCTCTGTAGGTGACATCCGAAACTGGGATGTGTTCTGCAATATAGAACGGTCCAGCACCAAAATTTTTAACCCATGTTTTAGCTGCTTCAACTGCATTCGGGACCGCGTAAGCAATTTGTTTTGGTGGCCCGAGATTAAACATGGGTTGATCGCCTCATTCGCGATAGTTATGTGGATAGTAATTGTGTACTAATACGGCATTGTCCCGCCATCGACGGGAAAGAGGCACGCAGTGAAGTTCTTAGCTTCGTCTCTTGCAAGCATCACTGCTACAGCAGCTACTTGCTCAACTGTATTTGGTTTTTTAATAGCTGAAGCTTGTGAGTACATATCTGCAACGTCATCAAGGCTATCCATTCCAAGTACCTCAGCTGTTTGAGGAGCTGATTCGTAGAATAGATCGGTTTTTACAAAGCCAGGGAGAATAGCGTTTACTGTCACACCGGTTTCTCCCACTTCATGTGCTGCAGTTTTTACTAAACCATTAATGGCATGTTTTGTCGCAACGTAGTGACTCACCGTTTCTGTTCGCAGTTTCCCTTCAACAGATGAGATAGCAATAATTCTCCCATTTTCTTGCGGAAGCATATGGTGCAGCGCTTTTCTGATCCCCCAAAATGTATGGTTTAGGTTCAGATTGAGTGTGTAGTTCCATGATTCATCGGTCATTTCAGCTACAGGGGCTGCGTTAAGAATACCACCGGCATTGAGTACAGCAATATCAATTTTCCCGAAGTGGGCAACTGCCCCATCAATTAATTCTTCAACATCGGATTGTTTTGATGCATCACATGCGATGAATATTGCATCATCTCCAGCGTTCATTTCTTCTAAGGCTATATCTCCCTTTTCTTGAGACCGTCCGCTGATAACGACTTTTGCGCCTTCAGCGAGGTATGCCTCAGCTATTGCCCTTCCTATGCTTCTTGAGCTTGCTGTGATTGCTGCTACTTTTCCGTCTAGTTTTCCCATTTTTGTCTCCTCGTCTAGTAGGGGGCTTGCCCGCCATCGATACTGATTAGTGAACCTGTTATGCCAGCGCCTGCTTCGGATGCGAGAAGCACGGCGACCAATGCGCAATCTTCTACGGTGTTCATCCTTTTAATAGCTGATGGTTGCTGCATCCATGTGAGGAATTCTTCAAATTCCATTCCCAATTGTTCTGCAGCCATTGGGCCTGATTCTTTCATAACGTCCGTCAAAATACCACCGGGACATAATGCGTTGACAGTTATCCCTAACGTCCCTACCTCCTGCGCTACTACTTTGGTTAAGCCATTAAGTGCATGCTTTGTAGTGCAGTATGGAGCCTGTGCCGGTATAACGACTTTTCCATACATTGACGAGACAGACATGATTCTTCCATGCTCCTGAGGGATCATGTATTTCAAGGCTCTACGCATTAGCCACATTGGGTGGTTCAGGTTCCAGTTGAGCACAAATTGCCAATTGGCTTCGGTCATATCTACCAGAGGTGATGGT
>JAYYZG010000060.1:0-22201 GCA_036687775.1 Actinomycetota bacterium
ATAATTGTGAAGCACCCTGCGGTCTTACCGCTGTTGAAGCCGAGGAGGCAAAAGAATGATCGGGGAACTTAATTCGCGTAATCCAGAAGGACCTATTGAAGATAAATGGTCTAGCCACAAGTTCAATATGAAATTGGTGAACCCTGCTAACAAGCGAAAATTTGAGGTGATAGTCGTTGGAACTGGTCTTGCGGGAGCTTCAGCTGCAGCAACGCTTGGTGAACTCGGTTACAAAGTTAAAGCATTCACCTACCATGACAGCCCAAGAAGGGCACATAGCATTGCTGCACAAGGTGGAATCAACGGGGCGAAGAATTATCAGAACGATGGAGACTCCGTTTACAGACTCTTCTATGACACTGTTAAAGGCGGGGATTACCGTAGTCGCGAAGCAAACGTTCACCGTCTCGCAGAAGTATCCCTGAACATTATCGATCAGTGTGTCGGGCAAGGAGTGCCATTTGCTCGAGAGTATGGCGGCCTTCTTGACAATAGGTCTTTTGGCGGAGCTCAAGTGAGTCGAACTTTTTATGCTCGTGGACAAACAGGTCAACAATTGCTCCTTGGCGCGTATTCTGCGTTAATGCGCCAAGTAGGTTCCGGTTCAGTTGAGCTACATACCCGTACTGAAATGTTGGACTTGATAGTTCATGATGGCGCTGCCCGGGGGATTGTTGTAAGGGATTTAATTACTGGAGATGTTCGTAGCCATACTGCACATGCTGTGGTGCTTGCTACTGGAGGTTACGGAAATGTCTATTACCTCTCAACAAATGCGATGATGTGTAATGTCACAGCAGGATGGCGTGCCCATAGGAGAGGTGCCCTGTTCGCTAATCCGTGTTACACACAAATACACCCGACCTGCATACCAGCAAGTGATGAATTCCAATCGAAATTAACGCTGATGTCTGAATCATTGAGAAATGATGGACGGATATGGGTACCTAGTGGCCATGATGAGGCTAGATCCGTTTCTGATATACCTGAAGATCAGCGTTACTACTATCTTGAGGAGAAATACCCGTCCTTTGGCAACTTGGTACCGCGAGATGTAGCTTCAAGAAATGCTAAAACCGTTGTTGATCAAGGGTTGGGAGTCGGGCCTTTAAAAAATGGTGTCTATCTTGATTTCGCAGATGCCATCCGACGCGATGGTGAAGACGCTATACGAGAAAGGTACGGAAATCTTTTCCAAATGTATGAGAGGATCACTGGAGAAGATCCATACAAAACTCCGATGCGGATCTATCCGGCAACGCACTACACAATGGGTGGATTATGGGTTGATTATGAATTAATGAGCAATGTGCCGGGGCTGTTTGTTGTGGGGGAAGCGAACTTCTCTGACCATGGAGCGAACCGCCTCGGAGCTTCAGCTCTCATGCAGGGGCTTGCTGACGGGTATTTTGTACTTCCTTACACAATAGGTAATTACTTAGCTCCTCTTCTGGGTGAAAGCACGCTTGATCAGAATGATGTGGCTTGTTCTAATGTCGTAAATGAAGTTGCGGAACGAACACAGAAATGGCTTTCCGTTAATGGGACTCGGTCGGTTGATTGGTTCCATAGAGAACTTGGGAAACTTGTATGGAACTTCATAGGCATGGAACGGGATAAGAATGGTCTTGAAAAAGCGCTTTCGGAAATACCTTCCTTAAGAGAAGAATTTGAAAAAGATGTTCGGGTTCTTGGTTCAGCAGATAATTTAAATACTTCTCTTGAAAAAGTCGGGCGAGTAGCTGATTTCTTTGAGCTCGCTGAATTAAAGGCACGTGATGCTTTAGAACGCGCCGAATCATGCGGGGGGCACTTCCGTACAGAAAGTCAGACCGCTGAAGGTGAGGCTTTACGGGATGACAATAATTTCTCTCATGTTGCCGCATGGGAATGGGGTGGAACTTCTGGTTCCGCTATACGACACAAAGAAGAGTTGGAATTTGAGTATGTACCGCTTACACAGCGGTCATACAAGTAGGAGGGCAATATGGAAAATACAATGACCCTCACGCTGAAAGTTTGGCGACAAAAGGGACCTTCAGAAAACGGGCGATTTGAAACATACGAAGTTGATCAAATTAGTCCCGATATGTCTTTTCTTGAAATGTTTGATGTCCTTAACGAGAGTCTCATCAATAACGGCGAAGAACCCGTAGAGATAGCTAGTGATTGCAGAGAAGGCATTTGCGGAACTTGTGGTTGCATGATCAATGGGAAAGCGCATGGTCCTGAAAAAGCCACAGCTACATGTCAACTGCATATGAGGAAATTTAAAGATGGGGACACGATCATTGTTGAACCGTGGCAAGCTACTTCATTCCCGATTATCAAAGACCTTGTAGTTGACCGCTCTCCATTAGATCGAATCATAGAATCTGGTGGATTTATCACGGTTCCAACTGGGTCAGCTCCAGACGCGAACCTGATACCTGTTCCAAAAGATGCTGCCGATACAGCTTTTGATGCCGCTGCATGTATCGGTTGCGGTGCTTGCGTGGCTGCATGTCCGAACTCAGCTGCACAATTATTTACGTCTGCCAAAGTGCAGCATCTTAATCTATTGCCTCAAGGACAAGCTGAACGTTGGTCACGGACTGAAGAAATGGTTGAAAAGATGGAAGAATATTTTGGCTCGTGCACTAATCATGGTGAATGCCACGAGGCTTGCCCTAAAGAAATTCCCTTGGATTTCATTGCATACACGAATAGGGATTACATAAAATCCAAGCGAATAAATCGAAACCTACTTGGTCAAGGTTAATAGTTAGATCTCACTCAATAGTGAGATTGTTCTCCCCCATGCGATGTCGCTAGCTTCCTGGTTATATGTCCCTAATGCATCTTCTTCATTTGCAAACGCATGGCCTGTGCCGTCATAGATATGAAAGGTGACGTCTTTGCCAAGATCTTGTAAATGATTTTCTAAGTTTGCAATGGCATCGGGGGGAAAAAAATCATCTTGCGAGGCAAAATGCCCCTCAACCTTCGCTGAAAGAGATGACCAGTCAGTAACGCCTTCTTCTAAGGGAGCTCCGTAGAATGGGGTTGCTACAGCAACTCTGTCTCCTTCAAGCGATGCGATCATTAATGTCAACATCCCTCCCATACAGAATCCGACAACACCAACTTGTTTGCTGGAACATGAGTCAAGAGAAAGTAGATAGTCAATAGCTGCAGACATGTCGCGTGCCGCTCGTTCCGGAGGGAGAGACGCCATGAGTTCTCCGGCTTTATCCATTTCAGTGTGTTCAGCAAATTCACCGTGATAGAGATCAGGGGCCATAGCCGTGAAACCTTTTTCGGCGAGTCTGTCGCAAACACCTTTGATTTGTGGGACAAGCCCCCACCATTCTTGGAGTACAAGCACTCCGGGTCCGCTTCCAGAGTGTGATTCTGATACATATCCTGATGCGCTGTTTCCATTTGCAGGAAATTCAACCATTCTCCCAGTCACGTTATCTCTCCTATCTATAAATGGTTCCTAGACTAACCATACGTCTAGTCAAACTATTAAGCCGATGCAAATAGACAACAAAATCAACTTGGCATTTTCTTACAGACCATCCAAGCCTCGTGTCTTCCAGAAGTTCTCCAGCCTTCATCGATATGTTCTATTTTCATCAAATCTAAATTTTCGGCCAACTCAAAGATCTCGGAGTCTTCTAAGAGGAACCGAAGCGATGGGTTTTCATGCCGTTCGAGATTCTTCTTGGTCGGGTGGGCAAATAGCAAAATCCCTGACGTATTCAAGAATCTTGGTATTTGCATGAGTAAATTGCGATCTAGAAACAGTGTGATGAGTGCGATGTCCCATTTGCGTTCTAACGGTAATAAATTCTTTTCGACATCCCATTGGATACATTCAAGCTCAACTCCTATGGAATGAGATGCTTCTCGTGCTTGATCGAGAGCGACACTGCTTAGATCAATTACAGAAGTGGAATAACCTTTTTCTGCGAACCAAAAAGCGTTGCGACCATTCCCCCCAGCAATATCTACACAATCACCTGAGGGAGGGAGGTATTTTTCGGTTGCTGGAAGGAATTCTGAGAATAGATTTAATTTCGGATTTTTTCGATACTTATCATCCCAATGCTTCTGAGAGTCATTCATCGTATCGTGACGCTAACCGGTACCGTTTCATATCCTCGTAGTGTGAGTCTTCCTCGCTGTTTTAACTCGCCGGCTTGGTCGACTTTTTTGAATCGTCGAATTAGCCCAGCGAACATTTCCTGCCCCTCGGCTCTTGCTAAATTCGCTCCAAGGCAATAGTGGATACCTGACGCGAAACTTAATGGAGGTCCTTCGTTACGTTCTATTAGGAAATCATCTGGATTTTCGAATCGTTCGGGATCTCGATTTGCAGCACCGATTAAAGTCACTATGTTGCTCCCCTTGGGAAGAGTGAATCCAGCAATCTCAGCATCTTCAAGTGCTGTTCTGCCATCAAGTTGGACTGGGCTATCAAAACGGAGCATTTCTTCGATTGATGATTCAACAAGAGTTTCGTCGTTCCATAGGAGGTCCATTTGATCTGGGTTTGTGAACAACGCTCCAAGTCCATTTCCGATTAGGTTCTGTGTTGTTTCCATCCCTGCTGCAAAGAGGAGAATGATGGTACTGATAACTTCTGGTTCGGTTATACGGTCTCCACTTTCTTCAACTGCAATGAGTGCTGACATGAGATCATCGCGTGGTTTTTTCTTCCGTTCATTTAACAGTTTCGTGAAGTATTCACCCATTTCGGTGAAGGCAGCCGTTGATGCTTTAAGTTCTTCTAAAGAAGGTGCTGCTTCAAGAGATGCCACCCCTGCTGTGACTAATGGGCGAAAGTAGTCCCAATCTGATCGTGGAACTCCAACAAGTTCACCGATTACATTTACGGGGAGAAAACCAAGTATCTCCATTGCATCTCCACCACCTTTTTCAGCAAGATTATCTAGGCAATCCTCTGTGAGTTTGGTGATACTTTCCCGCATGGATTCAACCCGTTTAGGGGTGAATGCCCTACTCACGAGCCCTCTAAGCCTTGTATGGTCTGGAGGGTTGAGAAATAACATTGACGGGGATGAGTCTCCTCTGTTTTTACTGATTTCTTGCCTGTATGCCTTAACTTCATCAGATTCATCTCTTGGAAGGGCTGAGCCTCCGGGACCTTCTCGATTGTCTTTGCCAAGTCGATTATCTCGAAAAACTGTTCGACAGTCCTCATATCTTGAGAGGAAAATAGAACCTGATGAGCTTATGAAGATAGGTGATTCATCCCGAAGTCGTTTATACCAGATAGCAGGGTTAGCTATCCCCTCTTCGGTCAGGAAAAGGTTTAGTAAGTATTCATCGCCCTTACTTTGTTTATCTGTTTCCATGTTGCCTCTATTACGACGATACCGAAAGGATCACACGAACAATAATTTCTTACAAGATTCCTGTAGTTGTTTTTCTATTTATTAAGTTGTTCTACGTTGTAGCAAATCGCCCCTATGATTCAGTGAATGAAAATCCGTATCAAAAACCCAAAGTTTGGAAACTCTTTACATCAAGTAATGCGAGGTGTTTTTATGGGTGCAGCGGATGTCGTCCCGGGCGTTTCCGGAGGCACGATTGCTTTATTGTTAGGTATTTATGAGAGGTTAATTAGAAACGTTCATGTGTGCAGCGATGCATGTATCTCTCTTGTGAGACGAGATACATCTGGATCTAGGGAAGCGTTTTCCAAAATCGAGTGGGGTTTCTTGGCGCCATTGCTAATGGGTGTATTTGTTTCCTTTGTTAGTCTTGCGCAAGTTATTGAGATGCTGTTGGAAGAATATCCGCAATCAACAGCTGGTTTTTTCTTTGGACTTGTTCTTGCTTCTATCGTTGCTGCTATCTCGATGATCACTTATTGGAAGGTTTCTTTTTTTCTTTGGATTCCATGTACGGCAATAGCTGCTTTTGCTTTGCTTGGCTTACGCGCCGGCCCGATTGAAGAACCTGGCCTTCTTATTTTCTTTGTTTCAGGCGCAATCGCTATCTGTGCGATGGTTCTTCCTGGAGTTTCTGGATCCTTTCTGCTGTTAATGATCGGAATGTATGGTTCTTTAATCGAAACGATAAATAACCGTTACATGCTTGAACTTATGATCTTTGGATTTGGGGCAACATTGTCTTTGGGTTTTTCAGCACGAGTTCTGAACTGGCTTCTAAAGAGGTTCCGAGATATTCTTCTTGCCTTTCTTGTTGGCTTAATGATTGGGAGTTTACGGGTGATTTGGCCATGGCCGAATGGTGTAGGTGTTGTCAGTGAAAATGAAAATGAAATCATCGAAGGGTCTGCTCTTGCTTGGCCAGCCTCGTTCAATGATTTCTGTTGGCCAACTGTTTTCGGAATAACTGGGTTTCTTATCGTGATCACAATTTGGAATTTGGAGCGGAGAAGATAATGGTCCATCTCTTGGTTAATTCATTTGCGCGAAAAGGGAAAGGGCATAAACGGACTAGCACAATCCTCAAAGCATTTAACGACCTCGGGGTTGAAGTCACGCTTGTTGAAGGAGTTACACTTCACGAAGTTGAAGCAAACCTTAGGAATTTGGTAAGTGACGGTTTGGAAAGATTAATTGTCGCAGGTGGCGATGGGATGGTTCATTCTGCTATTCAAGCAGTTGCTCAATCGGAAACGACTCTGGGGCTAATACCGATTGGAACAGGAAATGACTTCTGTAGAGCGTTGGGGTTACCAACGGATATAGAAAACGTAGTTGAAACTGCCCTAGGAGAAGGTCAGTTGACTGACCTGCTTCGTGTGGATGGTCGATGGGTTGCTTCTGTTATAACTTTTGGCTTCTCAGGCGATGTGAATACGCGAGCTGAAGCGATGAAATGGCCCAATGGGCCAAGCAGGTATACCTTGGCTACTCTTGCAGAGTTGCCTTCTTTGAGGAGCCAATTAGTTGAGTTTGAAATTGATGGTGTTCATAAAGAATTCGACTTATGTCTTTCCAATATTGCGAATACAAGTGATTTTGGTGGTGGGATGAAGATCGCTCCAGATGCCAATCCATTTGACGGTATAGCTCATTTGACATTCGTCTCAAGAATCAGTCGTTTTGAGTTACTACGGTTCTTCCGTAAGGTTTTTAATGGCTCCCATATGGAGCATCCAAAAGTAATCGGGATGACAGGTAAGAATATTCAAATTATTTCTAGTGATTTGGAATTGTGGGCGGATGGTGAATTGATTGGATCTTCTCCAGCTGAAGTTGAATTAATTCCTGAGGCGATTTACCTGGCTATTTCCAAGGGTAATATTTAGTAATGACATTCTCTGAAAATGACTGGGTAGCTGAATTACAAAAGAATATAAGCCATAGCCTTTTTGGCAAACCTGGGATGCAATTAACCGTTCAGTACGTGGTTAATGATGAATCTGGAAATAGCGAACTGTTTTTTTTCGAATTAGATGGAGAGAAAGTAAATGTTGCCCATGGGCAATCAGACTTACCGGATTTTACATTCTCACTTAACCGATCTATTGCTAGATCTATCAACTCGGGAGAATTAACGACAGAAGAAGCTTTCTTGAAAGGTCTTCTCAAATTTGAAGGAGACGCTGAAAAACTTATAGCTATTTCTTCCGAAATAAGCTGATTCGTGATTTCACATTCGTTAGATTAAGCCCAGTCCAGAAACTGTGTCTCTTTCTGTAACTAACTCTTCCGCAGAAGCATCTATTCGTCCTCTGCTAAAGTCAACAAGGTCCAGCCCTTGAACGATTGAATAATCGCCACCGGCACACGTTACAGGAAATGATGAAATGATGCCTTCTGGAATCCCATAGCTTCCATCAGAAGGAACTGCCATTGAAACCCAGTCGCCATCAGGAGTACCAAATTCCCAATCTCTCATATGGTCAATAGCAGCGTTAGCTGCAGAGGCTGCAGAAGAGGCTCCTCTTGCTTTAATAATTGCAGCTCCCCGCTGTTGTACAGTGGGAATGAAATCTTCCTCTAACCATTGCTGATTATTTATCGTTTCAGCTACCGAAGACCCGTTTACTTCACAATTGAAAAGATCAGGGTATTGGGTCGCGGAATGATTGCCCCAGATAGTCATTTTCTTTACTGTGTCAACGGGGACTCCAAGCTTAGAAGCAACTTGGCTTTTAGCTCTATTATGATCAAGCCGTGTCATAGCGGTGAAATTTTTGGGGTTCAGACCTGTAGCTGCTGATTGGGCAATTAATGCATTTGTGTTCGCTGGATTCCCTACTACGAGAACTTTGATGTTGGGATTGGCATGATCTGCCATTGCTTTTCCTTGGGGACCAAATATCCCGCCGTTGGCTTCAAGGAGATCCGCCCTCTCCATTCCATCTTTGCGAGGCATAGCTCCTACAAGAAGTCCGTAATCACTTTCTGTGAATGCGATATTTGCATCATCGGTTTTTACCACTCCTCCAAGGAGTGGAAATGCGCAATCATCAAGTTCCATATGCACTCCATCAAGTGCGCCAAGAGCGGGAGTGATTTCCAATAGTCGGAGAATCACTGGTTGATCAGCTCCAAGCATTTGCCCACTTGCTATCCGGAATAGTAAGGCGTATCCAATTTGCCCTGCAGCTCCAGTGATGGTTACATTTACCGGTTTTTTACTCATAAGAGCCTCCTCAGTCCCCACGCTGAGATTAGCGAATAGATGGCACCCATTGGCTAATCCTCCGTAGAGTTGACCAAATTTCAGATGATTTGTGTATTACCTACCCAGCTTTGATGCAGACCTGCATAAATACCATTTTGTTTCCTAAGAAATTCATGGTTGCCTGTTTCCACAATATGTCCTTTATCAAAAACGATTATAAAGTCAGCTCGCTCAGCGGTACTGAGCCGATGAGCGACAGAGATTGTCGTTCGTCCTTGTGAAAGTTGATCAAGGGCTGAAACAAGTGCAACTTCTGTTTCAGGATCTACGGCGCTTGTAGCTTCATCTAATATGAGGAGTCCAGGATTTGCTAGTTGCGCTCGGGCAAGAGCTACAAGTTGTCTTTCTCCTACTGAAAGTCGTTCTCCTCTAGGTCCTGTATTCGTGTGGATACCATTAGGAAGTTTTTGTATCCACCAGTGAAGCCCTAGCGATTCGAATGCTTGTAGAACATCTCCTTCACTTGACCCCGGTTTGCCAAATAGGACGTTCTCACTGATCGTTTGATCAAATAGAAAACCATCCTGTGGAACCATTTGTATGGAGTCATGTCGGGAGGCAGTATCGATCTCTGTTAAGCGAATTCCATTAATTGAAATAGTTCCCGTAATCGGGTCTGCTAAACGAGCGAGTAGTCTCACAAAAGTGGTTTTCCCTGAACCGGTTTCACCTACGACAGCTATGTTCTTTCCAGCTGGGATATCAATGTTGATATCGTGAAGAACAGTATCTCCAGTTCGGTAATGAAAACCTAATTGTTCAACCTGAATTTCAAGCGGCCCTTTCGGTAATCTCTTTCCCTTTTCAGGTTCTATGACTTCGATTGGGACATCAAGGACTGAAAGTATTTTCCACCATCCTGCAAGTGCTGTCTGGGTCTGATCCAAGACTTCGCCCAATTCCCAAATAGGAGCAATGAGAATAGTTGTTAGGAATACGAATGCAATCATCTCACCTGATGTCAATCCGATATCTGGTCCTATGTATGAACCAGCGACGATAACTCCTGCGATTGCCATAGCGCTGAACGTATCCATAACCGGTGCGAGTAATGCAAAAAACTTGTGGGCTTTGATCTGTCGATGGTATTGAGATTGATTTGCTTTTTCTAATTTTTCTCGAACTGAATCCTCGTAACCGTAGGAACGAATAACTGGGGCAGCAGTAACAGCTTCGGATGCTTGTCCCATAGTTTCGGAGACAGCTTCTCTTACCTCTCGGTATTTAAGAAATTGTTGTTGTTGTATCGCTTTCAAAATCGGAACGATAGGAATATATATTGCAATGACAACAATTGTTAATTGCCAACTGTAAATAGCCATCACTAGTAACGTCCCAATAATAATGACCGAATCTACTATCCATGCGATCGCTCCCCACTGAGCGAACTGGGACAGGGTTTCAATATCGCTCGTCACTCTTGCTGTAAGGATTCCTTTTCGGGATTCTTGATGATCAGCTAAGCTAAGTTTTTGTAAGTGTTGAAAGACCCTTATTCTAAGTTCAAGGATTGTTGTCTCAGCGACTTTTACAAGGCGGTTATAGGTTGCTCTCTGCGCAAAGACAACGAAGGTAATTATGCCGAGAGCGATTGAGCATGAGGTATAGATAAATCCCGTTCGTAAACCAGTATCAGTGCTGAGTCCTTGATCTAAGATCTGTTGTATAAGAATTGGGATTGCCAATGATCCAGTTGCGACAATAAGCGCCATCATCACCGTTAGCGTTGCACCAGAACGTAATTCTGGACTGACGTTGAGCCCTCGACGGAGAACAACGAGCGCTCCAGTTTTTTTCTCTTCACTTTCATTATCTAGTTGTGGGATCACTGGGATTTCATGACCCACTTCTCCTCTGGTTGCTCTCCTTGTTTGACGTTCTTGCTTCACTGGATTTCTCCACTGGTCTCGTACGCTTTAACTAGGGTTGCGTAGGACTTAATGTTCATCAGTTCTTCGTGAGTTCCAGTTCCTTCTACTTTTCTTTCATTGAGGAATATGACTCGATCAGCAAGTTTGATCGTGGATAAGCGATGGGCGACTATGAGGAGAGTCACATCTGCGTGCGATCTAAGATTATGAAGGATTTTCTTTTCTATGACTGGGTCAACAGATGAGGTGGAATCATCAAGAAAGATGACTTTGGGTTTTCCGACTAATGCCCTAGCGAGTGTTATGCGTTGACGTTGACCCCCTGAGAGGCTCACGCCTCGTTCTCCCAATGTGGTTTGTATCCCATTTGGGAGTTCATTAACAAAATCTGTAGCTTGGGCTGTTGCTAATGCCTGATTCACGTCATCGTTATTAAAATTCCTACCCAGAAGGATATTTTCTTCCACTGTGTCAGCGAAAAGAAATGATTCTTGAAATGCGATAGCAAGGATTTTGTTTCGTTGTTGAGAATCTATGTCCTCTAATGGGACGTTACCAAGGAAGACTTGACCCGCTGTTGGTTTCTGCAAACCTCCTATCATGTCAGCGACAGTTGATTTGCCAACCCCGGTTGGGCCGATAAGAGCCACGATTTCTCCTGATGTAATCGTGAAATTGATATCGTCAAGTATCAATTGGTCCCCGTATCGCGCTTCCAAACCTTCGATTTTTAGATTGACGGAAATTTCGTTAATTTTGCTTGTCCCAGTGTTCTTTTTATGGGGTGTTTCCAATTGTAGAATTTCATCAATTCTGTCTAGAGCTACGACTGATCGAGGAAGTTCTTCAAAGAAGATTCCTGCTATACGCATAGGGAAGGCAAGGATTCCGAATAAAGCGATAGCGCTAACAAGTTCACCTATTGTGAGCGACCCCTTATCTATGAGCCAAGTTCCGAGCATGAGCAGCCCGATAACACCAAAATTTGGTAACGCGAAGATTGCCGGTTCAAATATTGCTCTAAGCCTGCCGACGCTGATCCGGTGATTTCGGATCTGAGCGGCTGATGTTCTGATTCGCTGAACCTCCGCGTCACTTCGACCCAATGATTTTATGACGAGAATCCCATCGAAACTTTCATGGATAAGAGCTGAAGTATTTCCAACAGCTTCTTGAACAGCTGATGCTGGGGTAATAACGCGTTTTGAGTACAACTGGTTCATTCCTGCAAGAAGCGGGAACAGAATGAGAGCGATACATGCGATTGCTGGATGAATCAAGAAAAGGTTGATCAGGGCGACTATTGAAAGAAAGAATGTTCCTACAGTAAAAGCTAAAGGCATTAACGCTAGCGATGCGATCATCATGTCATTATCAGCATGAGCTAGAAGTTCTCCGGGAGATTTTTTCCTATGAAATGCCATTGGCAGGTCAAGGTATTGATTGAAGAGTTGACGCCTCCATACGAGTTCGGTCCCGTACCGTGCTCCGGCGAGAAAATATCGGCGGAGAAAAGCGCCTAAACCTCTCGACAAACCAACGGCGATAATGAGTGTAAATGCAATCCATAGTTGCCTATCGTCCAAAGCGTCATGATCTAGGCTGGGGATTATTATTTCATCTGTTGCGTAACCAAGGACACGAGTAAGCGCTACCGCTGAGATTGAGAATAGGCATGCGCCAGTTATTGCTATTGCGTGGGAAATTGGACGTATTTTAAAAGATCTTTTTATAAGATCTAAGCCACGTCGGAGATGCTTCTCTTGTGGGATTTCTTTCTTTGTGGCTGAGGCATTCATTCAATTAGCCATCTGTTTTCTCTACGGGTTTGTCGGATTGATACGTTCAGATACTTACATTCTATGAAGAGAATAGAGATGCTCTTAGTTGCAAGAGGGTGTTAAAGTCTATCCACAATTGCTGAAGCGAATTCAGAGCATTTCACCTCTATGGCTCCATCCATCAATCGTGCAAAGTCATATGTCACAATTTTCTCACCTATAGTGCGTTCAACTGCATTTATGATGTCATCTGCTGCGTCTCTCCACCCGAGATGTTCAAACATGAGAACACCTGATAGAAGAACTGACGATGGATTAACTTTGTCTTGCCCAGCGTATTTAGGCGCAGTTCCATGCGTGGCTTCAAAGATGCCGTGTCCTGTAATGTAATTAATATTCGCTCCGGGTGCTATACCTATTCCCCCTACTTGTGCTGCAAGAGCATCAGAAAGGTAGTCACCGTTAAGGTTCATTGTTGCTATTACATCAAATTCGGAAGGGCGAGTGAGGACTTGTTGGAGTGCAATATCAGCTATTGCATCTTGGACGAGAATTTTGTCTCCTGGGTCTCCCCCGCAGTCATCCCAGCCTACGGCGACATCATCAAATTCTTCACGGACGAGTTCATATCCCCATTTCTGAAATGCACCTTCTGTGTATTTCATAATGTTTCCTTTGTGAACCCAATGCACGTTTTTGCGGCCTCGATCAACTGCATATTTAATAGCTGCTCGTTGTAAGCGTTGTGACCCTGTTCGTGAAACTGGTTTTATACCGATGCCTGAATCTTCACGAATTTCTCTACCGAATACTTCTCGTATCATTTCGATGAGTGTCGCTGCTTCTGGCGAACCAGCCTCAGCTTCAATTCCGGCATAAATATCCTCTGTGTTTTCTCTAAAGATAACCATGTCAACAAGTTCAGGTTGTTTCACGGGAGAGGGAACCCCTTCAAACCATCGCACTGGTCGAAGACAAACATAAAGATCAAGAAGTTGTCTGATAGCGACGTTAAGGCTCCTAAACCCTCCACCGATGGGGGTAGTTAGGGGGCCCTTGATGCCAATGAGGTATTCCTGAAAAGTATCTATTGTCTGTTGGGGAAGCCAGTCACCTGTTTCATCAAATGCTTTCTCACCTGCGAGTACTTCAACCCATTCAATGGTTCTTCCATATTTATTTGCTGCAGCATCAAGAACGAGTTTGGCTGCTGGCCATATATCGATTCCAGTCCCATCTCCTTCAATAAAGGGGATTATTGGGTTATCAGAAACATTTAAAGTGTGGTCTTCGTTAATTGTTATTTTGTCTGCCATATAGCCTGAGTGTAGGGCAAAGTAGGAAAATTAATTAAACGCAGAGAGAAAAACCTTTTATAGGTCGTTTTTTGATTTTTCAGCGGCAGAGACAGTATTAGCCATTAATAAAGCCCGTGTCATTGGTCCTACACCACCAATTCTTGGGGAAAGCCAACCAGCGACTGAATTTACTTCATCTGCAACATCAGATACGAGTTTTTTCTCAGAGAAACTAACTCCGGCTGCTACGACGGCAGCTCCAGGTTTTACCATGTCTGCGGTAATCATTCCAGGTGATCCCGCCGCAGCGATAAGGATGTCTGCTTGGCGCGTGTACGGGCTAATGTCACCTGCACCAGTGTGAACAACGGTGACCACCGCGTTTGCGTTAGGTCGCTTTAGGGATAGTAAGTTCGCGAGGGGTCTACCTATCGTCAAACCTCGTCCAACGACCACTATATGCTTGCCTTCAATAGGGACTTCATATCGTGTGAGGAGCATTTGGATGCCAGCAGGTGTGCATGCAAGTGGAGCAGAGATTCCTTGCACAAGTTTTCCTAAATTCACTGGGTGGAGTCCATCAGCGTCTTTATGGGGAAGCACGTTCAAGAGTTCTGCTTCATAATCCAATCCGTTTGGAAATGGGTATTGGATTATAAACGCGTGGATTTCTGGATCTTGGTTAAAGGCTTGAACTGCTTCGGATATCTCATTTTGTTCGGTGGTAGCCGGCAGAGTTATTTCCTTAGAGTTCATGCCAAGCTCTTGGCAATCACGATGTTTCATCGCTACATAGTTTTTCGACGGACCGTCATCTCCAACGAGTATGGTTCCAAGCCCTGGTGTGATTCCTTTAGCAATAAGTGCTTCTATCCTCTTTTGAAGGTCTTTTTTGACTTCAGTTGCGAGAAGTTCCCCGTCAAGTTTGATAGCAGTCATAGTTTGATCATGACACGCGACAGTTAAGAAATCTCATCATTCATTGACTTCAATGTTTTGAATCCCTAGTTAATTGAGGGGAAAGTTGTTTTCGGGATGTTCAGTAATTGACCGTTAGCCATTTCTTTCACTGAAGGGACCGGATTAGGATCGGCAAACAATACTTCATCATCAGGTTTGAAACCGAGATTTTCTATGGGAACGGTCCAATAAGAAGCTTCTAGAGCTATGCCATTATTATCGTGGAAATACACAGACCTAATAATCTGATGGTCAACGATTCTAGTGATGTCGCATTGAGCGTCTTCTAATCGTTGGATAAGAGAAGTAAGATCTTTTTCTGTTGCTAGTGCAAAAGATAGATGATCAAATTGTAAGTCTGTTCTTGACATCAGACCAGCAGGTTTTTCAAATGTCTCGGCTCGAGGGTCTTCAAAAAAAGCAATAGTATTACCTGTCCCTAATTCAAAAAAGTAATGCCTCATAGGACCTGCACAAACAGTCGCTACTAATGGCATTCCTAACACACCACAGTAAAAGCGAACAGTTTCATCCATATCAGGTGTGATCATGGCAAGGTGATGAATGCCTTGCCAATTTGGCGTAGCGGATGCATTTGCTTTCATGTTCTTAGTTTACAGATAGCTGGAAGATCACAAAATTCCTCTATCAGCCATGTGCGTTACTTTTACTTATAACCCCTCAAGTTCAGCAAAATGGGTCAGACAAATTTAGTGTTTGAAATGTCTTTCTCCAGTAAAGACCATAGTTAATCCTGCTTCATTTGCTGCATCGATTACTTCTTGGTCCCTTATTGACCCTCCTGGTTGTATGACCGCTGTACATCCTGCTTGAATCGCTGCGTCTAATCCATCTATAAATGGGAAAAACGCGTCACTAGCGCAAGCGCCACCATTCGCTCGCCCGTCTGCTTTCTCAGCAGCGATAGCCCCAGCGTCTCGTCTATTTTGCTGACCGGCACCTATACCAAAAGCTTGTTTATCTTTCGCGAGGACAATGCAATTGGAACTTACTTTCGCTGCAACTCTCCATGCGAACTCTAAGTCAACCCATTCTTTCTCAGTTGGTTCACGTTCAGTAGCTATTGTCCATTGCGCATGATCTAATTGCACACGATCACAGGTTTGAACTAATAAACCTCCATCTATGGTTCGCATATCTAGTAATGGGAATCCAGGAGGGTGTGCTTCAATGATTCGAATGTTTTTCTTTTGTGTAAGTTTCACGATGGTTTCTTCTGTGAAGCTTGGTGCGATAATCACTTCCGTAAAGACGTTCGATAGCTCTTCTGCCATGGATAGTGGGACTTCTCGGTTAACTGCGACAATCCCTCCAAAAGCAGAAACTGGATCGCAAGCGTTCGCTCTAACATATGCTTCTGTAATATCCTCATGGGATGCGATTCCACATGGATTGGCATGTTTGATTACCGCTACCGTAGGTTCATCTCCCATCGAGTGAACGAGTCTCCAAGCTGCTTCCGTGTCAAATAAATTTAAGTAGCTCATCTCTTTTCCATGGATTTTTGTTGCTGAGTCCCACCAGCCAGATCCATTCGCATATTTGTATCTTGCTCCAACTTGATGAGGGTTCTCTCCATAACGGAGATCATGTACTCTTTCCAGTGCTAAATGGATTGAATCAGGTAAAGGATCTTCTGCGTCACTGCTTTGGTCTGTGTCGTCAAGCCAACTGACGATAGCGGCATCATATGCTGCAGTATGGGCAAACGCTTTGCGTGCAAGCATTCTGCGTGTCCCATCTGAAAGTTTCCCAGCATTTTTTAACTCAACGAGTACGACATCGTAGTCTGCTGGATCTACTACTACCCCAACGTATTGATGATTTTTTGCTGCTGCTCGAACCATTGTTGGTCCACCAATATCAATATTTTCTATGCCGGGTTCAGCTTGAAATGGATAAAGGTTACAGACGACAAGATCTATTGTCTCTATGTTGTTATCTTTAAGATCTTGCTGATGTTCTTCGTCCTCTCTATCGGCAAGAATTCCCCCATGAATTTTAGGATGCAAGGTGACCACACGATGTCCGAGCATTATCGGTGACCCGGTGTAGTCCGCTACATCAGTGACCGGAATACCAGCATCTGCGATTTGTTTTGCTGTTCCCCCGCTTGAAAGAAGTTCCCAACCTAATTCGTGGAGGCTAGAGGCAAATTCCGCTATCCCTATTTTGTCAAAGACGGAGAGTAAAGCTTTCATGTTTCTCTTTCTAGCAATTGGTTTGATTTTATGATTTCTTGAACGGTTGTTACGTAGAGACGACGTTCTACTACCTTTATTCTTTCATGGAGTGTTTCCTCTGTGTCGTCATTAAAGATTGGGACTGCTTCTTGCGCGAGTATTGGACCAGCATCAACTTCTTTCGTAGCTACGTGCACGGTGCATCCAGTTACTTTGACGCCATGATGAAGGGCATCAGCAACTGCATGCCATCCTGGAAAGCTCGGCAATAGAGAAGGATGCGTGTTTAGTACGCGATCATGAAAAGCATCATAAATTGGTTGATCGAGGATCGTCCCGAATCCTGCCATGACCACAAGATCTATGTCATAGGTTTGAAGTGTGTTTGTGATATCGCACGTGTAAGCATTCCTATCAAAATCTTTACCGAAATTTTTTCGCTCTACTCTTTGATGGATGATCTGATTGGTCGCTGCAATGCTTTCTGCTTTGCATTCGCGATCGGTGAGAATAAGTGCAATGGGTACTGAAGCGTCGATCATTGCATGGAGGATGGTCCCACTTCCTGATGCTAGAACAGCTACGCGCACGCGCTGAACCTACCATCATTTTGATGCGCTTCGGTTCACCATTGCGTATTTGGTTATTGGTAGCAGATTAGAGTGAGGCTACGATCTCGGCCATTAGTTCTCCAGCTTCTGTCGGGTTGTTGCCGACTCGAACTCCAGCTGCTTCGAGAGCTTCCATTTTCGCTTGTGCTGTCCCTTTCCCTCCGGAGACTATCGCTCCTGCGTGACCCATTTTTTTACCAGGAGGTGCTGTGACGCCAGCAATGTAACTTGAGACAGGTTTTGTTACATGATCTTTGATGTATTCTGCAGCTTCTTCTTCTGCAGACCCTCCGAT
This sequence comes from Actinomycetota bacterium, assembly GCA_036687775.1. GTDB lineage: Bacteria > Actinomycetota > Acidimicrobiia > Acidimicrobiales > UBA8592 > UBA8592. Next base: position 17,700 of record JAYYZG010000060.1, read on the forward strand.
TTCTCCGATCATCATGATGGCTTTGGTTTCTGAGTCCGCTTCAAAGGCTGCAAGGCAGTCAATAAAACTTGTACCAGGCACTGGGTCCCCTCCAATTCCTACACATGTGGTGACCCCAATGTCTTTTTGTTTGAGTTCATAAAGAGCTTGATAGGTGAGTGTGCCTGATCTGCTAACTATCCCGACAGGACCTCCAGCTTTGGCAATGTGGCCTGCCGTTATGCCTATGTTGCATTTCCCGGGGCTTATTATTCCTGGACAGTTTGGACCAAGCAATTGAACTTCTGGAAAGTCTCTTTTGAGTTGGTTGTAAAAGTACGCTTCATCATGGGCTGGCACACCTTCAGTAACGGCGACGATAAATGTTACTCCTCCTTCAGCTGCTTCCATAACTGCTCCTCGTACCCCTGCTGCGGGGATGAATATGCAACTTGCTGTCGCTCCGGTCGCCTGCACCGCTTCCTCGACATTGGCGTAAATGGGAACTCCATCTACATCGGTTCCCGCTTTTTTGGGGTGTGTCCCAGCTACGACTTGTGTGCCATATTCTCGGTTTAGACGCCCGTAATAGCTTCCTTGTGAGCCGGTTAGCCCTTGGTATATAACCTTTGTTGTTTCATCTACGAAAATGCTCATATTTCTCCTATCGGGCTAGTTCAACTGCTGTTCTGGCAGCATCAAGCATAGTTGCTTCCATTAGTAAGACATTTGAAAGGTTTGGTTCAAGAATCGCTCTTCCTTCATCAGCGTTGGTTCCATCAAGTCGGATCACTATCGGAGACTCAATCTCTACGCGTTGCATCGCTTCGAGAATGCCGTTCGCTACTTCCTCGCCTCTTGTGATCCCTCCGAAGATATTTATGAAAATGGCTTTTACATTCGGGTCGTTGTTTATGACTTCAAGTGCTCCTGCCATGACATCTGCGTTGGCGCCTCCTCCAATGTCTAAGAAGTTCGCGGGGCTGCCTCCAACTTGATTAATCACATCCACCGTGCTCATGGCGAGTCCGGCTCCATTAGCTATCACTCCGACACTTCCGTCTAACCCGACGTATTGGAGGCCTTTCGCGTGTGCTGCTGTTTCTCGTTCATCTCTAGTTTGGGTTTCGTCATATTGAGCGTAATCTTCGTGTCGGAAGACTGAGTTTCCATCAAGGGTTACTTTTGCATCAAGGACGTGTACTTTTCCTTCGGGTGTGAGTATGAGTGGGTTAATTTCAACGAGGTCAGCATCACCTGATGTATATGCTTCGTAGAGTTTCATGAGGATATCGACTGCGCTATCGAATGCTTGGTCGGGTAAAGCCGCTGCTTTCACCCATTCTTTGCATTCGTCTTCGCTTAATCCGTCAACTGGGTCAACCCAAATTTTTGCTATTGCGTCTGGGTTTTCTTCAGCGACTGTTTCTATCTCAACACCACCTTCTTTTGAGAGCATCCCGAGGTGTTTTTTTGCTGAACGGTCAAGAGTGAAACTGGCATAGTATTCCTCAGCTATATCAGAAGCTTTTTCTATCCATACTCTTCCAACAATATGACCTTTTATATCAAGCCCTAAGATATTCGTTGCGTGCTCTCTGACGTCTTCTATATTCGCTGCGAATTTCACTCCACCAGCTTTTCCCCGTCCTCCTGTATGAACTTGTGCTTTCACCATTACTGGTGTTCCGAGTTTTTCTGCTGCTTTGACTGCTTCTTCAACGGTGAATGCTATTTGCCCGGGTGAAGTTGGCATCCCGTATTCGGAGAAGAATTGTTTTCCTTGGTATTCGAACAAGTCCATTAGAGCCTCTTTGATATGTGGATTTAAGATTTTGGGTGCATATACGCCCCGAGGGGATACTAGTGAATTGTCGGACCCTTTTGCTCATCAACGAATTGTTTCACGGAAAAAACCGGATGACTGCAAATGCTTAATACGCTGTTTTATGCCCTTTCTGCAAAGTCGACAGGTGAACTTCCCTCGGATTGTGACTTTTATTCTGTTTAGCCTATTTTTGGGAATTGGCTTGTTATTCGTAATTGTGAAACTTTCAGGCAGTGGTGAGATCCAGTTCAAACTGGGTGATGACGTTTTTGAAGTTGGCGATGCAAATGCCTTTGCTGAACGCATTCAAGAAGATAAGAGCCCTATTCCTTTTTCTTCATTAAGTGGAGCGCGTCCAATCTATGTCCAGCATGTAGGGGATGATCCGGCACTTGGCTGGTTCGTTATTGATGCCCGCTCACCATCTGATCCAGTGAATTGCGGACTGAATTGGGACATTGAGACCCAGAATTTCGTTGATGGTTGCGATGAATCATCTTTCTTCCCATCTACTGGCGAAGGGTTAACCAGATTCCGTGTCATAGTGACTGACCTTGGGATACTAGAAATTGACCTCAATCAAATCTATGCCCCAGACAATGACTAGATTTTAGTCACAGGAGCCCAGGATAGATCCAGTGTCTTTTGACCTTCATCAGCGAAATTTATTGTCGCTATAGCTTCATATTCGGTTACTTCTAACTCCACAATGACACCATCTCCAAACATGTCGTGGTGAACACCGTCCCCTACTCTGAGACCGACCTGATCAGCGTTACTTTTCGTAGGACGTTCAAATGAGTCACCGCTAGACCAAGCTTTTGTTCCTCCGAGACGAGACTCATTGCTGTGCCTCTTACTGACTCGTTCGCTCATTTCTGTTTCAAATTTTCTACTCTTTGTATGTGCAATGAGGCGGTCAGGTATATATCCAACGAATCTACTCGGGATGTTATACGTCGTTTGACCATACAGTGTTCTTTTATAAGCATGAGTTAAATACAGTTTCTTTTCTGCTCGGGTTATCCCCACGTACGCCAAACGATGTTCTTCCTCTAATCCACCATCTTCAAAGATCGCTCTTGGGAAGGGGAAAAGCTCATCTTCCATACCCATTATGAATACAGCAGGGTATTCAAGTCCTTTAGATGAGTGGAGTGACATAAGCGAAACTGAGCCACCCTCATGATCTTCTGATGAGTCAGTGAGGCTGGAATTATTAAGAAAAAGAATCACTGCTTTTAGGTAGTCGGGTTGTGCCCCTTGAAGTTCTTCATATTCGCTTAGGTCTTGTTTATATTGTTCATCGTCAGCGGCGCCCAGCAACTCACTGAGATTTTCGATTCGGGTCGCGGTTGTAACAGGATCTCCATTTGTCTCAAGTGAGGCAAGGTAACCGGTTTCTATTAGTAGATGACTAAGCGTTCGTTGCGGACACAGATTTCCATGTTCATTGATAACGCTCATAGATTTTAAGTTTGATTCTGGAGATTGAAACAACTCTAAATCGTGTTCAATAAGTTCAAGAAGCGAGTTGTACGCTGCTAGGAATTTCTTAATCCCATTAAGAGCCCCGTTGCTAAGCTGTTTTTCCTTTCCATCTATTTCAGCACTAATAACAGCATTAGTTTGAGATTCTTGAAGAACTTCATACAGGCTTTTGAGGTCTTTATCTTCTTTGTATTGCTTCAAAATTGTCCTGGCCCCTTTCCCAATCCCTCTCGTTGGTTCATTAAGGACTCGCTCTAGAGAAAGATCATCTTGGGGATTGCCAAGAACATTGAGATAGGCAAGCGCGTCCTTAATTTCTTTTCGTTCATAGAAACGTAGGCCTCCAATTACCTTGTAGTTAATCTTGTTTCGAGTCAATACCTCTTCTAGAGCCCGGCTCTGTGCATTCGTTCGATAAAAAACTGCTATGTCATCACGGGAATATGATTGAAGATTCTCCAGATTTTTTATCTCTTGGCCAACTACTTCCGCTTCATCTTTTTCATCAAAAACCTGTATGCATGAGATTTGGTCGCCCATTTCCCCCTCGGTCCAAAGGTTCTTCGCATACGGGCGGTTATTCTGCTCGATAACACTGTTGGCGGCATCAAGAATAATTTGCGTACTTCTATAATTTTGTTCTAACGGTATGACCGTTGCATCGGGGAAATTGTTCTCAAATTCAAGAATGTTTCTAATATCAGCCGCTCGAAATGCGTATATGGATTGATCCGGGTCTCCTACAACACAAATATTTCTATGTTCTCTGGAAAGTTGGGTGATGAGTTTATTTTGAACCGGATTCGTATCTTGATACTCGTCAACGAGAACATATCTGAATTTATCCTGATATTGGGAAAGAGTCTCTTCATTCGTATCAAATAGCTCAACGACGTTTGACAGTAGGTCATCAAAGTCCATTGCGTTATTAACACGTTTGAGTTCCTCGTACGTCTGATAAACAGCTTCAAAATTTGGTGGTACAGGACTATGAAAATCCCTTAACTCTTCAATAAGTGTCAGAGGGTTTTTCGCTTCATTTTTTGCTCTAGAAATTAAAGATTGGTATGTACCGGCAAGTTTCACATCAAGACCTACATCTAGGAGTGCTTCTTTTGTCAGTGTTTTAGAATCTGCTTGATCATAAATATTGTAATTACTGTCGTATCCGAGCAACGTAGCTTTTGAGCGCAACATCCTCGCA
>JAYYZG010000061.1:0-30496 GCA_036687775.1 Actinomycetota bacterium
TTCTGTGACTGCTGCGGCGAGGATACTTATTGTTGATGCAATTAAGCTGAGCACTGTTAACTCCTAGTGTTCTGGGTGTATGGCACCGCCCATATAAACGGCGGTGAGTATTGTAAAGATGAAGGCTTGAAGAAACGATACTAGAATCTCAAATCCTGTCATCAGGGTTAGCATTGCTGCTGGAGCTAAAGCTCCAACATAGGTGCTGTCCCAAAGCGTAGCTGAGAGGACAGCGAACGTAACGAGTAGGAGGTGGCCAGCAACCATGTTGGCCCATAACCGAATCGCTAACGAAAGTGGTCTGATTATAAATACCGAGAAGAACTCGATAGGTGTGACGATTATATAGAGAGCTTTAGGTACTCCGGGTGGGAAAAGACTGTTCTTGATGTAGCCAAAGAATCCTTGGTTTTTAACTCCGAGAAAATTATAGATAACCCAAACCATCAAAGCCATGGCGATAGGAACAGCCATACGAGCGTTTGCTGGGAATTGGATGAATGGGATGACTTCAAAAATATTTGAGAAGAAGATGAAGAAGAACATTGTGGTCAGGAAAGGTACGTATTTCTTTCCTTCGGCACCCATGGTTTGCATAACTATGCTGTCTTCAACAAAGTTAATGCCACCCTCAGCGACATGCGAGATCCCTCTTGGGACAAGGCCTTTCTTTGATCCTGACAAAAGAAACAAACCAAGAGTAAGCGCAAGGGCAAGTAGATAGATCAGAACAGTTTTGTTCATGGCAAGCGGAGTTCCCTCAAAGGCAAAATCCGGCCATTCAAATAAGTGGCTTACGGGAGGGAAATCTAGTGCAAGAATATTCATTTTCAACACGACTCCTAACCTATACTTTTTTTCTACTTTTGTCTCTTTACGCGAGGCTTTAAACCCGGATAACTAAGCGTGGCAGAAACATACCGCGTTTCCCAAATCAAAAGACCTAAATGTAGAAAAATTAATACCGATGCGAATGGAACAATGTCAAACCAGTCGCTGTTACGTATGGGCAAAACAGTCGCTGTAATTACTCCCATCCGGATAACGAATCCGCCGAGGACAGCTCCCATGAGCAGCTGGGGGGAAATTCTCACTGCCCACTCAATAACCCATGCCCCACCGAGAAAGTTCGCTAGGACTATTCCCAGGGCAATAGCTCCACATGCTAAGCCGTTTAGTCCCCAAAAAATAAGGCAGATAACAAGTAAAAATGGGGAGATTATTACTCCCCTTCTAAATAGGTCTGATGCTACTTCCCGTTCAGGAGCGGTGTTAGCTGTTCCTGTTTCGTTACTATTCAAGTTCTCGCCCTTTCGCGTCAGGCAACGCATCTTCAAATGTCTTCATTTTTTGCGTGTAGGTGTACCAGAGTTTCCAAATTTCATATATAGCAACGATTCCCGTTAAAAGTATGAGAAGAATCGGACCTGTCGCCAACCATCGGTCAAGAAGATATCCAAAGAAGCCAAAGAGAGCTGGTGTAAGAACGAGTTCAAATGCTGCTACTACCCCATCTTCAGCTGCCTCAAGAGCCCTCACTGGCTTTGCCATGACGTTGTAGCTCCTTTGCTAATAGATGACTTGATCCCTTTGGAATCACTTACGGCAATCTATCATCGCCGGCAGACGATGACGGCATGCAATTTCTAAAATTAATGACTTCTTATAAACACTGCCGGTAGTAGTTGTTCATCTATCAAAGTTTGAACTGGATCTACTAGTATCCGCATAGCTACTACGATCGGTTGTTATGCAAGGAGGACCTATGGACGAAAGGACTATTATCGAGGGTATCCCCGATGAATCTATAGCATTCTCCTATGGGTTAAATGTTGTTGAGAAAAGCGAACCTTTGGTGGCGGAGTACATTCGTGGAGAGTTAGGGAATCAGCGTAGTCAACTAAAGCTGATTGCTTCGGAGAATTATGCTTCACCTGCAGTGCTTTTAGCGATGGGAAACTGGTTCAGCGACAAATACGCTGAAGGCACCCCTGGCCACCGTTTCTATGCCGGCTGTGAATTTGTAGACAAAGTTGAGACGTTAGCTTGTGACCACGCTAAGGAGCTTTTCGGAGCGGCTCATGCGTACGTTCAACCACATTCTGGGATAGACGCTAACTTAGTTGCGTTCTGGTCACTTCTTGCTTATAGAGTTGAGGTTCCTTTTCTTGAATCGCATGCATCTAAACATGTGAACGATCTCACAGAAAAAGATTGGGCTATCTTACGGAAGGCTTTCGGGGAGCAAAGAATGATCGGCATGTCACTTGATGCCGGCGGCCATTTAACACATGGGTTCCGACCAAATATCTCTGGGAAGCTTTTTGACCAACGATCTTATGGAGTGGACCCTGAATCTGAACGCTTAGATTATGACGCTATTAGAAACCTTGCGGAAGAATTTCGACCTTTAATAATAGTCGCTGGCTATTCTGCCCATCCAAGGAAAGTGAACTTTGCCAAAATGCGTGAAATAGCTGACGCTGTTGATGCTTCCCTTATGGTTGATATGGCGCATTTCGCTGGATTAGTAGCAGGAAAAGTTTTTACGGAAGATTTTGACCCGATTCCTCATGCCCATATTGTGACCTCCACAACCCATAAGTCTCTTCGTGGTCCTCGTGGGGGAATCGTCCTTTCCAACGAAAGCGATCTTGCTGAACATATTGATAAAGGATGCCCGATGGTGCTTGGTGGTCCGTTGGCAAATGTGATGGCAGCAAAAGCGGTTGCCTTTGCTGAGGCGAAAACGGAATCTTTTCGATCCTATGCTCAACAAGTTGTTGATAATGCCAATGCCCTTGCTGAAGGAATCGAGAATCGCGGTGGTCGTCTTGTAACTGGTGGGACTGAGAACCATTTAGTTCTAGTTGATGTCCGGAGTTTTGGATTGACTGGTCGTCAAGCCGAGAGCGCTTTGGAAGAATCAGGAGTGATCGTCAATAGAAATTCGATACCTTTCGATCCGAATGGTGCCTGGTACACGTCAGGGATCCGGTTAGGAACCCCTGCCTTGACGAGTGTTGGAATGGGTTGCGATGACATGGATGATATAGCGGAGATTATTTGTTCAACTTTGGAAGCAACCGAACCTTCAACAACTACTTCTGGTGAATTATCAAAAGCAAAATTCAATCTGTCTGATGTTATTCAGAATGATAATCGGACCCGTTGCGCTGAACTTCTTGAGCAGAATCCCTTGTACCCAGAAGTTGGGATGCCATAGATTTTTTATCCCTAGGATTCTAGAAGGTCGTCAATCTTCTTAACTCGGTCAGCATGACGCCCACCTTCAAACTCAGCATTGAGGAATGCGGAAAGAGCTTCTTTAGCGACTTCTTGTCCAATCAGTCTTTCTCCCAAACATATAATATTTGCGTCATTATGCTCTCTTGCAAGATGAGCAGAGGTTGCGTCATGAATTGTTGCCGCTCTGACTCCTGGGATTTTATTAGCAGCTATCCCTATTCCTATCCCACTGCCACATACTAATAAGCCAAGATGCGCTTCTCCCGATGCAACTGCTCTGCCGACGGCTGCTCCGTAATCGGGATAATCGACTCTGTCTGGGGTGTTTGTTCCAAGGTCAATTACCTCATAACCCATTTCATTAAGGTAATTTATTAAAATTTCTTTGAGAGCTAACCCTGCATGGTCACATCCCACAGCTATTTTCTCTTGGGCTTTGTATGAGTTCATGCGTTAAACGCTAGTGCGGTTATTTCGTCTGTGTGGCGAAATAATAAGAAAAGAAGACTGGAGGTACTCGGTCACTTTTTTTTTACTTATCTAATATTTGAAAAATCTTTGTTTCGCTGATTGGGCCTTGGCGAAGTATCTCTGGTTCGGGTTTAGTTAGGTCAAGAATTGTTGATGCTGTTCCATGGTCGCATTCGCCATCATCAATTCCGAGCTCTACTTCTTCAAATGATTGTGTTATCTCTCTTAACGTCAACGCTGTTGGCTGCCCATGAAGGTTCGCGCTTGTTGTCGCAACAGGACCTGTTCTAGTGACAAGTTCCCTCACAAAATGATGGTTTGGGCAGCGTACTGCGATTGTTTCCTGCCCGTTCATTGATTGGCTAATCGCGGGAATCACATCTGGCACGATTAACGTTAGGGGTCCGGGCCAAAACATTTCTGTCAATTGGTCCATTGTTTGGCTTCGATAGGAACTAACGCTACTTATTTGTTTAGCTTCGCTTAGCAGCAATGGTAATGGCATTGTCGTTGGTCGGTTTTTCAATTTAAATATCTGGCTTATCGCTGAAGGAAATGTTGGAAGCGCCCCAATGCCATACACCGTGTCGGTGGGGAAAATGACTATCCCACCTGATAGCAAAATCTCGGCTGATCGTTGTAAAGCCTTTTCATTATTCTTTGGGAGATCTATGGTTTCCATTTACAGCTCATTATCCGGGATTTCTGGGCGAGGTCTTTATGGATTTCTATATTTGAGTAACCAATTTCTTGAGCTTTTTGTACCATTGCTTCAGTCTGATGTGGTGCCATTTCTATAGCCATTGCTCCTCTGGAATGTAGCCAGTGATGTGCTTCAGTAAGGATCGTTTCTATAGCTTCGGTGCCTTTCTTCCCTGCGTATAAAGCAGCATGTGGTTCCCAGTCAACTACTTCTCGTGGTAAATGTTCATCGATTGAGATGTACGGGGGGTTAGCTACGATTAATGAAAATGATTCTCTATGTTCGTTGGGTATAGGTTCGAACCATGAGCCGTGCAATATATGCACTTTTCTAGCATCGTTTCCTAGCCCAGCTAGGTTAGCTGTTGCGACCTTCAACGCATCTTGTGAACTGTCTATCAGAAACACTTGGACGTCTTCACGCTCTTGAGCGATGGCAAGACCAACTGCTCCAGATCCTGTGCCAAGATCTCCGACAAGGTGAGGGGTCTTGGTATCGCAATCTGAAAGTAATGCATGTGCCACATCTACCAAAATCTCAGTTTCTGGCCTAGGTATGAGAACACGGTTATCTATGTAGAGGTCCAACTTTCTAAATCCCCAAGATCCCAGAGCGTACTGTAATGGCTGTCCCGCTAAGCGCTTTTCTAGAATTGCTTTAAAATGTTTGATTTCTAAGGTGCTAGCTTTCTCATCTATAACGGATGTGAATTCAGTTCCTTGGGATCCTGATGCTTTTTCAACAATCCATCTCGCTTCCATATCTGGCACCTCAAAATCTTTAGATTCAAGTATTTCTTTCGCTTCCTGGTAGAAATGCCGCCATAGAACTTCCTCTCCGGGAGTTCTTTTCCGATCGTCTGGTGTCATTCGTTTGTTTCAATTTGCGTTAATTGAGTTGCTCTTTCGTTTTCAGCGAGAGCATCAACGACTTGATTCATTTCCCCGGCAAGGACTCTGTCAAGTTTGTAGAGTGTGAGTCCGATTCTGTGATCGGTTATCCGATTTTCTTTGAAATTGTAGGTTCTTATTTTTTCAGATCGGCCACCTCCCCCCATTTGGTCTTTTCTTGTTGCTGATTGTTCGGCTTGTATTCGTTCTTGTTCTGCTTGGAGTAGCCGAGACCGAAGAACAACCATTGCTCGTGCCTTGTTTTGCAACTGGCTTTTCTCATCCTGCATAGAAACGATGATCCCCGTTGGTTTATGGGTTATTCGTACCGCCGAATCAGTTGTGTTGACTGATTGACCGCCGGGTCCCGATGCTCTAAAAACATCTACCTGCAAGTCTGAGTCTTGAATTGCTACGTCTATCTCATCTGCTTCGGGGAGCACAGAAACAGTCGCCGATGAGGTATGCACTCGACCTTGTGTTTCTGTGACGGGGACTCGTTGGACTCGGTGCGGACCACCTTCGTATTTCATCTGCGCCCAGACATCTTCGCCCTTTAAGATGAAAGTAATGGTTGTGAATCCTCCCATGTCTGAATGTTGACTATTAAGAACTTCCAGTTTCCAACCTTTTTTTCCTCCAAAGCTTGAATACATTTCAAACAAATCTCTGGCGAAAAGGTTTGCTTCTTCTCCTCCTTCGGCTCCTCGAATCTCTATAATCACGTTTTTGTCTTCATTCGGATCCTTAGGGATAAGGAGATGCCGGAGTTCCTCTTCAAGGGTTGAAATTTTTTCTTGATTTTGGTTTATTTCTTCTCGGAGGATTTCTCGTTCTTGACCATCAGCTTCTGAAAGTAATTCTTTAGCGACCAACAAGTCCTCTGAAGCCGACTTAATCCCCCGAACACAATGAACAATGTTTTCGAGTTCGCTGTAACGTTTTGCTGCCTTTGCGTACTCCGCCTGGTTGGCTAATAAGTCTTGATCACCTAAGCGACCTTGGAGGTCTAAGAATTCTTGCTCTAGTTCTTCATGAAGATCTGCCATGAAGTGAGAATACCTGTACTTTTGCCTTAAATCTGTGTTCCTGAATTAATGCTTTAAAGCTGGGTATGAAGTTAGGTTGGCCAAGGCTCTTCAGCCGTTTTGAAATGGACAGGGGTCTTGAGGTGTTCTGCCTGTCTCATTAAGGCTGGGTGCTTATCTTTCTCTGGGAGAACCATCCAGATTTCATCTGGTTCAGTTGCAGTTGATAGTCCTGCTGCTATTGGAACTGCTTTGAGATCTACTCCCACAGAGGCGATGATGAGAATCACTTTGTTTCCGACTGTACCGAGAGCTGCTGCTGGAGTGGTTTCTGTAATTACCTTTGTAGTGTCGGGGGCTGAAAGGTGCCGTGCCTCTTCTATCCCTAGGATTTCTGGGGATGTGATGATTTCCGATATTAACCATTTAGGTCTAGCTATCCGATTAAGTGGGTGAGGCTGAGCTTCTTTGTTTCGGTACTGGAGGACTTCTGAAGCCACTCGGGCGAGTTTCTCACTTGGTGATTCCTTCCCGTCAACTAATTTGTGTGCTTCTTGATCGTAGTGCCCTACTCCAATTTGTATATTGGATTCGTTATCTGGTCCTTCAACTATTCGCGCTACTTCTAGTCCTTTTATTTCTCCTTTGGTAACACCGTGTTCTCGCACAACATCACAGCCATGTGTTTGCAGCAGAAACGCGATAGTTGAGTTCACGTCCGGACTCTCTGGGTCCTCTTCAATTTCGATTTTTGGGTGAGGAATAAGTTCGTCTTCATCAATTACCCAAAACGTGATCTCTGATTGCAAACCCGTAGCTTGGTGAAGCAAAAGAGGCTCTGGCTGATCAAGAATGATATTGATGGCATTTCCTTTATCTAGAAAGGTGAGCGCAAAGGCCAGAGGTGAAACTTTCTCACTGGGTGCGTATAGGTATTGATTTCTATCATTTGACCGAAGGGCGCCACTTTGGGTCTGGATATGTTCAAACTTGCTATCTGGGAAAGTATTCCGTAATAGAGAATCTAGTTTTCTTTGGTTTAACCCAGCGCGCCGTTCACCGTCAATCATGCTATTGGCAGGATTCTCTTATGATTTATTCGTCAGAGTCAGTTGAACGTTTTCTTCTTCCATATCGTTTTTCAAAACGCTCCACCCGTCCGGCAGTATCTACTATGGTCATCGTTCCGGTGAAAAAGGGATGACTGGTTGAGGAGATTGGAACTTTTGCAAGAGGGTATTCCTGTCCATCGTCCCATTTAATGGTTTCATCAGTTTCAATTGTTGATCTTGTAATCCAAGATTCCCCTGATGATGTATCTTGAAAAACCACTGCTCTGTATTCAGGGTGAATGTCTGGTTTCATTTGTTCTCTCCACGGATTTCGTCTTATTGATCGTATCTTTAGAATTCTGTTCGCACACCCTGATGAGGAATTGAGTTGTTAGTTAGGAATAACTTTCAAGAAGACTTGCGTTATCTTCGGTTGCAGCGATTTTTTTGAGAAGTAACTCCATCCCGCTTGAAGATGCATTTTTTGTATCTGCTTCTCTAAGTTCCGATCGCAATTTTTGGACCTGTTTCAATTCATCAGGTGAGTTGAGTCCTTCCTCATTTTGCGTGCCAGATTTTCCTAGATTTAAAGCTGGAATGATATGGGCTTCTGCAGTTTCTTGTGAAAGATATATTTCTGAAGTGCTTCCACCTTGTAGCTCCTGGAGGAGCATCTCATCAAGCTTTGAAGATGTGCCACTCAGTACACTTGCGAAGACCGTTAAAGAACCGCCTTCTTCTAGTTTCCGCCCCGCCCCAAATGACCGCTTAGGCAAATAAAGAGCTGAAGCATCTACATCGCCGGATGTTTGCCTTCCGGAGTTGGAGGAAATTAAGTTGTACGCTCTTGCCAGTGAAGTCATGCCATCAATGATGACTGCGATATCTTCCCCCATTTCGACCATACGTTTGGCTCTTTCAATAGTGAGTTCGGCAATTGCGACATGTTCTTCTGGAGACTGGTCAAAAGTTGATGCGACAACATCGGACCGGGTTAGCCAACGTCGCATTTCTGTAACATGTTCTGGCGGGGTATCTATAAGCAGAACAAGTAATTTCACTTCTGAATAATTACTCTCGATTGATTGCGAGATTTCTTTGATGACTTCTTCTCGTCCTGATCGGGCGTCCGAGACAATAAGAACACGCTGCCCTTTTCCGATTGGTGCAACGAGGTCTATCGCTCTTGAAGTCGTGTTCTCAGGGTCTTCTGATCTCTCCAGTCTCAATTTTGTATCTGGGTATACCGGAGTTAAGTCGGCAAAGTCTGGTCTATCGGTTGCGTTATCTGAATCAATCCCATTGATTGTGTCTAATCGAAGCAGAGCTGGATTTTTCTCTGAGCGGTTTGCTGGGCGGTATGCCCCAATGAGATGATCCCCTTTTCTAAGACCGTATTGCCGGACAAATTTTACTGGGACATATACGTCGTCCCTGCTAGGGAGGAAACCGTTAACTCGAAGAAATCCATACCCGTCGTCTCGAAGGTCTAGGTGCCCCTCTGCTGAGACTGGTTCTCCTGACCATTCTTCCATTGCTTCTTTGCTTTTCCCTCTTCTGCGACGTTTCTTTCCATTGTTCTCATTATTGTTTTCATCACCAGAAGGACTTGACTCTTTCGTAGCTTCGGCGCGTGCATCGGCCATGGGGTCTGCCGAATAGGCAGCATTATTATTGTTTTCGGTATCATCGGTTTCTTCAGAATCAGAGGAGCTGTCAGCTTCCCCTGAAGACTCTTCCGATATCTCACCTCCGGCGAGTTCGATTATCAGGTCAACGAGGTCAGCCTTTGTTGCACGCGTTGTTGGCTTCCCTCCCATTGCTTTCGCTATAGCGAGAAGAGAATCTTTATCTTTAGACTCAAGGTCTTTCCTATCTGGAGTTTCTGTTGTCATTGTTATGTTCAATCTTAGGGTTTTGGTATAAAGCGCCGATCGCTTTAATTTGACTTAATTTGTCAGCGACTTGGTCAGAGCAACCCACGAAAGAGATGCCGCTCAGTAACCGTGCCTCAGGAGGCTCCGCCCGACTCTGAAACTTTATCGTGTAATTACTTCAACCAGCAACAGTTCTAAAGAAATCTATATAAAGATTAATTTCTTGTTCTTCCCAATATAAATTCCTTAACGGCTTCCAAACTGTTCGGCAAAACAGAAAACTCTTCTTTCCTTAGATACAGATCATCTAGATGAGATGGAAGTTCTGGCTTAATTCCCGTTGCCGTATGAACAGCTTCGGGGAATTTACTAGGATGCGCTGTAGCTAAACAGATGATAGGAATATTGGGGTCTTCCATATTCTGTTTGGCTGCCGCTATCCCAACTGCAGTGTGTGGGTCAACGAGATTGCCAGTTTCTTTATAGATACTGGCAATTGTTTCTAATGTCTCATCATCGTCAACTCTTGAACTCGCCCATTTAGTTTTGAGTTGTGCAAGCGTTGATTGGTCTACGGCTAGAAAACCTTCAGTGTGGAATTGTTCAAGCATTGCTTCTACTTCTTCACCATCCCTATTGAGGATTTCAAATAGTAATCGCTCAAAATTGCTTGAAATTTGGATATCCATTGAGGGTGACAGAGTCGGAGCGACAACTCGTGCTTCCATTTGACCAGTTTTGAAAAATCTATCAAGAACATCATTGGTGTTTGAAGCAACAATAAATTTTTCAACTGGCAAACCAGTTAAATGCGCCCCATAGCCTGCAAATACATTACCGAAATTTCCGCTAGGCACGCAGAAACTTACTTGTGTGGCATCTGCTATTTCTATGGCAGTCCACCAGTAGTACACGATCTGAGCCATGACTCTTGCCCAATTGATTGAATTCACGCCGGACATGTTAATGGCGCGATTGAATGTGTCATCACGGAACATAGCTTTCACTAGATTCTGGCAATCATCGAAGTTGCCCTCTATAGCGATGTTATGGACGTTTGATGAGTGAACTGTAGTCATTTGCCGACGCTGGACTTCACTGGTTTTCCCATGCGGATGGAGAATTACGATATCTATGGCATCTCTATCTCTGCATGCTTCTATAGCAGCAGATCCTGTATCTCCAGAAGTAGCACCGACGACAGTAATTTTTTCTGAATTTTTTTCTAATTGGTGGTCAAATAACTGCCCAACGAGTTGGAGTGCTATATCTTTAAACGCGAGGGTCGGTCCATGAAAGAGTTCAGCCAACCATAGTGTTTCTGAAATTTTTTTTGTGGGGATTATTCTTTCAGAGGTGAATGTTGCATACGCTTGCTCGATTAAGTCATCTAATTCTTCTCTTGAGAATGTGCCTTCTACGAATGGCCAAATAATTTCCCCTGCTAACACTTCATATCTTGGTTTCGAACCAATCTTTTTCTGAATATCACCGATGTCAAAAATCGGCCATTGCTCTGGCAGGTAGAGGCCGCCGTCTGGAGCTAAGCCCTTTAGAAGTACGTCTCTGAATGTAGCCGGTTGGGTTTTGCCTCTCGTGCTTAGATAACGCATTTAAGGTTCTATGACCCTGATGGTCGTTCCTACTTTCTCAACGCATGAGAGTTGGCCAAGTTGGGAAAGGGTTTCTTGCAAGTTTCTCTCATTGGCTTCGTGGGTTATGAAGACAAGTCGAGCTTCTCCACCCATTCCTTCTTGTTCCATTGACCGTATTGATACTTTATTTTCACCGAACACCGAAGCGACATTAGCTAGAACTCCAGGCTCATCAACAACTTGCACACTTATGTAATACGCACTTTGTTGATCCTTTAAATCCTTTAACTCAATTTGGCGAAGCTCCCCTATGCCTCGGCAGGTCTTACTTAGCAGGTTGCTCGATGCGCCGATAATATCTCCTAGCACAGCTGATGCTGTGGGTTTTCCACCTGCACCCCTGCCATACAACATAAGACTATCTACTGCTTGGCCTTCCACGAATACAGCGTTGTAACTGTCACGCACAGATGAAAGTGGGTGTTCATTTGGGAGCATGGCAGGGTATACCTTGACTTCGATAGTTGTATTTGAGTGTTCAACTACGGCAAGAAGTTTTACTGTTCGTTGTGATTTTTTAGCGAAGGCTATGTCAGCGCTAGTGATCTCAGAAATTCCCTGATATGGGACGTCGTTAAGAGATATTTCTGCCCCAAATGCGACCATTGCTATTATCGCAGCTTTCGAGGCAGCGTCTTGTCCGCTGATATCCGCAGTGGGGTCGCTTTCAGCGAATCCTAGCCTTTGGGCTTCCATGAGGGCGTTTTCATATGTTGCACCTGTTTCTGCCATTTGGGAAAGGATAAAGTTTGTTGTTCCATTAACTATTCCGATAACTCGATCAAGCGGTTCTCCTATTAACGACTCTCGTAGCACACGCATTAATGGCACTCCCCCTGCGACAGCAGCTTCGAAGAGTAGATCAACCCCATTTGAATCAGCTAGGGAAAATAAATTTGGACCCTCTTTGGATAGGAGTTCTTTGTTTGCAGTGACAACAGGCTTCCCATTTTTAATAGCTGTTTCAACTAGCTCTTTAGACGGATCAGTTCCGCCGATGAGTTCGACAATGAGGTCAATTTCTGGTGAGGAGACTATGTCTTCGGGCTTGTCGGTCAGTATTGATTTGTCGATCCATTCGCCTCGTTCTTTAGTTAGGTCATTAACTGCGACAGCGTTGATGATGATTTCTATACCTGTTCTCGAAGCGATAATGCCCCTTTGCGCGTTGATTAGAGCAATTAATGCATCGCCAACAACACCACAGCCGAGAATCCCTATACGAATTTCAGTCTTTCCCATTCCTATAAGCTACATGAGCGGGAGTGCTAGATGGACGAAATTAAATGGTTTTGAGGTGAAGGCACGTCTTACTGTTGAAAATTTAAGCGCCCTGGTTAGCCCATGTCGGTTGTAAGTAGATCTTCTAGCCCTTCTCTGCGGACAACGAGTTCTGCTTGACCTGATCTTACGAAGACTACTGCGGGACGAAGAACTTTGTTGTAGTTTGACCCCATTGAGTGTCCATAAGCTCCGGTCACTGGCGTAACCAATAGGTCACCGATGCTGGCATTGCTTGGGATGGAGCCATCATGTACGAGAACATCACCTGATTCGCAATGTTTCCCGACAAGAGTTATTGGCATATCTCTTTCTGCATCGGTGGCCCTAGCTAAAAATGTTTCGTAGCCACTTCCATATAAGGCCGGCCTTGGGTTGTCGTGCATTCCCCCATCAACTGCAACGTAAGTTCGAATACCTTCGAGTTCTTTGATCGTGCCAACGGTATATAGGGTTACTGCTGAGCTTGCCACAATGCTTCTCCCTGGTTCAGCAGTTATCTGCGCAGCGACTCCTCGGTCATCGCAGACTTTACGAACGATCGCACCCCATTCTGTGATAGAGATCGATGACTCGTCGTTAAGGTAAGGAACCCCAAGACCGCCCCCAACACAAAGTTCAGGTAATGAGAAGCTGTTAGCGAGCTCTGCGAGTGTTTCAGTGGATCTTCGGAAAGATTCCTCAGTAAAGACCTGAGAGCCGATATGTGCATGTATGCCCATTAGTTCTATCGCATCGGAATTTTTTACGATATCTATAGCTTTTTCTGCAAGTCCTGTTGAAACAGTAAACCCGAACTTTGAGTCTTCTTCACCAGTGGTGATGTATTCGTGTGTGTGTGCTTCAACACCAGGAGTGATACGGATGAGCGCTTTAACTGGGGTGTTACTTGCAGAAAATAATTGTTCTATTTTTGCGATTTCGTCAAAACTATCTACAACTACTTTCCCAATCCCTTTATCCATTGCATATTGCAGCTCTTCAAATGATTTATTGTTTCCATGCAAAGTTAATTTCTCAGCGGGTACTCCTGCCTGAATAGCTACAAACGCCTCCCCAATCGTTGCCACGTCAAGGCCCATTCCTTCTTCGTGAGCTAAACGTGCCATGGCTTTACACAGGAAAGCTTTAGTAGCATATGAAACTCCATCAGCGAAGGCAGTGACTGCCTCTCGGCAGCGCTGACGAATATGTTCCTCATCGTAAACGAAAAGAGGCGTCCCATATTTTTTAGCTAAGTCATCGGCCCGAACACCTGCAAAAACAACCATTCCATCTTCTGCGATAGTCGTATTGTCGGGTAGAAGAGATGACGAAATTTTCGTAACCATTTTTCCCTACATTTTTTCTGGAGCGGTAACGCCCAATAAATCAAGCCCCACTTTAAGGCCTGTCCTTGATGCTACTACTAGGTTGAGTCGCGCATTTGTTAATTCAGTGCTGACTCCGTCCCCGATCACATAACAATCGTGGTAGAAGCCATGCACGGCATTAGCAAAATCCCTAGTCCATGTAACTATTTTATGTGGGGCGAGTTCTCTAGCTGATAGTTCAATAATTTCTGGAAGGATCTCTAGGTATCGGAGGATTTCTATTTCTCTTGCATGCGTAAGTACTTCTAACTCCGAAAGTGAGAGATCTATCCGAGTGAAACCTTCATTTTTCGCGTTCCGCTCAATCGAGCATAGGCGGGCGTGCGCCATTTGCACATAATAAACGGGGTTCTCCATAGCGTGAGAAGCTGCCAATTCTAGGTCAAATGTCTGTTTTGAGTCCACTGATTGGAGTAGGTACATGAACCTTGTGGCATCTGAGCCTATCTCTTCTATTATGTGTCGTAATTCAATAATGTCGCCCTGCCTTTTGGACAGCTTTACTTCTTGACCTGCTCGAACGAGTTTCACTAACTGCGTTATCTGAATGGAAAGGTCATTTGGGTCGTTGCCTAGAGCGCTCATAGCTGCTCTCATTCGGGCAACATAGCCGTGGTGGTCTGCGCCCCAGACGTTAATCAACCAATCTGATCTTTCATACTTGTCTCGGTGGTAGGCAATGTCAGGAGTTAAATAGGTTAACTCTCCATCACTTTTTACCAATACTCGATCCTTATCATCGCCGAAGTTAGTGGAAGAGAGCCATGTCGCCCCATCTTTTTCATATGCAGCTCCTTCAGAAGTGAGATCTCCCAACGCTTGTTCTATCCCCCCATTCTCTATCATTGATTTTTCACTGAACCATGTATCGAATTGAATACCTAATTCCGCAAGCGTTTCTTGTTGGTCTTGTTTCGCATGAGCACATCCCCATTCAATGATTTCCGATAAGGAAAGCCCTTCTGGCATTAACGATGCCCATTCAATGATGTATTCACCGCCATATCCCCCGTCAGGGATTACAGCCCCTTCTTTTCTTGCTTGAAGAGATTCGCCATAAATCTGCATTTGTAGCCCGCGGTCATTCATATAGAACTCTCGATGAACATTAAAGCCGACTGCTGAGAGGATACTCGCTATGGCATCTCCATAGCATGCACCGCGAGCATGACCGGCGTGAAGGGGTCCAGTGGGGTTAGCGCTTACGAATTCAATATTGACTTTTCTACCTTCGCCAATCTGCAACTGGCCAAAATCATCTGGACCTTTCTCTAATACGTCAACAAGCACTTGGAGTAAGCAACGAAGCGAGACTTTGAAATTTATGAATCCGGGGCCAGCTGTTGAAACTTCTTCTACCCCTTCAGGTAAATTCGCATTTACGTATTCAGAAATCTGCTCAGCTAAATCTCGGGCTTGCCTTCCCGCTTCTTTCGATACAACCAGCGCAAGATTAGAGGACCAGTCTCCATGATCCCGGTTCGCGGGTCGTTCCATATTTATTTCAGATGGGATGGGTGAGACACCTAATTCCTTCATTGCTTGACGCAGAGAGGATTTGATTGTTTCGTTAATCATGAAAATACCTTCCACGCTTGAATCCCTATCGTATGGTCCTGTGAAGGTCAACGCTTGTCATTTCTTTATTAATCTGACTATTTATGTGTTATGAGAAAAAGATTTTGTATTCTCAAACGTTCCAATTTGCCCTATAACGTGAACAGGGTGAGAGACCATGGAGATTATTTCGCTGACGTTGGAGAATTTTCACCTACGCCTATTGGGCCTCACAAACTTTGGCCACCGATCGTTCTCGCACCAATGGCAGGGGTAACTGATGTTCCTTTTAGGGATTTATGCCGAGCTTTTATGCAAGCGGGACTTGATAACGCAAACGAGGACAGCGCTTACCCAGGGGCAACACCTGGATTATTTGTGAATCAGATGATTACTGCAAGAGCATTTGTTGAAAAGAACGAGAAGACACTCAAGTTAGCTGAATTCGGTGAGAATGAAGTTCCTAGGTCTATTCAACTCTACGGCACAGATCCTGACTCTCTTGAAGCTGCTGTGAAGGATCTTGTTGAACAAGAACAAGTTGAACATATTGACCTGAATTTCGGATGTCCAGTACCAAAAGTAACTAAGCACGGTGGAGGGGGTGCATTGCCATATAAACGCCCTCTCTTTCAACAGATAATTAGATCTGTTGTTGATGCGGCTTCGGGAGAAATCCCTATCACAGTTAAATTTAGAATGGGGATTGATAATACTCATCTTACTTTTCTTGATGCTGGCAAGATCGCTGAGGATGAAGGAGTGGCAGCGATAGCGCTTCACGCGAGGACGGTCGAGCAACTCTACAGTGGTAAAGCAAAATGGGATGCTATTGGAGAACTAAAGCAACACATTCAGTCAATACCTATCCTTGGGAACGGAGATATTTGGGAGCCACATGATGCAATTCGGATGATGCGTCAAACAATGGCGGATGGTGTAGTTATTGGGCGTGGCTGCCTTGGTCGCCCTTGGCTTTTCAAACAGTTGGCGGAAGCTTTCTCCGGAATGGACCCTTCCCCCTTCCCCTCTTTAGGTGAAGTCGGGAAGGTTATGTGTCAACACGCTGCGGGCGTTGTGGAATGGCACGGGACTGAAACAGCGTTACGGACTTTTCGCAAACATGCCTCTTGGTACTTAACGGGATTTGCAGTTGGGAAAGATATCCGAAGGGAGATACACCAAATCTCGACTCTAGATGAGCTTGACCAAATTGTAAGCCGTTTTGATCCAGAGTTAACTTTACCTAAAGAGGCCTATCGGATCCCACGCAGTCACAAAGGCGGTCCAAAGAAAGTCTCTTTACCAGAGGGGTGGTTGGATGACCCCTTTACATATTCAACGCTCTCTGCGGAAGCAGAGCAGATGACTTCAGGTGGTTAATTAGGTGCCTATTTTGAGCTGGGTATTGGTGTAGCTACCCTGAAAAGATTCGCCCTCGTAGCTCAGGGGATAGAGCATTGGCCTCCGGAGCCATGTGCGCAGGTTCGAATCCTGCCGAGGGCGCGAATTGCAGGGAAAATTGTTTACCACCTTTGAGTCAAAGTTTTATTTCCTGCGACACTCTGAGGTCCCTAGGATGTATCCTCGCATCATGGCAAATGTAGAGACCGCACCGAAAGAAAAAAAGGCTCGTTGGTCTTTCCAATGGAAAGAATTGCATGAAGAAGTAATTACTTCTGGGCTTTGTACTGGTTGCGCAGGTTGCGTGATTGCATGCCCTCATGACGTAATCGGGTACAAACATGAGCCTGGTCAATATAAGCCTTTCCATCTTGAAGACGAGTTAGGCATCTCAAATTGTGGCCACGGTGAGAAAGGGTGCACAAGTTGCACACGTGCATGTCCAAGATTCCGTGATTGGGAAACGGAAGCAGACGATCATTTGTTTGGAAGAGTTCGTGAGGATGAAGAAATAGCGGGAATATACAAGGACATTCTACTAACCCGAGCATCAGATGATTTTGTATACGAGATTGGTCAAGATGGAGGTTTGGTCTCATCAATACTTATCTGGTGTTTGGAGAACAACGTTATTGATGGAGCCTTAGTATCTGGTCTTGAGGACTCCGATGGTGCTGAAGGAAGCGCTGGTTGGAAAGCAAAACCAATGGTTGCGACCAACCGAGATGAAGTCCTTCAAGGATCTGGGAGCCGCTACACGTATTCAGCTAACACCATGGCATACCCTGAAGCAAAAGAAAGGGGTCTTGAGAGATTAGCCCTTGTCGGTATGAGCTGCCAAACATCGATAGCGCCCGTGATGTGGAATAGGAAAGTAGGTAAGGTCGGTAAACCTATTAAGTTAAATATTGGGCTGCTTTGCTCAAAATCTTTTGATGACTCTATGTTTGATGAACTTTTCTGGGTCAAATATGGGCTACACAAAGATGAAATTTCAAAGATGAATATTAAAGGCGTCTTTCAGGTATGGATGAACAATGGTGACTACCACGAAATAAACTTAAAGGAGTGTCATGCCTGGACCCGTGAAGGGTGTAATTACTGCCCAGATTTCGCTGCAGAGCATGCAGATATCTCAACGGGCGGGATAGGAGAACTTACGGACTGGACCCTTACCATCGTTAGAACTGATTTGGGAAGAGCTGTTATTGAGGCCATGATTGCCGATGGCGCTATAGAAACGCGTCCAGGCGATGACGACCCTGGCGCTATAGCATTAATGCAGAAATTAGCCCAGAAAAGCCGAACACGATGGCCTGAGTGGGCAAATGAAAGCCCGAGGCTAGGGCTTCCTACGAAGAAATAATTGGCGCTGATTCTCTAATACAGGTCTGGAAGATCTCAATTAACTTCTCAGTAAATTCACCTTCACCTTTTTGGAAATCTTCATCCAATTTTTTAAAATTTTCGTACGCATCATTTTCTATTTCTGATAGTGAAGCCGAAGAGTCAGAGATCATAGTTGAAGAAGTTATAAGATGATCCACTATCTTTTCATAACTACAACCGCAAACGCTGAGAAGTCCAGTCTCTTGGATAGCAACAAGATCAGGGATGACATCAGTTGCGCCGGTGACGCAGCCTTTTAAGAAGTTTCTTTTAACTTCTGGGACGAGATTAGGATCCTCTCCTTCTTGTAACGCCCCGATTAAATTAGCAGCGATTGGCCCTTGGTCTTTAGAGAATCCCCCTTCGCCCTGGTTTGAAGCGCAACCGAATAATGCGCACAGGAGACACAACACAAGTGGCAGGCGGACTCTGATCAACTTTGACAAGCGGCAAAAATCTCCGTGTAGTTGCTACTAAGCCCAGCGTAGCCTCCCTCTTGCTTCAGTGCTTTGTCTAACTTCTCAAAGAGTTCAAAGGCATCTAGTTCTGTAAGAGTATTATCTCGCACATAATCCACTAGACCATAATAACTACAGGCGCATGTATTGGCTAAGACGACAGAGTCTATTGAAGGCGCTCTTTGTTGACCCCCAATTACGCAACCTTCCAAAAAGTTTCGTTGGACTAAAGGAACAAAATCAGGGTTTTCATTTCTTTGTAGAAGGTGATCTTCTAGGGCAGATATTTTCCCAGACAGCTCCCCTTGTTGTTCTGAAAAGCTTTTTGGCTTCCCTGATGACCCGCAGGCCGTCAATAAGAGCAAAGCAAGAATGATGAAGGATAAACGTCGTTTCATGATCTCCGACGCTATCCGATTAAAACGAAACCGACGACCAAGAACCGAAATCATTTACCGAGTTTTGCTTAGTTCTTTGATAGTTCTTTCGCCCTGTCGAGAACATCATCAAACATCTGATTGGTCAATCGTCCTGTAAACGTGTTTTGTTGACTTACATGATAGCTACATAGAAGGGTGCGCCCGTCAGGTAAGGGAACCTCAAGTCCGTGTCCAAACTTGGGTTTAGGGTTCACATTGAGTTCTTTAGCAACCGATAAGTATCCAATTCCGCCAAGAGCGAGAATAACTTTCACATTTGGAAGATACTCCATCTCTCGTAGGAGGAAGTCACGGCATTTCTTTTGTTCTTCTGCAGTCGGCTTATTCTGTGGAGGAGCGCAGCGCACCGGAGCGGTGATGTACGCATCCTTCAGAACAAGTCCATCTCCTCTGCTAGTTGCTTCTGCTTGATTTGCATATCCGGCTCGATGAAGTGCTGCGAATAAGAAGTCGCCGCTCCTATCGCCTGTGAACATCCTCCCAGTTCTGTTTGCACCATGAGCAGCGGGTGCTAAACCTACAATCAACAGACGTGATTTCGGATCCCCGAACGATGGAACTGGCTTTCACCAATATGTTTCGTTTCTATATGATGCGCGCTTTTCGCAAGCGACTTTTTCTCTCCACTTCACTAAACGAGGGCACGCTCGACATGCGATAATCTCTTCATTGATCTCTTTAAGATCCATCGCATGGACGCTAGCGGTTCTTACACAAACTCGTTGCCTGATTGTAAAAGTTTTTAGAATCAAGTATTTCTTGATTCCATTAACTTCTACTGGCGATAACGTAATTAACGGTGAGTAAAGAACAACGATCTAAAAGAACAGAGAAGAAGCCGACACTCGTTGTGCTTGTCCGTCATGGTCATACCCCGACTACCGGTAAGATCCTCCCAGGGAGAGCTAAAGGACTTCACCTCAGCCCCACAGGGGAAGCACAAGCGAAGAAGGTAGCTAGGTTTCTTGCTGATATAGCTGGGATCACAGCTATTTATAGCTCCCCAATGGAAAGAACGATTGAAACTGCTAAACCGATTGCAAATAGTATCGGTGTGAAAGTTCGCCGCAATCGTGGGCTGATAGAAGCAGATTTTGGAACCTGGACAGGGAGAAAGTTATCTGATTTAAGAAAGTTAGCTGATTGGGAGAAAGTACAAAGTAATCCTTCAGGCTTCCGATTTCCATCTGGTGAGTCATTTCTTGAAATTCAATCTCGAATGTCTAAAACAATGACTGAAATAGCGGAGGAGCACCGAGGCGAAATCGTAGTTGCTGTCTCCCATGCCGATACGATCAAGACGGTTATAGCAACAGCATTAGGAACACCTCTTGACCTTTTCCAAAGGATCAATATTTCACCTTGCTCGGTGTCTCCTATCCTTTATGGATCATCCTCACCGTATGTTCTAGCGGTAAATTCAACCGGAGCTGATATAGCTTCCCTACTTCCCAAAGGTATGTGACCATGAGTCGTTCATTTCATTTCGGGCAATTACAGCATTTCACTACAGGGACTGTTGGACCTTCCGGCCAACGAGTCTTTTTCCTTCAATTTGGGAATCCAGATGATTTAGTGACTCTTCAATTAGAAAAAATGCAAGTCAGCGCTTTAGCTGAATTCCTTGATCAACTTATTGACGATGCTGAACCTATTAAGCAAGATGAGGTCCCTCTTGCTCTGGAACTGATTGAACCGGTTAGTCCTGATTGGATCGTTTCTTCTATTGGGGTAGCTTTTGAAAAAGATAAATCAGAATTTGTCGTTGTAGCTGAGGAACTAAGCGAAGATAGCGAAGCTGCGATGGCTCAAATTCATTTAACGCCAGGGCAAGTTAAAGCTTTCATTGCTAAAGCAAACGATGTGATTCGTGCCGGTCGTCCACCATGTGAGATCTGCGGAGATCCAATTAACTACGCAGACGGCTGGTGTCCCTGCTCCAATTAGTACGACTATGGAAACTAACGAGACACCTTTCCGAGACCGGGATCCCATTTCAAATGACGATGCTGTAAAGGTGTTAGCGGATAGCAATATCGAAATCATCGGGAAAATGCTTTGGAGTTCAAATGCCACCTACCTTGTCAATGTTGTACATGATGAATTTGACTTACAAGGTATTTATAAACCAGCAAAAGGCGAACGTCCTCTCTGGGATTTCCCTAACGGTCTTTACCTAAGAGAGGTCGCTGCTTATGAACTAGCGGGGAATCTTGGCTGGAATATCGTGCCCCCAACAGTCCGATGTGAAGGTCCGATGGGAGTTGGTTCACTACAGTTGTTCGTTCCATGCGATTTTGATGTCCACTACTTTCATATTCTTGAAGACCCAGGCAACCAACTCGCGTTACAAAAAATATGCCTCTTTGATTTCGTAGCGAATAGCACAGACCGAAAGGGTGGCCATTGCCTATTAAGCAACGACGGGAAAGTTTGGGCGATTGATAATGGGTTAACATTTCATGTTGATTTTAAACTGCGGACTGTAATTTGGGATTGGGCTGGTTCCAAGATCCCTGACGTGTTGCTTAATGACCTGAAATCTTTTGTTGAGAAACCTGTAACCGATAATCTTTCTGCCTTACTTACTGACGCTGAAGAGGCGGCAATGATTCAAAGGGCTCAAGGACTTATACACGCGGGGCTTTTCCCAAGTGATCATTCTGGGACCCGGTATCCATGGCCAGTTATTTAATACCTATATCGATATAAGAGATATTTAGACTCTTTTACTATCTTTAAAATAGATATATGAGGGGTTTTTCTCTGTTTTTTAACTGGAATCATGGTCGAGGTTGTGTTTATAGACAGATTTTTAGGAGAAATCGGCAAAATATGCTGTTTCCCATGACATTGAAAATTCAGATGTGCTAGTATTATGTCACTTCATCGCTTGGCACAGGTCAGGCGGTTTTCTTGTTTTGGCACGTTATTGCAAGAGCCCCAACGTAGTGTTTTGTCAGCCTTCGAATTAGAACCCGTGACCTTTAATGCTTCGTGGTCTCTAGCCCCATTTCCCTGCTTCGCATACAAGAAGTTTTACGCATAATTGCTTTAGCGCTATAGCAATTCCAATGTTGTCAGCGTCGGTGACGACGGAACTAGTTATCCCTACGACCTCTCCTTCAGCATTGACAAGTGGGCCTCCAGAATTTCCCGGATTGATCGCTACATCCAAAATGATCTGCGTGTTTTCCACGTTACTGACAGTTCCGAAATTCACAGAGCGATCAAGGCCGAGTGGGTTTCCTACGGCCATCACCCAATGACCGATACGTGGCTTTTCCGCTGTTGGCAGGCCCTCGAAACTGTGTGATGTCTTGATCACAGCGAGATCATTCTCTTCATCGAATAACACATCATCACTGGAAACAGGCCCTCCAGTAAAATTGATGGTTATTGATGCTAACTCCCCTGCAGATTCGGTTAGGCAGGATTCAATAACGTGGTGGTTGGTGATGATCACGGTTTGTGAACCGCTGGCCAATGGCCATCCTGAACCGAGAGCGTTTCCACACTTGACCTCTACAACAGCAGACCGGATTTCAGCGATTAAAGTTTCAACATCCTCGGGCGTTTCATACAAACCTCCATTTTTCTCCCCTCCGCCTACTGTTACTCCGATCACAACACCTACGATCGCTACGACAAGTACAGCTAGACCGGCGAAAAGACGGCTACGTTTCCCCGTTGAGACGGACGGAGGTGCTTGAGGGGTTTCTGATGGGATTGTTGGTGTTTGCGGTAATAACTGACCATCTACAAAAGTAAAAGCTACTGTTCCTAAAGTAACTTGGTCACCGGATTTGAGCGATGTGGTTTTGGCTTGTTTGCCGTTTACGAACGTACCGTTTGAAGAACCTAAATCCTCGATGACGTACCCGTTAGGAGTTTTTATGATTTGGCAATGACGTCCAGATATGGTGTCGTCTGTTAGCACTTGGTCGCAAGACCTATGGCGGCCAACAATCATGGTTAGGGTCTCGTGAAGGTAGTCGTATTCGAACATGTGAACGTCTCATACAACTGACCGCTGTTTGGGGTATCCCATTCGATAGTGACTGTGGCGTTGTCCGTCCAGCTCACGGTTTCACCAGGCCCAGGCGCAGCCGCAGGTGGGTCTTGCGAATTTAAAACCCCCCCCGTATCTGCAATAGTTATTGGTCCATCGCTTTGAACTTCTACCCCTTCGATTTCGATGGCGCGAGAAAGCTCACCGGTGAAAGGTGGCATGAGCGTTGCGTCAGGTAATGGATCTGCTGTCGCTACTGTTACCTGATATGGGGGGGGCACATTAGAAATCAAATATAGTTCGTAACTTAGGTCGCGATCGGAGATTGAGCATGTGCTCTGGAACACTGGAGGGGCGGGTTCTTCAAATTCTTCAAAAAAGAACTCATTCACGCATATGTGGGGCGGGTTACCTTCCCACGCAGTTGCTTCCCCGAGAGTACTTGCTGAGACGTAAAGACGATTAAGAGGCAAAACTCCTTGTGCTTCTGCACTTAGGTCAATAATCCGATTTGTTCCACTAATTACTTGATCACTCGGTCCATAAGGGGTTACTTGGCCATCTTGAGAACTCATATAAACCTGCAGCCAATAATCTTCTGGAGTCCCGTTGGTAAAGTCAATTCGGATTTTCAATGTTGGATATTCAGCTGTTTCAACATCCAAGCTACAACCAATTATTGCTGTCGATGTGGGCTCGTCTGGGACGTTTGTGATGGTTAGTCCTCGTTCTTGTAAGGCATTGAGGTGTGCTTGTCGTGTTCCCGCTCCGTAGCTGCCGTCGGCTGGTATAGCGAGTGCTTCCTGAAGCATCATTGTTTTGGAAGCCGAGGCTGATCCCCACTCATACGTGTCGGTTAGTAACGCTACTAACACAGCTTCTTGTTCAGCCTCTGTATCTTCTTGCGCCGGTTCTTCTTCAACAACCGTTTCTTCCTCCGCCACAGGTTCCTCTTCCGCTTCTTCGGTTACGGGTTCCGGTGTTGGTTGTTCCTCTTCTGCCGGTTCTTCCTCATCGGCTTCGACGGGTCCTGGTTCTTCTTCGTCGTCTTGGACGAACGCAACCTCTTCGCTCTGCAGTTGGGTATCTTCAGCGTCAGCGAGTTCGGGCGGGTCATCACCGCCACCCCCACCGCCAGTCACGCCGACAATGATCCCGACTACGGCAGCAGCAGCCACAATCGACGCGCCAATCAACACGTTACGTTTCTTATTCCCCCCACCCGACGCTGCCGCTACCGCCGGTTGCACAATACGAGTCCCACCAGCATCCGACCCGACAATAGACGTCGCCGATAACTGCTGTTCCCCATTCGAGCCGAAAAACCCGGCCAGTTCCTCAAGACCAGGACGATCATCAGGATCACGCTGTAAACACATCGACACCGCACCAAGAAACGGCTCCGACATACCATCCAAATCAGGGTCCGTGTTCGCTATCCGATACATCAACGCATCAGCACGCCCCTCACCAAAAGGATGACGACCCAACGCAATAAAGGCAAGAACCAAACCAAGCGCATACACATCCGTTTTCTCAGTGACGTCATTACCAAGAACCATCTCTGGGGCCATCCACGCCCCAGTCCCCACAAACGCCCCCGTCTGGGTTAACGCGGTTTCATCAGCGACAACGCTGATACCGAAATCCAATACCTTGACCCCGTCAGGCCCATACATCACATTCGACGGTTTCAAATCCCGATGGACAAGACCAGCAGCGTGAATGTCTTGTAACGCCTGCACCAAACCAGCTGCAGCGAACCATAACATCGGCCCCGATAACGCCCCGCTATCGTTGACCTGGTCGGTGAGGCTTTCCCCCTCAACACGCTCCATAACCAAATACACCAGATCACCGTCAGTGACGACCTTAAAAATCTCAGCGGTGCGCTCCCCCTCAACCCTGCTCAACGCGTCAGCTTCACGAGCTAAACGATCACGCAAACGAGGATCATCAGATAACTCCGGACGCAACACCTTAACAGCGACCGGAACCCCATCCGGACTCGTCGCCGCATACACAATCCCGAAACCACCAGACCCTAAACGGCCCTCAATCACATACCCATCAATACTCGACGGATCAGACGGCAACAAAGAATCCATACCAAAGAGTAACTAACAAGGGCAGATTGGTCTATTCCACACAAACCATCTATTAACTATCGCCCAACTCAGACCGCCCACCTTTACTACGATTCCGATGGACGAAACTAGCCAACCAGATCATCCCAGCCCAAGAAATACCGATTACTAAAATTAGAGCGGCGATGTTTAAAGCGATGCCCATCGGGACCTGCTTATCTCGTTGTTCTTTTACTCACCTAATGCAGCAAGTAACGCTGGAAGAACCTTATGGACATCTCCGATGATTCCTAAGTCAGCGATTGAGAAGATTGGGGCTTCTGGGTCCTTATTGATCGCGATAATGGTCTTGGAGCCCTTCATGCCGACCATGTGCTGGGTAGCTCCTGAAATGCCCGCCGCGATGTACACATCGGGTTTCACAACTTTTCCAGTTTGGCCTACCTGGTAACTGTAAGGAACCCAGCCGGCATCAACGATTGCGCGTGATGCTCCAGCAGCTCCTCCAAGTTTTTTGGCAAGATCTTCGATCATGTGGTATTTCTCTGCTTCGCCAAGTCCACGCCCTCCTGAAACAACAACTCCAGCTTCATCCAATTTCGGTCCATCGGACTCTTCAACAAATTGGCTAACAACTTTAGCGGAGCCAGTCGCCCCTAATTCGGGCACAGCTAATGCTCCAACTTCTGCTGGGCTTCCACCTGAAGATTCGGCGTTAAATGATTTCGGGCGGACAAGGAAAATTCCTGGCTTACTTCCCGTGAATTTTGTGTTCACATTTGTTGTGCCGCAAAAAACTGGTTCAATTCCAACAAGCCCGTCGCTATCAATGATGTCAACAATGTTAGTTATTACAGGCGCATCTAATTTTGCAGAGAGACGCCCAGCGACATCACGTCCACCGTATGTCGTGCCGAAAAGAATTGCCTGTGGCGCTTCACTTGCAGCTAAGTCAGCCAACGCTGATCCTAGAGCTGGACCTGGTAGGCCACCATCAAGATCTCCGGTGCTGAGAATCTTGCTTGCACCATGTTCTCCTAGTTCCGCTGCTACTTGTTCAGCGTCGCCTCCTGCATGTACAGCTACGACATCACCTAGTTCACGAGCTTTTGCTAGCAATTCAAGGGTGATGGTGGAGACTGTTCCATTATTTGTTTCTGCGTGTACCCATATGGTTCCCATGTCGCCTCCTATATGACTTTCAGTTCTTGAAGGAATGCCACAATTCGTTCATGGCCATCACCTTCATCTTCGATAATTTCTCCCGCTTCGCGCGCTGGAGCTAGTTCTATGGACACGATTTCCTGCCCACCGCCTGCCCAGCCAACACTTGCTGCGTCAATGCCAAGGTCCGCTAATCCAAGTTCTTCAACGGGCTTTGATTTCGCAGCCATAATTCCTTTAAATGAGGGATACCTCGGCTCAACCACACCTGCAGTAACTGACACTAAAGCAGGAAGTGGACAAGTTACTTCGTCATAACCATCTTCTGTCTGCCTCTTAACCGCCAGATTTCCTCCGTCAACGCTTACTTCTTTTGCGAATGTAACTGATGGGAGTCCCAAGAGTTCAGCTACTTGCTCGGGAACGGTTCCCGTGTATCCATCGGAAGATTCGGTGGCTGCTAATACTAGATCAGCACCTATTCTCTTAATAGCCGCAGCAAGGACTTTTGCCGTACCTAAAGCATCGGTTCCAGATAAGGCATCGTCGCTTACAAGCAGAGCGCTATGAGCACCCATTGCTAGAGCATTGTTTAACCCGTTACGTTCATTGTTTGGAACCATTGATACGAGTACGACCTCTCCGTCGTCTCCTACTAGTTGAAGTGCCATTTCGACTCCGTAAGAGTCAGATTCGTCAAGAATCAGTTTTGTGTCACGTTTCAATGTTTTCGTGTTCGGGTCAATTTCTCCTGGATCTGCGGGATCCGGGATTTGTTTTACGCAGACTGCTACTTTCATTTTTCTCTACTTTTCGGGGATTTATACGTTGACCTACCTAGATCAATATCTTGACCTTACAACAGGTTTAGCAAGATTCCACAACCGTAGAACAGGCGGAAACCCTCAGTTCGGATCAAATTTCGTACAATGGTGATGTGAAGATAATGTTCCTAGTTAATCCTGCAGCGTCATCAGTCACGCCACGTACTCGGGTAGTCATCCAAAAGGCACTGGCGGCGGACCATGAAGTTGTCCTGGCAGAAACCATTCGAAGGGATCACGCTACTCGAATAACAAGAGAAGCCGCAGAGAAATCATTTGATGTTGTAATGGTTCTTGGAGGTGACGGGACATTAAATGAAGCCGCTAATGGACTTATAGGTTCTGAGACGGCACTTGCGGTTCTTCCAGGTGGGTCAACAAATGTATTTGCCCGCACCCTTGGACTACCTGACGATCCAGTTGAAGCCACTGGCATCCTTCTTGAAACAATTGAGAATCACGTACCAAAACGAATTGGTCTTGGATGCGTTAACGGACGATATTTCCTTTTCCACGCTGGAATGGGTTTTGACGCCGCAGTGGTCGCAGAAGTTGAAAAGCGCGGAAGGTTAAAACGGTACGCTAGCCACGCTTTATTCGTGTACG
Organism: Actinomycetota bacterium; assembly: GCA_036687775.1. Classification (GTDB taxonomy): domain Bacteria; phylum Actinomycetota; class Acidimicrobiia; order Acidimicrobiales; family UBA8592; genus UBA8592. The sequence continues at coordinate 27,521 of JAYYZG010000061.1, forward strand.
CAGCCATAGATACTTGGCTCCGCCACTATGACCGCAAAAAACCTGCTTTTCGCATAAGACACAGCGATGGAAGCGTTGTCCCAAACTCAAAATTTGCGATTTGTTTGAATACCGACCCATACACCTATCTCGGTAGCAAATCGTTGAATTTGTCTCCCGACGCAGATTTAAGCCGTGGTTTGGTCGCTATTAGTATCAACAGTCTTCGAGTGAACCGCATGCTGAATCTTGTCAGCGGAGCTATTCGAGGATCAACTGCATTCCACAAACATTCATACATAAATTACAAGGCTGATGTCTCAAGTTTCCGTGTTGAAGGTCATCGACCATTCCCTTATCAAGTTGATGGAGATTATTTAGGTGAAGTCACGAGTCTTGATTTCAGATACGCCCCCGATGTGCTGAAACTAGTGACCCCAAATCCCTCCCTCGTTGGCCTACCCGAACATGAAGAACATAAATACTAAAAGGTTTAACTTTCTTCATTTCTCTGCCGTTTCGGCAATGGCATTCGGGCTTTTTGTAACCGCAACCTCATGCGCTGGCGATACCGGCGAGAAACCAGTTGATGAACTTGTTGAACAGGAAACACCTACGTCCACCATTGAAGAAGTTACGCCCACTCCAACACCTCCGCCCGCACCCACACCCGCCGAACAAATACCTGAAACCCTGCCGAAACCCACACCCGCTGAACAAACTTGCGAAGAATCTTCCACTTCTGGTGAATCTGATACGGAATTTCATAAAGGATCCAAAGGAGTAGGCGATCCATACTTCCCCAATCTTGGCAACGGAGGGTATGACGTCGATCGCTACCTTATTGACATCGAATGGGAACCAGGTACTGGAGATCTGGGTGGTTGGACGACGATAGAAGCAAAGACCACTGAGAACCTTTCCAGCTTTAACGTAGACCTAAACGCAAACATGACCATTAGTGAAGTGACAGTGAATGGAGAAGAGGCATGTTTCATCAGAGAAGGCACTGAAGTCACCGTCGTGCCAGAAAATAACCTGCCCGTAGGGTCCGAATTTGAAGCACGATTTGCTTATTCGGGTAAACCCGGACCGGTCCCTGCCGAATACGCCCCAGTTGGTGCCGGGGGTTGGTACCACGAACCCTTTCTAGTTGACGATGGCTCGTACTATATCGACAGGATTATGTACGTTGTCGGAGAACCCTCAAGCAGCATGGCTTGGCATCCTGTAAACGACCACCCCAGGGATCGGGCCCAGTTCCGTATAGAGATGGCCGTAGATAATGGTAGGTATTATTACGCTTTTGTTGATTGGGAGTTTGTAACTAATGGCTATCTCATCTCCAAAGAAGAGACAACGAATGCCCAAAATTTTCCAATAAAAACTTGGATCTACGAAACAAGATATCCGCAAGCCCCCTACTTAACGGTATTGGCGTATGGTCTATTTACCGAATCTGATGCGGAAGACTTGGGCGGCGTGCATTTACGTCATTGGGCTGAAAGTGCGGATTCATATCCTGGTGGCAGATTTGAATATGGTAAAGAAACCTTTGGAATTGACTATGGTCCTATGTTTGAGGTCTTTTCGAATCTTTTTGGCCCCTACCCATATGACACCTATGGATACCTCGCTCTCAATGATCCTCTAGGTTTCGCTCTGGAAACTCAAACTCTTTCAATTTTTGGATACGGGACATGGACACAACACTATATTCACGTGCATGAATTGGAGCACCAATGGTTTGGTAACTACATAACGGTAGATAATTGGAGCGAAATTTGGCTCAATGAGGGATTCGCAACTTACAGTGAGTACCTCTTCGAAGAAGCTGTTGCTCCGGGGTACGATATCTTTCTCGAGATGCGTTCTCTAGTTACCACTGGCGAAGCTTATGGTTGGTTCGGTGTTCCTCCAGGAGACCCAGGTCCAGAAAATCTTTTCGCCCCAGCTGTATATTTCCGAGGTGCCCTGACATTGCATGCTCTTCGAATGACGATTGGGGATGATGCATTTTTTGCTTCTGTCCGGAAATATGTAGACGATTTCGGAGGGAAAAGTGTCACTACATCTGATTTCATTCAGGTAGTTGAGAGCGTCAGCGGTGCAGACCTTGAAGATTTTTTTTCTAGCTGGCTCTACGACACCACAATGCCGGATTTACCCTGTGAGGGTTTCCAACCTTGTGGGAGTAATTAACCGTCGCGCCTTTTGACAACCTCTAGAGCGACGTCTGGGACATCAGTAATAATTCCATCCACCCCGAAACCGATAAGTTCTTCCATACGGTCTTCATCATTGACCGTCCAGACATTGACCTCTAGACCATATTCATGAGAAATAACTACGAAATCTACATCTACTGCAAGGTAATGCGGGTGCACCGATTGAAAACCGGAAAGTTTGAGTCCTTGGAGGAAATTCTTCTTCTCTTTGAAATCCCCGATAGTCAAAAACCCAAGTTGAACTGTGGATGATGTTGCTCTGGCATATTCAAGCACGTCTCTGCTGAATGATGATAAAAGAAACTGTTGATCATGGCTAGCACTGCCTATCACATCCAAAACAGAATCAACGAGTCTTTCCGTGGGCGTGGATTCAGATACTTTTAGCTCAATGTTCATGTGCGCCCCTGCACATGCCTCCATCGCAGCTCCGAGCAGCGGAACGTCATTTGGAAGATCTTCAACAGTTACTTCCTGAATGTGAAGATCCGTTCCTACGGTTTGATCGTGGTGAACCACCACATTCCCATCACTCGCTAACCAAACATCCAGTTCAACCCAATCAGAGCCTAAAGTCACCGCATGTGTGAATGCTTCAAGAGTGTTTTCTTTAAAGGTAAGAGAAGCCCCACGATGGGCGCAGACCTTAGTCACAAAGCACATCCATGTAACTAAAATAGCTTGGATAATTGGGATAAAAATTATTTTTCACAAATTCAACATAACCACCATGTGCCACTTGTCACACACGAACTTTGCCTGTATCGTC
>JAYYZG010000062.1:0-4656 GCA_036687775.1 Actinomycetota bacterium
CTACTGACGTGCTTCTCCATTCTTTACCGATTTTTCATGTGCATGGATTATTCGTTGCCATCCATTGCGCAATGCTTAGCGGGGCAACAGTTATCTTGCATGACACATTCTCAGTTGATGAAGTTTTGAAATCGTTACCAAAATCAACTGTGATGATGGGCGTTCCCACCTACTACACTCGCCTTCTATCAAACGATGTTTTCAATGCAGATCTTTGTTCTGGTATGCGTTTGTTTACCTCTGGTTCAGCCCCAATGACAGAACAAACACATGCAGCTTTCCATGCCCGAACTGGTCATCAAATTCTAGAACGTTACGGCATGACCGAAGCGGGAATAATTTCCTCTAACCCACTCAATGGTGACCGTATCCCAGGATCTGTCGGGTTTGCAGTACCTGGAATGGAACTACGCGTGGCTATCGATGGGCGTACTTGTGATGCCCACGAGAATGGCATTGTTGAAGTCAAAGGTGACCACTTATTCAATGGATACTGGCGCCAAGTTGAAAAAACATCTGCTGCTTTCCAAGACGATGGATTTCTCATCACTGGCGATATTGGGAATTTAGATGAAACAGGGAGACTATACCTTGAAGGAAGGTCAACGGATTTAATTATCACTGGTGGCGAAAATGTTTACCCTAAGGAGGTAGAACTGTGTCTTGATGATTTCAGCAAAGTTCTTGAATCAGCTGTTATCGGCGTACCACACCCTGATCTCGGTGAAGCAGTCGTGGCCATTGTCGTAGCTGATGGTTCTATTAGCATTTCAGAACTTAGAAATCATGTGAAAAAGAAACTGGCGGGATCTAAACAGCCCAAAGAATACTTGCTTGTGTCCGAGTTACCGAGAAACACGATGGGTAAAGTTCAAAAGAGTACATTACGAAACTCCCACGCTGACTTATTCAGCGGAAATAACGAAAGTCACTAGGTTACCTTTGACCGACATACCCCCAGAATTGAATCGGACCAAACTCTCAGATGCCGTTTCAGCTTTACGAATTGCAGAATTCCGTCGTTTCTGGTTTGCAGGTCTTGCATCAAACAGCGGGGGTTGGCTTCAAGGAATCGCCTCTCCATTCATAATGTACGAAATGACCGAGTCCGGTGCTTGGGTTGGTGGATCTGTTTTCGCCCTTATGTTGCCGATGGCGATAGTAGGTCCATTCGCCGGTCCAATGGCAGATCGACTCTCTCGGAGAAAGATTCTTCTCATTTGTGAAGTTATCCTTGCGACAATAGCGATTTCAAATGCTATTTTGTGGTGGTCTGGTGTTCGCGAACCATTGATATATGTGGGAGTGAACATTATTTATGGTGTCGCAAATGGGTATGCGCTGCCATCATGGCAGGCTTACGTCGCTGATTTAGTGCCACGGGACTATTTAATGAACGCTATCACTCTCAATTCAACGCAATTCAATGCTGCGAGGGCTATCGGCCCGAGCATTGGCGGTGTCGTCCTCGCGTCGGCAGGTCCAGGCTGGGCTTTCTTCGGAAATGGATTATCGTTCTTAGTAGTTTTCATAACATTGCTTACCCTTCCCAAAACACCGCCAAGTCCGTTAGCTGGAAGGAAAGACTCGCAACTAAACCAATTTAGGAAAGGTTGGGAGTACGCAAAAACTCAACCAACCATTATGACGGGGTATCTTGCCGCTGCGTGTGTCGCCGTACTTGGAGGACCGCTGGTCCAAGTTCACTTAATTCTCTTTATTGAGAATGTCTTTCAAGTTGATGAGTTTAAATTTGGTCTACTTATGTCAACGTATGGAATCGGAGCGATCATGATCGCCCCATGGCTGGCAGCTTATGGTTCGCGAATCAAGAGATCTCATCTTCTCATAGGGTCATTAGCTATCTATGGGATCGGTGAACTTCTATTAACTGCAACGAAAATATTTTGGGTTGGCGTTAGCGGAATCTTTATCGTCGGCTGCGCGCATCTTGTCATGGCCACAACCACGAATACAACTCTTCAGTTGCATGTACCTGAACCTGTAAGAGGAAGAATTATGGCTATGTACCTAATGGTGTTCACAATCGGCGCTCCACTTGGTTCTATCATTCAAGGACCTCTTGCCGATAAGTTCGGGCCTCGTTCAGTCGTTACTGTGATGGGAGTGTGCTTTCTCGCAGTTGCGTTACTTTTCGTGATGTCTGGAAGGGCTTCGTCATACGATTTTGATGAGTGACCAGCCAAATGTTGCGTTAAAGATTTTGGTGTTCAATAAGTTCCGGAGTTAAATCATCAAGATTTTTTGCTCCAATAAGCGACATAGTTCTTTGCATTCCTTCTTTGAGGAAATCTAGGACCCAATCAACACCTTTCTCCCCTGCTGCACCTAAACCGTACAGAAACGGGCGACCAATCATGCATGCATCCGCTCCTAAACAAATTGCTTTGACGATGTCGCTACCTCTCCGGATACCTCCATCACAATAGATTTCAGCGTGAGAGCCGATCGCGGCTGCCACTGGGCCAACAAGGTCTATCGGCGGTGGAGCGTCATCAAGTTGCCTCCCGCCGTGGTTTGACAATGCTATTGCGTCAACAGCATGATCGACCGCTATTTTGGCATCAGCAACAGTCTGAATTCCTTTTAAAACAATTTTCCCATCCCAATTATTTCTAAACCATTCAATGTCTTCCCAGGAAAGTGTTTGATCAAACTGTGCGTTTACATGATCGGCAAGGGTAATCGCTGAACTTCCATCATCAGTTGATTTCCCGACCACATTTGCAAAACGTATAGGTTCATTTGTAAGAAAACCCCATGTCCATGCCGGATGCACTACTCCATCGATAACCGTATCCAATCCTAATTTCGGAGGAAGAGTAAAGCCTCTCCGAATATCTCTCTCTCGACGACCTAACACCGCTGTATCCACAGTAATAACAATGGCTTCAAATTTTGACTCTCGTGCTCTTTGCAAAAGGTCTCTGAGCAGCTCCCGGTCTTTCCATACATACACTTGGAACCAATTTCTTGGCTTGAAATGATTAGTATTGCTTAGTTTCTCAGTAGCCAAACTGATTTCTTCTATGGACCGTGTCGCCATCGTGGATAATGTGAAAGGTAATTCTGCATGTGCTGCGGCTCTACTAACTGCTAATTCCCCATCAGGGTGGGCGACCCTCGTGAACCCAGTAGGTGAGCATATTAATGGAACAGGAATAGAACGCCCGAGGATTGTAGTTGAGCTATCGATATCTGATACATCTCGGAGAACTCGGGGTTTAAATCCGTAATTTGCGAAAGCAGTAACGTTCTTCCTAAGTGTGCGCTCATCTTCAGCCGCTCCATCAATGTAATCAAATACCCCACCTGGTAGGCGACGTTTCGATATTCGACGAAGATCATCGATATTGGCAGATCTGTTAAGACGCCGTTGCGCAGAATTTTTCTCAAACTTTCTAAATCTAAGCACTGATATCGCGGATTTGAACATGTCTGAACCTTACCGATTCTTACGAATTTTTGTTCATTTGAACCGTGGATCTATTTCCTAGATTGAAATGATCAGGCTAGGATCTTACTACTTGAAGGGGGTAGAAAATGCCACAAAACATAGGACAATTTCTTACTAATCGAGCAAGACGTGATACGCACTTGGAAGCGATCTACGAACATGCTACTAGCCGACGGTTTTCATATGACGAGTTGAACAATAGATCAAATCAGGTCGCGCACGCTTTAAGATCACTTGACGTTTCTCATGGTGACCGTGTCGGACTTCTGTTAATGAACGGTACCGAATTTGTCGAAACCTTCTTCGCTGTTGCAAAGATTGGCGCCGTCAATGTTCCCTTGAATTGGAGGCTGGTTGCTGACGAACTGGAATTTATTCTCGATGACGCAGGCGTAACCGTTCTCTTATTTAGCCAGGAATTCACTGAAGTCGTTGCTGAATTACAAAGCCGAGGTAACAAAACGCAAATCTCAAGCTGGATTCAAGTGGAAGGTGAACCAATCAGTGGAGCAATTAGCTATGAAGACTGGATGTCATCCTCACCGGTAGACGAACCAGATCCAGAAGGCGGAGATGACGACCTTGCTTTCATAATGTATACCTCAGGCACAACTGGGTTACCCAAGGGTGTCATGCATAGCCATGACACTGTCTTGTGGGCAAATATCACAAATGCAACTACCGCTGACATGCAGCATTATGACCGCTTTCTGAATGCATTGCCTCTATTCCATGTTGGGGCTTTAACACCGATACTCACATCAGTTTTTGTGGGTGGGTCAATTACATTAATGAAAGCTTTTGATCCCGCAGCATCATGGGATCTGATTCGTGATGAGAGAATCAATACCACTCTTATGGTCCCTGTCATGCTGCAATTTATGCTCCTGACCTATGATTCAGCAAACCATGACACCTCTTCGCTACGAAATGTTATAAGTGGTGCTGCACCTGTCCCCGTTTCGCTCATTGAAACGTACACAGATATGGGTATAGAGATCCATCAAGTTTATGGACTCACTGAAACGTGCGGACCGGCCTGCATTATCTCTTCAGAAGATGCAGTAACACGCGCTGGGTCAACTGGAAAAGCATTTACGTTTACTGAAGTACGGGTAGTAGATGAATCCGGAAATGAATGCAAACAAGATGAAGCTGGTGAGGTTCAGGTTAAGGGC
>JAYYZG010000063.1:0-5008 GCA_036687775.1 Actinomycetota bacterium
TGATAGAGGCTGGTAGCAAGATAATTAGTCTTTTTGGAATAGGGTTAATTAGGCAAAGGGATACACTTCAGTGATGGCCAAATCGTTAATCGAAATTCAAGATCTTCATGTCAAAGCAGAAGATGGAAGCGGGATACTAAATGGAGTGAATCTCTCGATTGATGAGGGAGAGATCCATGCTTTGATGGGTCCGAACGGATGCGGAAAATCTACCCTAGCTTCGGCTTTATTAGGCTCACCAGAGTACATAGTAGAATCAGGGGAAATTCTATTTAAGGGCGAAAATATTACTGAGTGGAGCGCCGATAATCGAGGAAAGGCGGGAATGTTCCTTGCGTTCCAATACCCACAAGAGTTTCCAGGCGTAAGCGTCCTCAACTTTCTAAGACAAACAGTTGAAGCCAGAACTGGAAAGGAAATATCTATCCTTAACCTGCGAAAACAAATGCTTGCTTGGATGAAACGATTGGATATTGACCCTGAGTTTGCTGACCGGTACCTCAACGAGGGATTTTCTGGAGGAGAGAAAAAGCGAAATGAAATCCTGCAAATGGCTTTACTTGAACCTGAATTTGCCGTCCTCGACGAAACTGATTCTGGGCTTGATATCGATGCTCTTCAAATTGTTGCCACCGGAATCAAAGAAATTATGGACGACAACCCGAAAATTTCTGTTCTAACCATAACGCACTATCAACGACTTTTGGATCACTTACAACCCCACCATGTGCATGTTCTCATCGAAGGTAAGATTGTTAAGAGCGGCGGTTTTGAGCTGGTTGAGCAACTCGATGCCGAAGGTTACGAGGAGTGGTTATGACCATTGACGTGGCAGAAATAAAGAAGGACTTCCCCGTGCTTCAAAGGCATATCAATGGAAAGCCACTTGTCTATCTTGACTCTGCAAACACCTCTCAGAAGCCAGTTTCTGTGATGGACGCAATGGAAGACTACTACCGACAATTTAATGCAAACGTCCATAGAGGCTCGTATCAACTCGCAAATGAAGCAACTGCTATTCTCGAAGGCTCTCGAGATAAGGTAACGTCCTTTATTAACGCTAATTCGAGGCAAGAGGTTGTATTCACAAAGAATGCGACAGAAGCCATGAACCTTATATCTAATACTTGGGGTCGAGAACACCTCACTGATGGCGACGCTATTGTCCTAACGGAGCTGGAGCATCATGCAAATATTGTTCCGTGGCAAATGCTCGCATCTGAAAAGAATTTTGAAATCAGATGGATAAAAATCGATGATAATGGACACCTCGATCTTTCAGATTTTGATCAGTTGATTCGTGGAGCGAAACTTCTTAGCTTTGCTGCAATGTCTAATGTTCTCGGAACTTTCACTCCTGTGAAGGAACTAACTAATAGAGCGCAAGAGATGGGTTTAACAGTCCATGCTGATGCCAGCCAATACACCCCTCACACCAAGACAGATGTTCAAGATATGGGAATTGATTTTCTAACCTTTACCGGTCATAAATTACTTGGCCCAATGGGTATAGGGGTTCTGTGGGGCAAGGAAAGCTTGCTTGAATCCATGCCACCTTTTCTTGGTGGTGGGGAGATGATTTTAAATGTTACAAAAGAAGGCTTCTCAACCAACGAATTACCTTGGAAGTTTGAAGCTGGTACCCCCATGGTTGCTGAGGCTGCAGGATTAGGTGCAGCTATCGATTATTTATCTGATATCGGCATGGACGAAATCAGAAATCATGAAATTGATTTAACCGATTACGCTCTTCAGTGTTTAGTTTCAGAATTCGGAGAAACCATGTCAATCTTTGGGCCTAAAAACTCCTTAGAACGTGGTGGGGTTATTTCTTTTACCTTCGATGGGGCCCACCCTCATGACATTTCGCAAGTATTAGATGAAGACAACATCTGCATACGAGCTGGCCATCATTGCGCAAAACCGTTAATGCAAGTCCTCAATGTTGGAGCTACATCTCGCGTGTCTATGTACCTTTATAACGACCGTTCTGATATCGACGCTTTGGTTTCCGGGCTGCATAAAGTACGTGATCTGTTTATCCCCTAATTAAACTGTAGTTATGGCTTCACTCGATGATCTATATAAGGAAATAATCCTTGATCATTACCGCTCCCCTAGAAACCAAGGGGAACTTGAACCGCCTGCGCATCGTTGTGAAGGGTTCAATCCTCTTTGTGGCGATGAAGTCATTGTTTTCGTTTCGTTAATTAATCAGAAAATTGAGGAGATAAAGATTGGTGGTCAGGGTTGTTCAATCAGCCAAGCATCAGCATCAATGATGACTGAGATTATAAAAGGGAAAAGTATCAGCGAAGCTGAGGAAGTAATTCATGCTTTCAAAGAGATGATGGACATCTATGAAAGTGAACTATCGGGAGAAGAAACTGATGGCACGTCATCAAGCATTGATCTTGGTGACCTTGAAGCGCTTCAGGGAGTAGTTAAATATCCAGTCAGAATAAAGTGCGCGACCCTTGCGTGGAACACTTTGACACAATCCATTAATGAAATCCAGAATATAGATGATTCTCTTTAGTGGATAGCTGCTACTTGGCCTTCGATAGTTATTTAGGCTCTATCAGTGGTGCAGTTACAAACGATTCAAGCGAATCCAAAAAGGACTGGATTACAGCCTCACCGCTATGAATGACGAGATCGCCGGATTCAATTACTTCTTCTAGGGTTATCTGATCGCCGAGTATCAGAGCAATGACTTTTCTTGTAGTGGTGATCTCTGCATTCGCTGCGCTATGACTGGTGTTAGGGTCGTGGTGGACCGTGGATCGTTCAATACCTAGCACATGGTTTTCTTCTATATCTATGAAATGCCAGTTGATACGTGTTGGCCCATGATCGAATTTTTCAGGGTTGAACCGAACACCAATCATGTCAAAGAGTTGATCAATTGTGATGGCATGAGCGATTTGCCTTCCCATCGACGCGGGTATTCGAAGCGACCCATATCGGAGTTCTCGCGCTGCTGTGAGGTAAGCGTTTCTCCAGGTGCCTGATTCAGATTGATACCCCAATTGCTCAAAAGCATCGGCTTGAAGGTTACGTACCTTAGTGTTGGCCGGATCGGCAAAGACGGCATGGTTCATAACTTGAACAACCCACCTATAGTCACCTTCTTCATATGCTTTAGTAGCTTTACCAATGAGTTCTTCGGTTCCACCCATATATTCAACATACTTTGGTCCAGCTTCAACTGGCGGCAGCGGATTGAGGTTTGACGGGTTACCGTCATACCATCCTAGGTATTTGGTGTATACGGCTTTCGTGTTATGTGAAACTGTCCCGTAATACCCTTGAAGATGGGACTCTTTTAGGTATTCTTCAGGCAGTTTGAGCATCTCAGCTATCTCTGTAGGTACATATCCCATGTTGGCCAACCTCATGGTCTGGTCATGCTGCCACCTATAGACATCCCTTTGTAGACACAGGAACTCCCGCACTTCTTGATTGCCGAATCGTGGCCAATGGTGAGTTGCAAACATTGTTTCAGTCTGCTCTCCCCACAGATGTAGCGCTTCGTGAATGTATTTACTCCACGCCAGTGCGTCTCGGGTCTGGGCCCCTCGGATCGGATAGAGATTATGCATAGTATGAGTACAGTTCTCAGCCATGCACAGCAATCTTTTATCTGGGAAGAAAAAATTCATTTCTGAAGGAGCTTCTGCGTCCGGCGTGTTCTGAAAAACCACCTTCAACCCGTCTATATCTATCTCTGTTCCGGTTTCATAAACTGTTTCAGTCGGAGGTATGAGATATGAGGCGCCAAGTGGAAGTGATTGTCCAAGGCCAATGTCAACTTGACCGGTTGGTCCTGTTGGTAGCAGTGGGCCGAATTGGTAATGGGCTCGGCGGGCCATCATAGGGCCAGCGATAATATTCTCCCGGACTACTTCTTCAAGGAAACCATCTGGGGCGATGATTCTTACATTTCCTGCGTCAACTTCTTCTTGGGATGTGACTCCGAGAATGCCTCCAAAGTGGTCAAGGTGACTGTGTGTGTAGATAATTGAGTGGACAGGTCGTTTCCCTAATGTTTCATTAGCGAGGTTAAGACATGCTTCTGCCGTGGAGCTGGTCGTGAGTGGGTCGATAATTAACCAGCCGTTCGGTGTCTCGAGAAAGGTGATGTTTGATATGTCGTAACCTCGTGCTTGCCAGACTCCTTCTGCCACTTCAAAAAGTCCGTGTATAGCGTTGAGTTTTCCTTGTCTCCATAATCCTGGGTGAACTGTTTCAGGTGCTGGTTTTCCTTCTCTAAGGAAGTCATGAGATGCCGTATCCCAGACAGCTCTTCCATCAAGTTCAATGCGCCCTGTTTCATGAGTAGCGATAAGGCCTCGTTGTGCGCGCTCAAAATCACTATCATCATCAAAATTAATGAGCACTCCGGCTCTTCGATTCGATTCAATAGTGTGGGTTGTTGCTGGGTTCGCTAGTGGGTCTTCCATTTGTTTTGTATAGCCGGAGGCGACAAAGTCTCCAAATCTGATGTTTACTCGGGCTGTGTGAGTATGAGGCCACTAGTTGGTACGGCTGTTCCCGCTGTTACGAGAACATTCTCAACTTCGGGCACCTGATTGACTGAGGACCCTCTGATCTGCCTGACAGCTTCTGCGACACCGTTCATCCCGTGAATGTATGCTTCTCCCAGCTGACCTCCGTTTGTGTTAATCGGTAGTCCGCCACCAAGTTCGATATTTCCATCTTTTATAAAGTCCTTTGCTTCCCCCCGCTCGCAAAAGCCGAATTCTTCAAATTGGGGAAGTGCTAGAGGTGTAAAATGGTCATAAATAATTGCTGTCTGTATGTTTTTGGGACCTAGCCCTGTTGATTCCCATAGTTGACGGGCTACTACTCCCATTTCCGGTATCCCAGCTATGTCTTCGCGGTAGTATGACTTCATCATGTGTTGATCTTTTGACACTCCTTGCGCTGCAGCTGCGATGACCGCGGGCTTCTCCTTGAGGTCCTTAGCTTTTTCAAGAGTGGT
>JAYYZG010000064.1:0-9939 GCA_036687775.1 Actinomycetota bacterium
TCTTCTTCGCTGTCGCTGCTACTCTCCGACGAAGACTCGGTAGCTTCCGATGATGTCGAAGATGAATCAGATGATGAAGACGAACTATCATCGTCGCCACCGCCACAGGCAGTAGCGAACATAGCTATGGTCACTAATGCGACCAGTAGTTTCATAAATTTGGACTTAAACATTCAAAGACCCTTTCCTTTCCAGCTTGGCTGGATAATGAGTTTGTCACAGTCTTGTTTGTTGTGAACAAATACGCAAGTTAAAGGCATAATCTCGTTTTGATTTTCATATTAATGAAACAAACATAAAGAAAAAACTGGTAGGAACCTAGTTATTGAAAGAAATTCGGGCAGTATCTAGATGTGGATCAATCATTACTTTTACTTCGAGACGTTAGTTTCAGTCATGCTGATGGACTTGGTTTGAAAAATATTACCTTTTCGGTAAGCGAAGGGGATCGGATAGCTGTTGTTGGTGGCAATGGAAGTGGGAAAAGTACGCTCGCAAAGATCATCTCTGGTCGTTTGGTCCCGACTAGTGGCGAGATTTCAGGCACCTGCAATCGTCCTGAAGACATAGGTACAGCAACTGACTTACGAAGATTTAATGGTGATGAGACTGTTACCTCAGTTCTTCAAGCGATTTGTGGGGGAGACCCGCAGCAAACGATTGCGAATGTCAATCTTGATAGTGAGATCCTGGATCGTCGCATTGGAAGGCTGAGCGGAGGTGAGTTATATAGGGTGTCTTTAGCGGCGCAGTTAGAGAATAAGCCACCAATCTTATTGCTTGATGCTCCTTCAGCGATGCTTGATGCTCGAGCTGCAGATTCCCTTGTTGATGCACTCGCAAACCGTGAAGAAGCCCTTTTGGTATTCACTGCAGATATTACGGTGGCTATAGAAACCTGCCAAAAAGTAATTCTCCTTGACCGAGGTGAAGTCGTAGCAACGGGGCAAACAATTGACATTCTTACTGATAGTGAGTTATTGAAGCAGCATGGTGTTGACATCCCATCTGCGTTGTCCCCGAGTTGGCTTAGAAGACGAGCTAGAAGCCAGAACTCTAAAGATGGGATTCCTATACAGGATCTTAATAAAGAAGAACTTTTAGCCACTGGCGCAATAGATGTAGACAAAGCACAAGAAATAGGCATATGTGTCGCTGAGTCATTTGATACGTACCGCACTGAATTTCTAGAGGTCACTCGCAGGGCGAAAGAGAACTTCGCGTTGCAGGAGTTCTCTCAACATCAAATCAACTCGCAAATCCGCCTTTTGCTCCATCGGCAAAGTGTAAATAGTTGCGTTGAAAAAATTTCTATTTTGAGCAAGGACAAATCTGAAGAAGAGAAAAGACGAATTTGGGTTACTGCTCGTCACCTTTTTGCGCAGGCCATAGCTTGGAGATCAGACTCCGAATTGGCAGAAACGTTTTTTAATTCAGTTACAAGGCGTTTGTTTACAATGATCGGTTTTGACGACGACCTTGAATTCAGATGGTTTGGGGGGATAGCTTTACCGATTGTTGATCCGGGGCAAGGAGAAGTACTTACCTTCCGGCTCAGAACGACAACAAACAAATTGATTGAATCTGTTTTAGCTGCTTTTGACTTAGGAACTAACTGGGTAGATGTTCAAACGGATTCGCAAAATATTGCGACAGCGATAGAGAGGCATCTCGCCGAAACGTGGGAATCCACTATGCCAGTGGAAATAGATGTACTTCGACCTATTTTCTACAGGAATCGAGGCGCTTACCTTGTCGGCCGTATCCGACACTTAACTAGAGTCTCTCCGTTGATAATTCCTTTACGATCTGTTGAGAAAGGAGTTGTATGTGACGCTGTCCTCCTCACAGAGAACCTCACTAGCAGAATTTTTGGCTTTACACGTTCTTATTTTCATGTTGATACTCAGGAACCTGGAGCGATCGTAGCTTTTGTTAAATCACTTATTCCTCTGAAACCTGTGGCTGAACTTTATACTGCGATTGGATACAGCGCCCATGGTAAGACGAGTCTTTTCCGTGCCATCTATCGACATCTTTCAAACTCAACGGATCGATTTGAACCCGCACGGGGAGTTCCGGGAATGGTAATGACAGTTTTTACCCTTCCTTCCTTCGGTGTTGTGTTTAAGGTCATTAAAGATACGTTCCCTCCATCAAAAAAAATCTCACGAGCTCAAGTGATGGATAAATATAAAATGGTTTTTGCGCACGATCGGGTTGGGAGGATGGTCGATGCACAGGTATTTGAAGACTTAGCATTTCCACGTGAGCGGTTCAGTGAAGAACTCTTAGAAGAATTAGCTCTTGAGGCTTCCCGCTCAATAACAATTACAGAGACCGATGTTATTATTCATCACCTTTATACAGAGCGGCGCGTTTATCCACTTGACTTATACCTACACGAAATGCCAGACGACTTAATTACTGCAGCGACACTTGATTATGGTCATGCAATAAAGGATTTATGTGCGGCAAATATCTTCCCTGGGGATTTATTTACGAAGAACTTTGGTGTTACTCGGCATGGAAGTGTCGTCTTCTATGATTACGACGAATTAACGTTGCTTCAGGAAATCACGTTTCGTTCAATTCCTGAAGCTCGGTCTTTTGAAGATGAAATGTCTTCCCAACCATGGTTTGCAGTTGGGGCCAATGATGTTTTCCCTGAGGAATTTGAGAAATTCTTTAGATTCCCTGAAGTAGTCCGTGAAGAATTTGATGAAGTCCATGGAGATCTATGTGACCCTGATGCATGGATAAAAATGCAAAAACAGCATGAAGATATTGAAGCACCTGAATTCTTCCCATATCCGGAAGAGGTTCGGTTTCATTAGTTGAACAGAGCTAGTGCTTCTATAAGAATTAGGTAAGAACATATGAAAAGAGTGGCTAGAAACAATTTTTCGGCGCAGAATTATTAGGTGAGTATGGAACCGCCCAAACACATTCTTATTGCTGAAGATGACACAGCTGTCCGTGAATCGTTGGAGCGGGCACTTCGGCTTGAAGGATATGAAGTCACGTCGTCACCAAATGGTCAAAAGGCTTTAGAGCTAGCTGACACAAACCGGCCGGACCTCTACCTACTTGATGTCATGATGCCAGTACTCGATGGTTTGTCAGTCTGTAGGCAGATCCGCCGCCAAGGTGACAAAACCCCAGTTCTAGTCTTAACAGCTAGACATGAAATCTCTGACAGGGTTTCCGGGCTAGATGCGGGTGCGGATGACTATTTAGTAAAGCCATTTGCTTTAGATGAACTACTCGCTCGTATACGAGCTCTACTGCGCAGGGTAGATGTAGATTCGGAGTTGAGTAATTACGTAATTGGCGATCTTGCTCTTGATTTACAAGCGAGAAGAGTTACAAGAGCTGGGCGCGAACTTGAGTTAACAAAGACTGAATTTGATCTTTTGGAACTTTTGATGAGAAATGAAAATATTGTTCTAACGCGTGAAATGATTTATGACGAGATCTGGGATTACAACTTTGAAACTAATTCAAAATCCCTAGATGTGTATGTTGGGTATCTCAGGCGCAAAGTAGACAATGACCCTACCCAGAAGTTAATTCATACAGTTCGTGGTGTTGGTTATTGCATGAGGCAGAAATGAGTTTACGAACACAATTAACACTAGCTTTCACAATTCTTATAACCCTTATAGTCATAGTTTCTGGATTCGTGGCTGTCCGTTCGGCTGAAAACCGACTGATAGATGGAGTTGACGATTTTCTAGAAGAGCGAGTAGCGAACATTGGTGTGGGGCAAGAGGCACGCTCCAAAGCGGAACAGAACTTAATTAGATTACGTAACTTAGAGGATATTTTATCTGCACCAGATTCAGTCACTCAAATAATCAACGTAAGAGGCGAGATAATAATTGCTTATCCCTTTAAATTGCCGGTCAATGATTCAGATATCAGTTTGGCTATTGGAAGCAAAGACGTTTCTATGCGCAGTCGAGTCATAAAGATAAGGACTACTCAAATCAACGGGGATGACTATCGAATAATTTCCGGCCAGCTCCCAGGTGGAGGAGTAGTGCAAGTCGCACGGGATTTGACTGAAGTTCGCGCCGCTGTGTCTGGAATGGTCAGAAGTTTTCTTCTCCTTGGTTTGGGAGCGATAGCAGTAGGCATTCTTTTAGGATGGGTTTTAGCTTCTCGACTCACGAAACCAATCACCAGACTTTCCAAAGCAGCTAAACATGTTGCAAAAACACAAGACCTGCAAGCCTATATTGATTTAGATGATGGAGACCTAGAAGTCAGAGCGTTGGCGAAGAGTTTTAATGTCATGTTGCAAGCTCTTTCTAAATCCCGTGAACAACAACGTAGATTAGTCGCTGATGCTAGCCATGAACTGAGAACACCATTAACAAGCCTTCGAACAAATATTGAGGTCCTTGCAAGAACAAACACGATTACTGAAGATGAACGAGTATCAATTATCAATGACTTGCGAAGCGAGATTGAGGAATTAAGCCTACTCGTGGAAGAAATTGTTGAATTGGCGACGGCCAAATCACGTGAAGAGGAAGAGTTTGCCGAAATTGACTTATCTGAAATTGCTCTGGAAGTTATCGAGAAGTTCCAGAGAAGATCTGGGAGAAACATTCAACTTGCTTCCTCTGGGAATTCAATAAGGTATGTGCAGGGTTCAGGCATTGATAGAGCGATCTCAAATCTTATTGACAATGCAATAAAATTTAGTCCCGAAAATTCAAAAGTAATTGTTTCAGTGGCAGATGGGAAAGTATCGGTTCGCGATTTCGGACCGGGAGTAGAGGACGAAGATGAGTCACGCCTTTTTGATAGGTTTTTCCGGTCAGTGGGTACACGTGATTTACCAGGTTCAGGGCTAGGCCTCTCCATTGTTCATGAGATCGTCAAGGCACATGGTGGGCAAGTATTTGTTGATCAACCTGACGATGGGATCGGAACAATCGTGGGATTCGCCCTCTAGCCTTTATCTTCGGAGAATCTTAATGCTTTCTCGGACGTTTTCAAGATCTTCTGGGTTTGTGATTCCGGTCCAGGTTTCTGAACTCGGTGCTACTCTCACTTGATAATTCTCTATATTCATTATTTCTGCGATACATGAGGGGAGAAGACATTCTGCATTCTCAGATCCGCCATGCGTAGTAAGAAAATTGTTCCATTGAGATTCAAGCAAATCCATGATTGAAGAATGGAAGCACCATAAGTTCATTGAAACTGGTGTTCCCGCTTTAAATATTCTGCCATCTTTATCCCGTATCTCTCCAACCTCATCAACAAGAATTAAACCTTCCGTTTCTTCGATATGGATTAGTTGGTCGTTATCTGTTGTGCATACCCCTCGAGTAACTGAACCAGTTTCGGATAACGTGTTCGCCAATTCAAATGAAATGAGTGCACCGGAGAGCGGTCCAGTCTCAGACAGTTGCTTAGCAGCATTGGCTATTGAGGAAATACCATAATAATCATCGGCATTTGCCAGGATGAATGGACTTGATATGTATTCAGCAGCTGATAGGACTGCGTGAGCGGTTCCCCACGGTTTTGCTCTCTGAGGCCCTGAAAGGTCTTGAAAGGCGAAATCAATTTTTACCTTATTGTCGTGTATTTGTGAAAGGTGTGCCTTCATTTCTTCGGCGATTTCACTTCGAATAATCACAACCACATGCTCAATCCCTGCAGAGTGGGCATCTTGGATTGTGTAATCAAGGAGGCTTTCACCATTAGGGCCTATTTCTGCGAGTTGTTTCACGCCGCCGAACCTGCTGCCTAGCCCTGCTGCCATTAACACTAATGATGAGGTATGCATGTTCCTCCTGAATCAGATTTTAACCTATCGGCAAACTTCTACGTCTGCATCTTCGTGATTCGCTACTACCATCAATGGGGTTCAAAGAATAAAAGGGGAAACACATGGCCTTTAAGAATGCATGCAAGATAATGACAGTAGCCGTATTTTTTTTCTTAGTCCTCGCATCATGTGGGGAAAGTGTTGAAGAGGCTAGCGAAAAACAGGATACGCCAGAAGTTGAACCTACTGAACAGGCAACTCCGATAGTCGTTCCAACTCCGACCCCAGCAGGGGAAGTGGATAATCTCGATATTCAAACGAAACCCCTTGTGACTATTCCGGATTCCCCACCCCCGTCAACACTTCAAATCGATGACATAGTCGTTGGTCAAGGACCAATAGTTTCATCAGGAGATTTTTTACTAATGGATTACGTTGGCGTGTCGTATTCAACTGGTTTGCAATTTGATGCGTCATGGGATCGTGGGCAGCCATTCCCATTTGAACTCGGAGCTGGAAGAGTCATTAAAGGATGGGATGAAGGGATAGCAGGAATGGCGGTCGGAGGGCGCAGAACTCTGACTATCCCGCCTGAATTAGCCTATGGGGAAACTGGATCAGGCTCGGGATCTATTGCCCCGAACGAAACTTTAGTTTTCACAGTTGACCTTCTCGCATCTGTCCCGCAGAGCCTAGATAAGCCAACAGTGGAAGTGCCAGAGTTCGCTCCAGATGGTTTGGCCTTTGAAGATGCCATTCTTGGTAACGGGAGTACGGTCATGCCAGGATCTGTTGTTTATATTCACTATGTTGGTGTGGCTCAATCATCCGGGGAACAATTTGACTCATCATGGGATCGTGGACGCTCAGAGTTCATCGGGTTTATTTCCGGAGCTGGAAATGTTATAGAAGGGCTTGATCAGGGAATGATTGGCATGAATGTAGGCGGCAGAAGAACTATCGTGATTCCGTCTTCCCTCGCGTATGGGGAAAATGGGGCTGGTAATGGGTTAATAGCTCCAAATGAGACCCTTATCTTTACGGTTGATCTGCTTGGCATAGCTTCAACTCGGTAATTTACCTCGTCACACCAAAACGTTCTAGAGCTGCTTGAGTCCGATCAATTAAGAGTTGCGGGACAAGAACGCCGTTCACTTCAACGCCTCCACCAGTAGAAGTAGCTTGAGAGTCACTTTCTGCAACTGGGGCTTCGATACTTTCCGTGACTTCATCTCCAACCAAATCTCTTTTGGTTAGATAGTCATTCCATTCGCTTGCACGAACCAATTTGTCACGGTGGAGACTACCTAGTTCAACACCATTATCAAATGCCACCCAATACCGCACCCAGTCAAGGCCATTTGAGAGGATGATTTTTCCTGATGTTCCCTCTGGAACGCCCTTAAGGTCAATTGCAGCTCTGACATGTTCACGTTTCTGCAGGCTTTTGGGAAGCGTGTCATTTTTTGGCATAAGTTACCTCTGATGTGCTTACTTTGACGTTACACGAAGATTTTGCTTAATGAATACATCAAGAACAGATTGGGAACATGTAGGCGCATCCCAGAATGTGACACCATAGGAATATGTCGCCACGAGATAAGTTCCTTACATTACATGGACGAAAACCTGTTTTAGAAGCACTGAGATCCGGAGAGGAAATAGCGCAATTGCATATTTCAAGAAAAGCAACTGGAGAAATAATCCAGGAGATCAAAAAGTTAGGGGCAGAGAAGGGCATAAAGATTGAACTTGTTACTGAGAATCGTATTGCCGCGTTAAGTAGAAGCGGCCAGCATCAAGGAGTAGCTGCTGATGTACGTGCACAGCGCATGCAGGCATTATCAAATTTCCTCCCTCAACGAAACGGTGTAAGCCACAAGACTGCGGTTCTCTTGCTTGATGGAATCCATAATCCTGCCAATTTAGGAATGATCTTACGGTCGGCTACCGCTGCGGGGATAGATGGGGTTATCGTGCCTGAAAAAGGTACAGCATCGGTTAATCCTGTAGCGATTAAAGCTTCAGCTGGTACGGCTTTCAAAGCTCCGATTCTTCGAGTGGACACAGCTGTCAATGCAGTTAATCAGTTAGAGACTGAAAGATTTGAAATATTTGCCCTCAGTGCGTCTGGTAGCAATATTTTTCAAACTCATTTACCGGAAAGAGCGGCTCTCGTTTTAGGAAATGAATCAACAGGAATAAGCGAGGATGTCTTTAAATTCTGTCACGGAACACTCTCTATTCCGCTGCACAATAGGATTGAATCACTCAATGTCGCTGCGACAGCAGCAGTCGCTTGCTATGAGATTGCTCGAAGGAGAACTTAAGCTCTTTTCAGATATGTCTCCAAAGAGGACCGTTTGGCGTATCTTCGATTTCTATGCCTTTAGATTGAAGTTCGTCTCTGATTCTGTCAGCTTCAGCAAAATTTTTCTCCTCTCGAGCTTTTTCTCGATCTGAAAGGAGTGCATCTATTTCAGCGTTGGAACTGTCCTCAATCTGAGATAGCCCAAGAACTTCAAGTAACTCAGTCACGGTCGCTAATGATGATGAAGCAGACGCTTCATCGCCATTATCAATAGCACTATTTCCGATAGTAATAGTTTCAAAAATTAGCCCTAAAGCATCGGGGGTTCCTAGATCAGTGTCCATCGCTTGAGAGAACCTCGCTTCAATTTCTTTGCTGGCGGTCCCAGCAGTAACCCCGGCCCCTTGCATCCTTCTGTAGAAAGCATCGATGCGCTCTATTCCTCCAGAAGCACCCGCCATTGTTTCGTCAGAGAGTTCCATCAGCGAACGGTAGTGGGCTTGCAACATAGCAAGTCGAAGCGGACGTGCCCCATAACGTGACATGGCATCGCCAAGCGTCTGGAAATTGCCGAGCGATTTAGACATTTTCTCACCGCTCACGTTCAGCATTCCACTGTGCATCCAATGTCGGGCAAATGTATGGCCCGCCGCCTCAGATTCCGCTCTCTCATTTTCATGATGGGGGAACGTAAGATCTGATCCGCCCCCGTGAATATCAAAATTGTCCCCTAGGAGGTCTAAAGACATGGCGACGCACTCAATATGCCAACCTGGTCGCCCAGGCCCCCAAGGGCTTTCCCATATAGGCTCTCCAGGCTTCGCTGATTTCCATAGAGCAAAATCTAAAGGGTCTTTTTTTTGTTCATCTGATGAGATGCGGGCTTGGGCACTTTCACGAAGGTCATCTGCGGTTCTTTGCACTAAAGCTCCGTATGTCGAAAATTTACTGACGTCAAAATAAATTCCACTTCCAGAAATCTCATATGCAGAGCCATTAGTTACCAGTTGCTCAATTATCTGAATCATTTGATCAACGTACTCAGTTGCATGGGGTCTCGCATCTGGGTCTTTAACCCCGAATTCTCGAAGTTGCTCTATGTATATGGATGTATAGGTTGTGGCTAGTTCTGATTCAGAAATACCTTCTTCGGCCGATCGGTTAATTATTTTGTCATCTATGTCAGTGATATTGCTAACAAGCTTGGTCTCGTACCCCTGCCATTCAAGATATCGCTTGAGAATATCGTATGTCAGTGCTGTCCGAGCATGTCCTAGATGGGGGACGTCATAGACGGTAGGCCCACATGCGTAGATAGAAACTTTTCCTGGTTCTCTAAGCTCTAGCTCAACGAGCTGGTTAATCATTGTGTCATGTATTCGCATTAGTAAAAGCATAGATAACAAAATGGCAATCGTGGGGTTTGGCAGAATTTCTCCTCATCTACTTAAGGAATTCTGATCGCCTAAGTCAAGAACCTGAACGCCTAGTATCCTCTCACCATTGCCCTCGTAGCTCAGTAGGATAGAGCGACCGCCTCCTAAGCGGTAGGCCACAGGTTCGATTCCTGTCGAGGGCGCAGCCACTTTCTGATAATTCCTAAAGATGGTACATGTCCTGCTTGAATATGGAAGACTAAATATTGAGGTTGTAAGGTCGCTTCTTTTGCAGATAGGAGGTCTATGCCTGACTCAAATGAATACAAAATCAGCAATCGATATCTACATGATGCCGGAAGCGTATTTTTGACTGGTGTACAAGCTCTAGCGCGGCTTCCAGTTCAGCAATTACGTGCGGACCAGAAAAAAGGTTTGAATACTGCAGCTTTTCTAGC
>JAYYZG010000065.1:0-26139 GCA_036687775.1 Actinomycetota bacterium
CAGCCTCCAGTTCCGACTAAGATCTCATCTTTTGACCAAAAGCCAGCAAGTGGTGGTATACCCATAAGCGCTATTGTGCATATTAAGAATGTTTTGTATGTCGTTGGCATAAATTTGCGCATACCACCCATTGATTTTTTCATGTCAAAACTGTGGACGGAATGACTGACTGATCCCGCTCCAAGGAACAGACCTGCTTTGAAGAATGCGTGGGTGAATAGATGAAATACTGCAGCTGTCCATGCCCCTACCCCTAATGCCATAACCATGTAGCCAAGTTGCGAGACAGTTGAGTACGCCAATACTTTCTTAATATCGTCTTGAACAAATGCAAGTAATCCTGCTCCGACGAGTGTGACTGAGCCAACTAGTGCTAAAACGTTGAAGCTTGAGCCTGCAATGTCGTATCCTTCAAAGAAGACACCGTATAGTCGTGCCACCATATATATTCCTGCAACAACCATTGTCGCTGCATGGATAAGAGCTGAAACAGGTGTCGGACCAGCCATTGCATCAGGTAGCCATGTGTGGAGGATGAATTGACCTGATTTTGACATTACGGCTGCCGTTAGGCAGAGAGAAGCTATGAGCAGAGTGCTTTGCCCTATTTCATTGTTTATAGCAGCCACGTTGATATCTACGATGCTCCAACTTCCTGCTGACCAGAACAAGATTATCATCCCTACAAGTAGGCCCATATCTCCAACACGGTTGGTTAAGAAGGCTTTTAATGCAGCATCTGAGTTGGGTTTCTCTTCCCACCAGTGCCCTATCAATGCAAAGGAGCACACCCCCACGAGTTCCCAGCCGACAATAGTTTGGAGAATATTTTCACTTAGAACAAAGAAGAGCATTGATGCCGAGAACAAACTAAGGAATGCGAAATAGTGGGTATATCTTCTATCTCCGGAAACGTAATCGGTTGAATAGATATGAACGAGAAGTGAAATTGCCGTAACGACGAATAACATCATTACGGTAAGGCCGTCAACCATAATCCCGACTTGGAAAGTCCTACCCCCACTTTCCCACCAAGTAAACCGTTGAATCACTGCATCAATTGCAACTGATTCGTGGCCTTCACCTTTTTCTTCTGCAGCGTAGATAGTGATGTTCTCACTGGATGCAATTTCTATATTTTCTGAATTTAATGCTTCGTGAGAATCCTGGTGTTCTTCTCCATGGTCGTCGTGTTGATGGTGTTCTTGGTCATGGCCATGTCCTGCGTTGTTTACCTGATTGATCCACTGGCCAGCACAACAAATTGCAAGAATAAATGCTACTGCAAGTGCAGTGATCCCTATCTCAGCCCCTTTATATTTCATTCTTTTCCCAAAGAATAGAATCATGAAGAAGGAGAGTGCTGGCAAAGCAGGTATAAGCCAAGCCGTCTCTAAGAACCAGCCGCTTGCTTGAACTGTTTTAGACGGGAGAGATTCTACGAGTGCAAATAAATTTGTCATCATCATCCCTTCATCTGGTCTATTTCTGACAAGTCAACGCTCTGCTTGTTTCGGAAAATGAGTAATACGATTGCTAGCCCAACTCCTACTTCTGCAGCTGCGATAGCTATTACGAATAATGCGAATACTTCTCCTGCGATGTTGTCAGTTAAAGCGGAGAAAGCGACAAGATTAATGTTTACAGCATTAAGAATTAATTCAATTGACATCAGCACCATAACGCCGTTCTTGCGTGATAAGACTCCATAAATACCGATACAGAAAAGAACAGAACTCAGGAGCAGATATTGTGCGACACTCATGCTGTTTCTTTCCTGGCGATTACGACTGCACCAATTAGCGCTGCAAGAAGGAGAACAGAAACTGCTTCAAAGGGAATTATGAAATCCGAGAAGATTGAATCTGAGACGATTGCTGCATTTGTGACTGTTTCTTTTGGAAGTTTCTCACCTCGGAAACTATCGATAATGGCATAGGACATCACTGCAAACATAAGCGTTGCGATAACTGCAGGAATCGCCCTGTTGGGCATATTTATGTTTTCTTCGTCACCGATACTCGCTTTAGTCAACATAACTCCAAAAAGCAGAAGCACGATTACTGCTCCGATATACACAAGGATTTGTGTTACCCCAATAAATTCAGCTCCGAGAAGCAGAAATTGGCCAGCAACCCCAGCTAGAACAAGAACAAGCCAGAGCGCTGCATGGACGATGTTTCTTGTTGTGACTACCTTAAAGGCTGAAACAATTATAAGGAGAGCAAGAATAGAGAAGAAGATGTTTTGTGCAATCATGATCGCGGCACCTTCCTGACTTTTTGTTCCGACCCATCTTCATATTCTTCAAAATCTGGGACTGTTTCCATCCATTCTGAGAGCCGTTCTTTGTCATGAAGAAGGTCAGCTAATTTTAGTTCCGAGAATTCGTATTCGGGTGTCCAAAAAAGTGCATCAAAAGGGCAGACTTCAACACAAATTCCACAGAACATGCACAAAGAGAAGTCAATATCAAACCGGTCTAATGCATTAACTTGGCGAGGTTTCCCTCCTTCTCGCCTAGGTGGGGCTAATTCTTTATGTCCCTCAATATAAATACACCAGTCTGGACATTCTCTTGCGCAGAGCATGCACGCTGTGCAGTTTCCTTCATGAAGGGCGATAACACCGCGGGCACGTGGTGGTGGTGCTTCCTTTACATGCGGGTATTGAACTGTTAGGGCCCCTTCACTTGGTTTCGGTATTGGTTTGAGTAACCCCCCGGGAAATAGGGTTTTCATCATGGTTTTAAAGGTAACTTTTAATCCTTTTAGAATTCCTGGCAATTGTGACATCAGCTATGACCTCCAATTGCATATGGGCGGGGGTTAGTAAGGCGAACTCTTTTCATGCTGCCACCTTAAGGACACCGGTTAAGGCGATATTTGCAAGGCTTAGCGGAATGAGGAACTTCCATGCGAGTCTTTGTAATTGATCCTCTCTGAATCGAGGGAACGTGAATCGGAACCAGAAGATCAGGAAAGCGATAACCATCATTTTCCCAGCTAGGATTAGCGGTCCTATAACATTGAATATCTGACTTGCTGGGTCAATTCCTGGCACATACCATCCTCCGAAAAATAAGACAGCGGCTATAGCAGAAAATACGCCAGCTGATGCAAATTCCCCTATGAAGAAGAGGAGGAACCGTATTCCTGAGTACTCGGTTAAGTAGCCAGTTACTAACTCTGATTCGGCAACTGGCATGTCAAAGGGAGCTTGAGTAAGTTCGGCTTGTACTGCAATCATAAATATTACGAACCCTATGAATTGTGTAAGGATAAATGGATTACCGATCCCACCCCAGCCAAAGATCTCTCCTTCTGCTTGAGCGAGAACTATTCCTTGCATATTCATAGTTCCTGCTTGGATGACTACTCCTACGACTGCAAGTATGAGTGGAAGTTCATAAGCGATCAATTGCCCCGCTGCTCGTATTCCTCCCAAAAGAGAGTACTTGTTTGCTGATGACCAGCCAGCCATAAGGATTCCTCTAACTGAGACCGATGATACTGCCATAGCAAAATAGATCCCTGCGTCAAGATCCACAAATAGGGCATCTGGGCCAGCAGGTATAATAACTACCAGTAGAAACGTTGACATTAAGACAACAAAAGGGGCGGCAGCGAAAACGAACTTATCTGCTTTAGATGGGAAAATATCTTCTTTTTGAATCCACTTCCCTACTTCGGCAAGAAGTTGCAAAGAGCCGTATGGTCCTGCTTCCATCGGTCCTAGACGACTTTGCATGAATGAGATTGCTTTAAACAAATACAGGTAGACGATTGTCCCTGCTGGTAGGAGGACCGCCAGAAGTCCTATCGGTACTTTGATTAGAAATGTTTCTTGCCACCATGCTGGGCTTAGAGCTAAGAGATCAATCATCGGTCAATATCTCCGAGTATGAAATAAAGGGAAGCAAGTATAGAGATGATGTCTGGTACGAAGACATCTTTAAGCACCCAGGGGGCGATTGACATGTTAGAAAAGCTGGCTGATCGGATCTTCACTCTGAATGGGGTAAGGTCCCCCTTGCTAACAACGTAAAAACCCATCTCTCCAAGTGGGTTTTCTGTCGCTACGTAAGCTTCTCCAGGTGGAACTTTGATAATTCTTGGCACTTTTGCCATTATCGGACCTGAAGGGATTGTGCCAAGCAATTGGTCAATAATGTTGCAGGCTTCTCGTGTTTCTTGGAGTCTGACCCAGAATCGCGCGAAGGAATCACCATCTGGGTGCGTCCATACTTTCCAATCGACCTGATCGTAGACTAACCCTACGTTCGCGTCGCGACGGATATCCCAATCAACTCCAGAAGCCCGAAGGTTGGCCCCGGAAAGCCCATAGGCTAGTGCGATGTCACTTGGTATTGTCCCTATTCCTCTAGTTCGTGCTTGGAAAATCTCATTTCCTAGAACAAGTTCTTCCATCTCGTCACAGAATGCTTGCATTCTATTTAATGCTCCGCGTGTTTCTTCTATCCAACCTTTAGGAAGGTCATCTTTTAGCCCTCCGATTCGATCAAAGTTAGGGTGGAATCGACCTCCGGTTACACGTTCTATCTGATTAAGTACAAATTCTCGATCGCGAAAAGCATAGAAGACAGGTGTTGTTGCTCCTATTTGAACTGCCATATCTCCAAGGAAGAGACAAACATTTGCAATCCGGCTAAGTTCAAAAAGTATTGTCCTGATCCATTGCGCACGCGGGGGTGCTTCGACTTCCATAAGTTGTTCTGCTGCCAAAATAAATGGCACTTCATTTGCGAAACTTCCTAACCAATCAATTCTGTTGATAAGTGTTGTGACCTGAGGGTAGGTTCTTACTTCTGTTAATTTTTCGTAACCTCGGTGCATGTATCCCATTATCGGCTCCGCGGCAACTACTTTTTCCCCGTCAAGTTTCGCGATAATCCGGAGAGTTCCATGTGTTGCAGGGTGTTGCGGCCCTAAATTCAGGGTCATTCCTTCATCAGTTTCTACTTCAACATTTACTCTTGCATCAGCTGCCTGAGAGGCGATGTAAGCGAGTTGATCGCTCTCTGAAGTAAGACTCATTTCTCTTCTCCAGGCATTACTTCTACATCTACGACTCCAGGCCATGGTTTCATTCTTCTTGAAAGGAGTGGATAGTCTTTTCGCAGCGGGTGACCTTCAAAGTCCCCTGGAAGATAGATATTTCTTAGATCTGGGTGCTCATCAAATGTGACTCCAAACATTTCACGTGCTTCGCGTTCATGCCAGTTGGCTCCAGGGTAAATCGGGATAAGTGACAGGGCTCTTGGATTCTGGTCATCTAAATCTGCTTTGACCATTATTCCTATTCCTAGTGTGATTGAATAGACCCGACAAATAAGTTGAAATCTTGTTTGCCCTCCTGTGTATCCCCATTCAATGGGTTGTTCTTCGGGGTTAACGGTTTCTGGTTCTATGTCTTGTTCGGTATCCAATTCTCTTCCATACGGTGATGGCATCCAGTCAATAACTGAAAGCCAATCAAAGAATTGGCAGTCAAGCTGGTCTTTCAAAAATTGTGCTGTTTCTCGCCAATCTTTGCTAGAAACTCGTATCCATAAGCCTCTATTGGGTGCTACATGTGAAGAGATAAGCTTTTCGTTAAGGCCAGATTGTATTTGGTGTAGAATATTTTCTGCCTTTTCATCTATCTCTTGTACGAGACTCTCATCATCAACAACGGAAGTGGTTTGGGCAGTTACGCCTTCATTTGGAGATACTTTAGGCTCTTGGTTGGCTTGAGCTTTTTCTCGAGCTGCTTGTGCGCGTTTAAGGAGATGATCTGGTATTTCAGCCATAAATCCGCCTTTCGCGTCTACGTAGATGAAGCATTGTTTGATTATTCAACAACAATTGGATCACCTTTCCATCGTTCCGCCATATCTTCATTCATGATTCTCTCCTGAAGAAGGACGATTCCCTCTCGGCAAGCTGCGGGGCTCGGGGGGCAACCAGGAACATATACATCTACCGGGATAATTTGGTCTACGCCCTTAGTTACCGAGTATGAGTCCCAATATGGGCCTCCGCAATTAGCGCATGAACCCATTGATATAACGTATTTGGGGTCAGGCATTTGCTCCCAGAGTCTACGAACTGCAGGAGCCATTTTATCAGTAACTGTTCCTGAGACTACGAGGAAATCTGCTTGTCTTGGGCTCGCTGGAAGAGGAATTACTCCAAGTCTCATGACGTCATAGCGTGGGGATGCGAAAGCTGCCCCCATTTCTATGGCACAGCACGCTAGACCCCATTGGTACACCCACATGGAATATCTACGACTCATATTGAGGAGTTTGGTGAGCGGTTTAGGCATCTTCCCAGATTCAACTAAGCCCATCTTTTCCTCCTTTGCTGGATAGCGATGATCAGAACCATTTCAGTACCCCTTTTCTCCAAGCGTATAGGAGCCCCAAAAGGAGTATGAAGATAAAGATTGCCATTTCAACTAAACCGAATAGTCCATACTGCTCAAGACGAGTTGCCCACGGGAAAATGAATACTGCCTCAACATCGAACATGACGAATAATAGGGCGAAAATGTAGTACCGGATATTACTTTGAGCCCATCCGGTTCCTACTGGGTCTACCCCTGATTCGTAAGTTAAGTATTTTTGATCCTGTTTTCGCGATGGTCGTATGAGCGCGCTCAGGCCTACGAACGCGCCCACGAGGGCGCATGCCAGAACACCGAAAACGGCGACCGTTAAATAGCTGCGTAGAAAGTCGGACACTTCGTTAAATAGTAGTAAGTAGAAGGCGATTGGACCAAGGTGTAAAGGACCAAGATACTCCAGAGTAGCCTTCTAAAGGTGGTTAAATCATGTTTAGTATTTTTTGTTAGTTGATAGGGCACGATTTGATTAATGCGAATCCCTGTGATTGCGTTAATTGAGTTCATTTGGGGAAAGTTTTTTTGGTACATGAGGTTAACCCGCCAATAATATGGGTACTGCTCTCTGTGCCATTTCGACAAGAGGTTCCGGCCATATTCCAAAAAATAATGTCACTATTGTGGCGATTAAGAGAACAAAAGATACCTGCCTTGGAATGGTTATTGCATTTTCATCTTCAGTTTCCGTTTTTGTTAGCCATACTTTAGTTAAAATTCGTAGATACAAAAAAGCTCCGATAACGGCCGCAAGCATTGCCACAATGGCCAACCCGAATGATCTTTCTTCTATAACTGCTTCAATCACATAGAATTTTGCAAAAAAACCAGATGTTAAAGGAATCCCAGCCTGCCCAAGAAGGAAAACTGTGAAAGCTATTGCAAGCATTGGTTTTCGTTTTGCGAGACCAGTCAGTGAATCTAAGTCTGTTCGGGTTCCATCTGGGCCTGAATTCAATGAGATGACTGCGAAACTTCCTATAACCATAAATGTGTAGGTAGCTAGGTAGAAAAGGACTGCAGCTACGCCTTGGTCCGAAGCAGCTTGTGTTCCGACGAGAAGATAACCAGCATGGCTGATTGAGGAATATGCCAGCATTCTTTTGAGGTCTGTTTGAATGATTGCGAGTAAAGATCCTACGATTAACGTGGCTACAGCTATTCCATAGATAGCAGGCTGCCAGTCAGCTTTATATTCACCGAGTGTGACGTAAAGTATTCTCAGCATGGCAGCAAATCCTGACGCTTTGATAGCTGATGCCATGAAGGCTACAAATGGTGTCGGTGCTCCTTGATATACATCTGGAGACCAGAAGTGGAAGGGCACAGCTGCAACTTTGAATGCAAAACCGATGATGATTAGTCCTAGTGCTGCTAAGAGCAAAGTGTCATTGGTTAGGTCGTTGTTTGTAAGGAAATCTCGTATGGCTGTGAGTTGGGTTGACCCTGTTGCCCCATACAGCAGCGCTATGCCATACAGGAGAAACCCTGAGGCAAAGGCACCAAGTACGAAGTACTTTAATCCGGCTTCCTGCGATTGGATTCGCTTCAGGTTCATTGCTGCGAGGACATATGCGGAAATAGATAGAACTTCTATTCCTAGGAAGAGAACTATGAAATCATTTGCTCCAGCTATGATCATTCCACCAGTGGCTGATAACAGAAGAAGCACGTATGACTCAGGTCCTTCAATATCTTCAGATTTTAGAAATACTCCCGCTAAACATGAAACAAGTATGACGCTGACTGCAAGAATCATCGTCAAGAAAATAGAGAAACCATCTATACCAAAGGCACCTGAAAGAGTTGAGAATGGACCTTTGGATTCGTCGTGGATTCTTAACCAAAGAGGAATAGATGCGATCAGACTACCGATAGCTGCTGCGCATGTGTAGATAGTAAGTTGTTGGTTTGTTATTCTGCTTGGTATAAGCGAGCAGATTGTAAGAAGAAAGACTGCTGCAGCTGCAAGAATAATTAACGGCAGAAGCCCCACCCAGGCAACTGAGGGAGTTTGAAGAGTTTCACTAGCTATGAGAGCTATATTCTGTGTCATTCATGCCTTCCCGAATGAGATTTATCCTCATGATTTTCTGATTCATGATCATGCCCGTTTTCTTCTTCGTGACCACCATGACTATCGGAGTCCGAGTGGGATTCATGAGTTTCTTCAAGAAGCTCGGCAAATGATTGGCGCATCTTTACTGTTGGCACAGGTTCAGTGAATGAACCATCGTCAATTGTTTCTTCTATGTGGGTCACAAGCTTGTCTACAGCTGGTTCAATTCGATCAAGCATGGGTTTGGGATAGACCCCCAAAAAGATTATTCCTGCGATTAAAGGGAATAGGGTAAGCCGCTCCCAGTTCGTTAAGTCTGGTGTTGGTTTCTCTTCTCCATTGTCTTTATTTGCTGGGCCGTGAAAAACTCTTTGGTAAGCCCATAGCAGGTAGAGAGCTGCGAGGATAACTCCAGTTGCGGCAAAGAGGGCCCACCATCGGTGAGCTGTGAAAGCTCCGAGAAGAATTAGGAATTCACCGACAAACCCATTCAGACCAGGAAGTCCGATTGAAGAAAGCATTACCAGTGTGAATGTTCCTGCTAAGACTGGTGCTGATTTTTGGATTCCTCCGAGTTCAGAAATTTGACGAGTGTGTCGCCGCTCGTAGATGAGACCGACAAGCATGAAGAGTGCTCCCGTTGATAAACCATGATTAATCATTTGAACTGTGGCGCCTTGGATACCTTGAGTATTGAGAGCGAAAGTTCCTAATACAATAAATCCAAGGTGGGCTATTGAGGAGTATGCAACTAGTCGTTTGAGGTCTTTTTGCATTGTTGCGACTATCGCTCCGTAAATTATTCCTATTACTCCAAGTGTTATGAATAATGGGGCAAAGAAATGTGAGGCTTCTGGAAATAGGTATAAGCCGAATCTGATAAATCCATATGTCCCTAATTTGAGCATTACTCCGGCAAGGATGACTGATCCTGCAGTAGGAGCTTCAGTATGCGCGTCGGGTAGCCATGTGTGAACGGGAAATAATGGAACTTTTACAGCGAAAGCTAATGCGAATCCTAGAAATATTATGCGCGCTGAGGTTGTGGAAATAGCAGGGTTAGAAGCTATTTCTATTAAATTGAAGGTTAGATCTGTTCCAGAATCTCTGGAGTGGAGTACAACTAAAGAGATAATACTTACCAGCATTAACGCTGAACCGAGCATCGTATAGAGGAAGAATTTCGTCGCGGCATATCTGGCATTCCCGTGACCCCATTTCCCTATAAGGAAATACATGGGAACGAGGACAATTTCAAAGAAAACAAAGAACATGAATAGGTCAAGAGAAACGAAGACTCCCATGCATCCTGTCTGCAGTAATTGGATCCAGATGTAGTAAGCCTTGTGGTCATGGTGAGGGTTTATGGCAATAACCACAAATGGAAATAATAATCCGGTGAGTACTACCAGGAATAGTGAGATTCCATCGATGCCTGCGTGCCACTGAATTCCTAAGCTTTCTATCCAAGTCTGTTCAGAGAGAAATTGATAATCTCCATTGCTTTCAAATGCAGTTAGGACCCATACTGAGATCGCTCCGGTTATTCCTGTAAAGACGGTTGCCATCAGTTTGTGTAGCCCTATACGCGCGTTGGGTGTTAGGGCGACAGCAATTGCTCCAAATGCTGGCAGGAGAACTAGTACAGGTATAACTGGGAATGATGTTTCTGGTAATGCTGTTGCGAAGATAGTTAAGAGGCCCATTAGAATCCCATTCTTGAAACGAAATAGGCAAGGATCGCTATAGCGCCAATAACCATTCCCAATGCGTACGTCCTGATAAGGCCAGTTTGTGTAGCTCTTAAACGTGTTCCTAGGTTTTGAGTTAATTTACCTGCCCCATTTACTGCCCCATCTATGACAGTTTCGTCAAACCAGGTAACCACTTCAAATATCTTCCTTCCAGGCCCACCCATAAAGTTGCTCACGGAACGATCAAATTTCCAAGCATCTTGAAGGATGGGAAGTTCTATTTGGGCGGGGTTAATACGTTTCTTTAAGTAAACATAGCTTGCGCTTAGGACTCCAATTGTTGCTCCGATGATGGCAATTACAGCTAAGAGCCATTTTGTTGAAGTTGAAGCGAGTACGTGTACTTCATTTCCGAAAAGGACAGGTTCTAACCACTTTTCTAGATACTTGGTGTTGTGGCTGAATGGTAGATTTAGTATTCCTGCTGTTGCTGCGAGTCCCGCTAATGCCACTAGTGGGAACCACATTAGTGCTGGTGACTCGTGTGGATTAAGGATGTTTTTTTTCTCGTTTTCAGGCGGAGGGGTTATCTCATCTTCTTCATGATTTTCTTTTTCATCTTCAGCCCAACGTTTGTCGCCAAAGAAAGTCATGAAGACAAGTCTGCTCATATAGAACGCTGTCATGATTGCTGCTATTAGGAGCAACACCCAAGCGATCTTATTCTCATTCCATGCTGCAAGGAGAACTTCATCCTTTGACCAGAATCCTGAAAAAGGTGGAATGCCTGCAATCGCTAACCAACCGATGATGAAAGTGCCTGCAGTAATGGGCATAGCTTTTTTCAATGCACCATATTTTCTCATATCTTGCTCTTCATGCATTCCGTGTATAACTGATCCAGCGCCAAGGAAAAGTAGTGCTTTGAAGAAGGCGTGCGTGATCATATGAAAAATCGCTGCCACATAAAGACCTGAACCTACGGCAACAAACATGAATCCCAGTTGGCTAACTGTTGAGTACGCAAGGACTTTCTTTATATCATTTTGTGCAACTGCTGCAGCTGCGGCAAATAGAGCCGTAAACAGACCTATTATCCAAATTAGGTCAGATGACCAGCCGGCTGCTTCAGCTAGAACGGGATTCATTCTGGTCAATAAATAAACCCCTGATGTGACCATCGTTGCAGCATGGATGAGAGCCGAGACTGGGGTTGGCCCCGCCATGGCATCAGGGAGCCATAGATAAAGCGGGAATTGTGCTGATTTTCCTGCAGCTCCTATGAATAGCATGACCACGACAGCTGTTGCTGTCGTTTGGGTTAGAGCGTCTAATTGAATTACTGATGAGAAGATGTCACTGTATTTCAGGGATCCGATATTGAAGAAAAGCAGGAACATTGCAACCATAAAGCCCCAGTCACCTACACGGTTAGTGACGAAAGCTTTTTTCCCAGCGGAAGCATTTGCTGGGTCTTCATGCCAGAAGGAAATCAGGAAATATGAGCATGCCCCTACTCCTTCCCAGCCGAGGAAGGTTATTAATAGATTGTCTCCAAGGACGAGCATTAGCATCGAGAACACGAATAAGTTGAGGTAGATAAAGAATTTTGAGAAGTTTGGATCACCATGCATGTATCCGATTGCATACATGTGAATGAGAGCACTTACCCCTGTTATAAAGAGTGCCATCGTTATGGATAATGGATCTGCTAAAAATCCTAATCCGACGCTTAGCTCTCCTGAAGGAATCCATTCGAAGAGCGTTATTTCGTATACTCGTTCTTCGCTAGTTTTACCTGCCATTCCGAGAAACACACAAAGTGTTGAAAGGAATGATCCGGTGACCATAGTAGTGGCTAGCCATCCGGCATTTGGTTCCCCTAATCGTCTACCGAAAAGAAGAAGCAAAGTGAAACCGAGAAGAGGAAAGGTGGGTATTAGCCAGACAAGGTTATTCATCACTACCCTCTTAGGACCGATACTTCATCAATTGATGCTTTTGGCCTTCTACGCATTACTGCTACGACGATTGCTAATCCAATTACGACTTCGGCTGCTGCGACAACTAGAACAAATAGGACAGATAGTTGCCCTCCGAGGTCATTCATTTCTTTTCCGAAGCTAACGAATGCCAGATTTGCCGCATTGAGCATTAACTCTATGCACATAAACATGATGAGTGGGTTTCTACGAACCAGTAAGCCTCCAGCACCAATCGTAAAGAGTAATGCGGAAAGAGCTAAATAATATTCAGTTCCTATTGCCATAGCGAAAGTCATTCTCCATTGACCTCCACTTCTTCATTGGGTAGATCTTCTACTGGGGGGTCTATGGTCTCTTCAATTGGGCTCTGCTCATCTTCATTGAGAGCTAGTTCGATTTCCCCTTCTGAATTTCGCATCAACGCCGGTGGTTCAACAACGGGTATCGGCTCTAGCTCTGATTTGGATCTTCTGGTAAGCACTACTGCCCCTACAACTCCTATCGTAAGTAGGAGGGCTGTAATTTCTAGAGCAAATACGTATCTGGTGGAGAATAGGGCTCTTCCTATTTCTTTAATGTTCTGTTCCGGAGGAACTCCTTTACTTATTGACCCGCTATCAATGGCTAATCCGCCGTCGAAAGTAGATTGCTGAGCTTCAATTGGTGGAACCCCTGTAACTTCTCCTGAGAATGCAAGAGCGATAAAAATCCCTAGTATGAGTAACCCAGCCGTTGCTAGTAACGCTAACTGTCGTTGACCAATTATTGGATCTGATTGTATATCTTCGGCTCTATCGACGCCTAGGAGCATTATGACAAATAGAAAGAGAATGACGATAGCTCCGGCATATACGATGACTTGGACAGCTGCGAGAAAGTAGGCTTCTAAGTTTATGAAATGAATTGCGACTCCAAATAAAGTTGCAACTAGTGAAAGTGCGGCATGTACTGGGTTTTTTAGGAAAACGACTCCACATGCGCCAGCGACAGCAATTAGAGCAGCGATAAAAAAGGTTACGGCTTCCATCACTGATTTCCTTCTTCGCTATGTTTGCTTTGGCCTTTTTCAGGAGCGCGGGTTCCATATCCAAGTTCAGCGGTCCATTGGACTTTCCCTTCGTAGCTCGCTGCGCCAGATGGTGACGTCGCTCTCATCCAAGCTGATGTGTGTTCGTCTTCGCCTGGTCGCCAGTCTTCCCATGGAAGGTGTTGAGGTTTCCCAGTATCATCAACAACTAATTCTTCTTTAGTGTAGATAGCTTGTTTTCGGTCAGTAAATGAGAATTCAAATAGTTTGGTTTCAGTGATTGCTTGGGTTGGACATGCTTCAACACAGAGGTCGCAATGAATGCAGCGGAGGTAGTTTATTTCATAGATAAAGCCAAAGCGTTCGCCAGGCGAGGTTGGTTGTGTGGGGTCATTATCTGCTCCTCGGACGTAAATACAATTGGCTGGACATACACTTGCGCAGAGTTCGCAACCTATGCATTTTTCCATTCCATCGTCATAACGGTTTAGTACATGCCTTCCATGAAGCCTTGGAGGTTTATCTCTTTTTTCCTTGGGATAACTTGTAGTAACTACTTTCCCAGATTTTGTTGCGTGGTTTAATTTCCCGAACGTTACCGCGAAACCTTTAAAGAAGTTGAGCATGCTCATTGGAGTAACCCTTGGTGAGATTTCACAAGTTCGAAGAGGGATTGATACTTCATCCGAATACCTCTTCTCCCTCTAGTTCTCGTCGCTGTTTTCCTATTTTTATTGATTTCATAAGCAAACCAGCTAGGAGTGTCAGGGTAGTTACGCTAATAACCAGAACTAGAATTTGTGAGAATCCTCCGTCATTGCCACGGTCTTCAAAAACGTCAAGTGTCGCTAAAAGTAGCACCCAACCCAAAGCTAATGGAATAAGAATTTTCCAGCCGAAATCCATGAGCTGGTCATATCTTGGCCGAGGTAGCGTTCCGCGCATCCATACAAAAATTGAAGCGAAGATGAAGACTTTTCCAACGAACCAAAAAAGCCCCCAAAGCCACGCTGGGCCAAATGAAGGGTAGTAGCCACCAGGCCCGCCGAAGAATAAAGTAACCATGACTGCCGACATGGTTATAACATTCATGAACTCTGCCATGAAGAAAAGAGCAAACCGTATTGAGCTATATTCGGTATGGAATCCGCCTACAAGTTCTTGTTCAGCTTCCACAAGGTCAAATGGTGGTGAATTCAGTTCTGCTGTGGTTGCGATAAAGAAAACAATGAAGGGGATAAAGCCAGTGATTACGAGACCCCAATTAGTTACCCCACCATTTTGGCTAAGAGCAATATCATGTGTTGATAAAGTTCCCGTTTTCATAAGAACAGCTACTAAGGCAAGCCCTAAAGCTGCTTCGTATGAGACCATTTGAGCTGATGCTCTCACAGAACCTAATAATGGGTACTTTGAACCTGATGACCATCCGGCCAACATAATTCCATAGACTGCGATTGATGACATGGCGAGAACAAAAAGAATCCCTATGTGTGGGTCAGCTAATTGCACGAAAGTCTTATTCCCGAACCACGTCACTGTCCCATCGCCACTGTTACTAAAGTCTCCGGCGACTGGCACAACTGTGAATACCAGAAGGGCGGGAACGATAGAGAAAAAAGGTGCTATCTTAAAGACTAATTTGTCAGACTGATTTGGAATTAGATCTTCTTTGAAAAAAAGTTTTATTCCATCTGCGAGTGTCTGCAGTATGCCAAATGGACCAGCTCTACTTGGGCCGATGCGATTTTGCATAGCGCCAATAAATTTTCTCATCCACCAGATGTAAAGCATTACAGATATGAGTAGTAAGGCGAAAGCGATTACTACTTTTAGAATTACGATAAGCAAAATCTCTATAGTGCCTGCGTCACCTAGGAAGAGCGGGTCGAGTCCAGCGAACATCTCAATCTACCTTTGCTGTCGGGTCGATTCGAATATCTATACTGTCCGCTCCTTTGACCAGCAGCGTTCGAAAATCTTCGCCTCTTTGGTTTAGATATCCAAGTGCAACTGATCGGGGGATCTTATTATTTGGAACTACAAGAACAGTGAGGTCTTTGTCACCTGCTGTGACAAGCACAGGTTCACCATTTTTTAACCCCATTGCTTTGAAATCCACGGGGTTGACTAGGAGTTGGCTCGTTCCCGCAAATTGGTTTAGAGAAGGGGACATTTGCGTTACTGTGCCCAGGTCATACATTCGTTTTGCGAGAACTAATCTAAGCGAATAGGAGTCAAATGGGCGTGTATCTGATACTTCTTCAATTTCTTCTAGTGTGATTTCACCTGTTGATTCGAGAATTTGACCACTGGGTGAATTACAGATTGAGTGCAAGTTGACTTGAGTTTGGCCAGTCAAATTTTGGTTTAATTCACCCCATGCATCTTCTGGCTTTTCAATACCTAAATCGTGACCGAGTCTATTTGCGATCTCAGCGGCAATCATCCAATCTGGCCGGGCGGTTCCAGGTGATGTAACTTTCTGACGAATTGGAGTAACCCTTCCCTCTATGTTGGTGTGGCTACCATTGACCTCAATAAACGCAGAAGCTGGGAAAAAGATGTCAGCATAATATGCAGAGGCATTCACGAAAAGATCAATAGAAATAACTGAACTAACCGTATTTAACGCTTTTTCAGCGAGCTCTCGGTCGTAGAAATCCGATAAAGGGTCAGCGCCTAGGAGAAATAGCACGTCAATCATTCCATTAGCAGCGCTTTGAAGAATTTCCTCTGTGCCCATTCCTTTTTCGTTGGGGAGGTTTGGCCATGAATTTGAGAAACTTTTTGAACCTTCTGTAAGGGTTGTTTGTCCGGGTAGCAGCCCGGGAGTCATACCCATGTGAACTGCACCCATCGCATTTCCTCTGCGTACTAAGGGCAAGAACTTTGAATTAGCGTTTTGATTTAGTACCGAGAGAGCTTCAATGAGTGATTGGTCGGATTCTGCTATTGATTGTTTTCCGTAAACGACTTTGAGTTCTCTATCTTTGACTAATGCATGAGCTTGCAGAATTTGCTCTTTTGGCACGCCCCCTATTTCAACTGGTCCTTCGCCAGTGAGAATTGATTCAACTACTTTAGCTATTTCACCAGGTCTGGGATGGAGTGAAATCGTTGCAACATTACTAAGTCCAGTTTCTGTTGGTGAGAGTTCAATCAGTTTGACAGAGTTTTCTATTGCAGCGTGACGTAATCGTATGTAAAGCGTTCCATATTCTTCCTTTAGATCCGGCGCTACTAGAATGACAGTGTTTCCAACAGCACAAACGTCATTAATAGTTGATTTAGGCAGTCCTAGTAGAGCATCAGTTGGGAGTTCATCCCCAAGGCTTGCGTCAACATGGTCAGTACCAATAATCCCCTTAGCTAATTTCGTCCAAGCATATTGTGATTCATTTGTTAGACGAGATCCGCCAATTACTGCAACCCGATTGGGTTCGGTTTGGCGAATAGCTTCAGTAGTCATACTGAGGACATTTGACCATGAAGATGCGACGAGCCCGCGACCATTCTTATCGGGCTTATTTAACCCTCCACCCCTCACTAGGGGTTCTTGGACTCGGTATTCACTCTGGAATGCTTGAAAGGAAAATCTATCTTTATCTGTCAACCATCCCCAATTAACTGAATCGTTATCGAGTCCTTGGAATCGAAGAACTTGATCTCTAGATGATTGAATAGTGATTCTGTCTCCAAGTGGATTGGGGTAAGTGGATTCGATTTCTTCTAGGTCCCATGGTCGAGCTTTAAAACGATAGGGTTTAGCGGTTAACGCTCCTACTGGACAGATTTGAACAACATTCCCGCTGAAATACGATGCGAACGGATCGTCAGGAAATGTATTAACCTGTGTGGCATTTCCTCGATCTATGAAATGGATTAATGGGTCACCTACGACTTCATCTGCGAACCTTGTGCACCGGTCACAGAGAATGCAGCGTTCTCTATCTAGGTAAACGTTTTCATTAATTGGTATCGGCTTTTCAAAGTGTCGTTTCTCCTCAATGAATCGGGTTTCGCCCGGACCAAATGCAATGGTCTGGTCTTGCAAAGGGCATTCTCCGCCTTTATCACAGACTGGGCAATCAAGAGGGTGATTTAGGAGTAAGAACTCCAACACTCCATCTTGAGCTTTTTTTGTGGTTTCAGACTCTGTATTGACAGCCATCCCCTCACTTACAGTAAGCATGCAACTAGGCTGAAGCGCGGGTCCTCTTCCGGTATCAACTTCTACAATACACATTCTGCACATTCCTACGGAATTCATTCGTTTGTGATAGCAGAAACGCGGTATTTCAACACCTGCTTTTTCGCAAGCATCAATTAAATTTTCACCGTTTGAAGCGCTGATTTCTTCTCCGTTGAGAGTGAAATTAATGAGATCCTTGCTTTCCATGGTTTCGCTCATAATATTCCGCCCTGTATCCCGACGGGTGTTCCTGTAGAAGACTGGGATATATATGCTTCAAATTCATTTCTATATCTTTTGATTGCTGATGAGATAGGTGAAACTGCTGATGGCCCAAGTGGGCAAATCGTTGTTTGTTTAGGTGGCCAAGTAATTCCAGGACTGATGTTGTCACAGACATCAAGCAGGAGTTCCAAGTCATCATCCCTTCCATTTCCATCAATGATTCTTTGCAGTATTTTTTCTAGCCAGTTTGTCCCTTCTCGGCATGGAGCACACTTCCCACATGATTCTCTTGAAAAGAATCTGACGACATTATGGCATGCCCGAACAATGTCTGTTGTCTCATCCATCACAACTATTGCTCCTGACCCAAGCATGGAACCGGCTTGATCAACAGTTGATTTCTCTAATGGGACATCTAAATGTTCTTCAAAAAACCATGGAGCTGAAGCACCGCCGGGAATGAAGGCTTTTATCTTGTTTCCATTACGAATTCCTTGACCATAGTTATCTCCCATAATCAAGTCACGAAATGTAGTCGTCCCGAATTCAACTTCAAAAACTCCTGGGTTATTGACATGGCCTGAGACTGCAAATATTCGAGTTCCAGTTGACTGTTCTGAACCTATTTTTGAGAATTCTTCTCCACCATGCAAAACAATCCACGGAACGTTAGAAAGAGTTTCTACATTGTTAACAATGGTCGGCTTCCCATACAGCCCTATTGAAGCAGGGAAAAATGGTGGTTTGAGCCTAGGCATACCCCGGTTACCTTCCAGACTTTCTATTAAGGCTGTTTCTTCCCCTACGATGTAAGCGCCTGCACCCCAGTGCAGAATAATATCTACAGAAAATTCTGTTCCAAGAATATTTTTCCCTATATACCCAGCCCTATAGGCTTCATTAAGTGCATTCGCTATTCTCTCCTGCCCATGAGCCATTTCACCGCGGACATATAGAAAACATTGGGATAGTCCCAAGGCATAACAAGTGATAAGGCAGCCTTCTATGAGTTGGTGAGGGTCTCGTTCAAGAAGAATACGGTCTTTGTATGTCCCAGGTTCTGATTCATCTCCGTTTACTACAAGGTAACGAGGCCAAACATTTTCTGGCAGGAAACCCCATTTGACTCCAGCGGGGAAACCCGCCCCTCCTCTTCCTAGAAGGGAAGCTTTTTTGACTTCCTCGTGAACTTCTGCAGGAGTCATTGTCAAAGCTTTAGTAAGTGCTTTGTATCCTTCTGTTTCAACATATCGGTCAATAATATGCGCATATTCTATTTCCCAACGACTGGTAGTGATAAGTGGAAATGTCATGAATTTTCCCCGTTCCGATTTAACCATTCGGGTTGTTGAGCATGTTCAACTGGTTCTATCCCAGCGAGTCGTTCGTTAGGAATACTTTGTCTTACTTTTGCTAATGAGCCATGTTTTGGAATCTCTGAACGATTCTCATCGCGAATTTCTTGTACTAACTGATTGAAATAAGATGCCGTAACTTTATTTTGATACCTATAGTTCACTTGAAGACATGGGGCTTCGGTGCATGCTGCTATGCACTCAACTCCTTCCAGCGAGAATTTCCC
Organism: Actinomycetota bacterium; assembly: GCA_036687775.1. Lineage (GTDB taxonomy): Bacteria > Actinomycetota > Acidimicrobiia > Acidimicrobiales > UBA8592 > UBA8592. The sequence continues at coordinate 19,173 of JAYYZG010000065.1, forward strand.
ATCTTCTGTTGTTTCTCCTTCTTTGATTCCTAAAGTTTCTTCAGCGTGATGCAAAAGATTTTCAGCTCCGAGAAGATGACATGAGATTCCATGACAGATATTGAGTTGATATTCGCCCACTGGGCTTCGTTTAAACATTTCATAGAAACTGCATGTGCCTAGAACTTCTGCTGGGGTAATCTCAATGATTTCTGCTATGTGATTCATTGCTCCATCTGAAACCCACCCCTCTTGTTCTTGAGCTAAGTGAAGTAAGGGTATTAACGCTGATTTTTTAATTGGGTATCGATCAATGATTTCATTTGCTATCCGGAGGCTCTCTTCATTTAATCTACTCATCTGTCTACTTCTCCCATGATTGGGTCGACAGTAGAAATAACCGCTACAGCATCAGCGACAAGGCAATCCTGAAGCATATGAGGCAATACCTGAAGATTAGTGAATGATGGACCACGAATATGCATTCTGTATGGTTTGGGTCCACCATCGGAAACTATGTAGCAGCCTAACTCTCCTCGTGGTGATTCAACTGCTGTATACACTTCCCCTGCAGGAACTTTAAAACCTTCTGTAAAGATTTTGAAATGGTGGATAAGTGCTTCCATGGACTCATCTATACGAACACGGGGCGGGGGGGTTATCTTCTTGTCTTGAATTCTGTAATCCCCTTCTGGCATTTTTTCCAGAATTTGTCGGACTATACGAATAGATTCTCTTATTTCGTTTAAGCGAATAGCGAATCGGTCAAAACAGTCGCCATAAGAACCGACAAGTACATCAAATTCCACTTCTTCATAGCGAAGATACGGAATGTCTTTCCGGAGATCCCATGCATATCCTGTCGAACGGAGAAGCGGTCCCGTTACCCCTAGCGCAAGGCATTCTGATGCATTAATGACACCCACACCTTGAAGGCGTTCATGCCAGATTGGCTGTCCAGTAAATAAACTGTCAAAATCGTTTAACCGATCTGGTAAATTATCGAGAACTCGAAGAATGTCATCTCTCCAACCATCCGGCAAATCTGCTGCGACACCGCCTGGCCGAATATAGTTATGGTTCATTCTTAATCCGGTAATTTTTTCAAATAGCCTTAGGACTTCTTCTCTTTCTCTCCATCCATAGATCATTGCTCCAACCGCGCCGATATCCATCCCATTTGTTGCTTGAAATAACAAATGGGAGCTCATCCGGTTTAATTCGCACATTAACATCCTGATCCAGGTCGCTCTTTCAGGAATTTCAATATCTAAAAGTTTCTCAGTAGCGAGTGAGAACGCTAATTCACTAAATAGCGGTGATGAGTAGTCCATCCGCGTAACATTTGTTGGTCCTTGCAAAAAGCTCAATTGTTCGCCTGTTTTTTCCATACCTGTATGGAGGTAGCCAATAATTGGTTTGCTTCTTAGAACCGTTTCACCTTCCATTTCAAGAGAGAGTCGGAGGACGCCATGGGTTGATGGGTGCTGTGGCCCCATATTGATGACCATACGGCGGTCATCATCTGGACTATATGTTTGAACTTGACTTTCTGAAAGGCGAAGAATTGCAGAGTCTTCTCCGCGTCGGAAAACTCTTTCCGCAGTTTCATCTTCTGTGGCTTGCAGGTTACTTATTTCTGTTTCTTCACTCATCAGGAACCTGGAGCCTGTTTGAATTGAACGGGGATTTCCCCTACGTCATAATCTTTTCGAAGTGGGTATCCTTCCCAGTCTTCTGGCATAAGAATTCGTGTCATATCTGGGTGGCCTTCAAAGTTAATCCCAAACAAGTCATGTACTTCTCGTTCTAGAGCTTCCGACCCGGGATACATATCAAAGAGTGTTGGTAGTGTCGGTTCATCTTCGGGGATTTGCACCCGAAGTCTGATTCGTTCCCGTTTCGTATGGGAAAGGAGATTAATCACAACTTCAAATCGTTCTGGTTTAATGGTTATGGGAAGATCTCTTTTTGGATTTTCAAGATAATCAACTGCCGTTACATCAATACATACTGCGAATCCTTCTTCGCGAAGATTTCCAATAACTTCGAGCAGGTTCTCTCGATTTGGGTGAAGAACATTTTGGCCGCGTGAAATAGTAGAAGGAATTATATTTTCGCTATTTTCTTCTCCCTCTTCTACAGCTTCCTCATCAGACATAATGGTTACTCTCACTTACCGATAATTACTTTTGTTGCTGTCTGACCGTCTCGTTGTTCGACCATGATTCCAGCTCCACCGTCCATTTCTTTTCTGCGGCGGGTTATTTCACCATTTTCAACTTTTTCGTGGAGTTGAAGGATGGCATGCATTAAAGTTTCTGGACCTGGGGGGCAGCCTGGTGCATACACATCTACAGGGACTATCTGGTCTACTCCTTGTACTAGGGCATAGTTGTTAAACATGCCGCCAGAACTCGCACAAACACCCATAGATATAACCCATTTAGGTTCCATCATCTGGTCGTAAACCTGCCTTAATACTGGTGCCATTTTTTGAGACACTCGGCCTGCAACAATCATAAGATCTGCCTGTCGTGGTGAAGCTCGAAATACTTCCATCCCCCAGCGTGCTAGATCATAATGCGCTGCACCAGTAGCCATCATTTCAAGAGCGCAGCAAGCTAAACCAAAAGTTGCTGGCCACATGCTCCTCGTCCTAGACCACTTCACCAAATCTTCAATTTTACCAGTTAGAAAATTATGATCTAATCCAGCTAATCCGTCTTCACTTATGTTGCTTGTATCGCCAAGTATCGGGAGGTTCGGCATTAGGCAGCTTCCTCTTCTTCAAGGATTCTTCCTTCTAGTCCGACGCGACGAATAGTTGAATTAGTGGTTCTAGCTGGGTCAACTATGCGTTTCCTCTTCAATGTTTTGACTGGACCCCATTCAAGAGCTCCATTACCGATGATGTAGAGAAAAGATTCAAACACAGCAAAAGAGAAGATAAGCATGGCCACAAGCCCAAATAGTCCGATCTCTCGGAAGATTGTGGCCCATGGATACATGAAAATGATTTCAACATCAAAAACGATGAAGATCATGCCGACAAGAAAAAAGCGTACTGGGAAACGTTCAGGAGGATCCTGTGATGAAGTTATACCACATTCATAAGGGTCTTTTTTTGCGTTCGTCGGTCTTCTCGGAGCCAACAAACGAGAGGCGGTCAGGCTGATGCCGGCAAAGATGATACCAAGGATAAGCATCGCGAGGATCGGTAAGTATTGGCCTAACACAAGGTTCCCTCCTCTCTCTTGGCCTAGGTGGCCGTTGTTGATTCCCAGTCTTCTGTCCGTCTCCGAAGTTCAAGTTCACGGTTTTTCAGCATGTAACACAACCCAAAGAAAGCAAGAGCCGAACCAAGTGTCGTGACAGCAGCCGGTAACCGTAAACTTCCAAGATTTCTCTCCATTACTACTGAGACTGTTTGTGCATTTGGGTCAATTTCTGGAAAGGGAGGTGCTTGACCAGCGATTTGTTCTTTATCCAACGTTGGAACCACAGTTACGACAACCCTGTTTGTAGGGTGCCAGAATATAACGGTATTTCGGATCTCATTCCAAACCCTATCGACAACACCATCACTACTTCGTTTAGGTTTGCCACCTTTTTGGAAAGTATTTAACACGAAAAAATCATCACTGGAACCGCTTACAAAAGGACTTGCTGCATCACTAACTAGAAAAGCATCTGCAGATGCTATAGCTTCTCCGGCGCTACTTGTTGATAATAAATTCCACTGGTTAAAAGCTAACAAACCATCTGCACGTGCATCATCCATAATGCCTGTACTCAATGCAGCTAGATCGCTTAGCGTCAACTGGCTGTATTTTCTTTTTTGATCGTCAATTGCTTTTTCTATTCTCGCCGTTAATTCGTCTTCTAAGAGAATCCTTGAATCTTCTATTCCACTTAGTTCTGCATCAGCGATGAGTTGATCGTTATCTTGTCTAGTCGTATCAGCCAGAGTTTCTTGATCAACTGCGAGTTTCTCACCAATTGATTCCGTGCAATATGGTTGTGGGGCATCGTAGCTGAGTTTAAGATCAACATTTTTCTCTACAAAACGTGCTCGTTGGACGTTAACTGTTGCATCAACTAATCCGGGGCAATAGATGCCAACTATTTCACTAGCTGCAGTTACTTCTATTTCTCCCGAGCCTAGTTTTCGTACATCACTTTCAGATTCACTTAAATCTCCGTAGATAATTTCTTTAGGTTCCCACGTTGGGCTATCTCCTGTTAGACCAATCCCATATATCCACCAGACAATTCCCATTACTAGCATCCATCCGAAGAAACCCGTTAACGCTATTAATGTTCCTAGCCTACTTCCTAGATTTGTGTTTAGGATGAGCCAGACTGAACCAAAAAGGACGAGGGAACCTACCAAAACGGTTAATGCTCCTCTGATCTCCGGATCCCATCCGATTCCTGCTACGAGATGAAGAAATTGAACTTTATCTATCATTCAAGTCCTCTTTCATACTCAACAATTGCCGCAATCTGCTCTAAGGAAAGCATGCTGCCTTCCAACTCAGTGGCATTTGGTCCAAATCCGGGCATTTGACCTGAAGGTTCGCAAACACCATTAAGGCCATACTGTAAGTTTGGTTCACAACCGACAGAGATAAACGCTGACTGATCAGTCGCCGATGTGAATTGTGATGTAACTCCGATAAGGGAAGGACCAAATCCTCCCCCGCCAGGAACTTCAGCATTTATCAAGCCCTGGAGACTGGGACTCATGGCCAGTACTTCATTTGCATTCCATGAAGACCCAGCAGTATGGCATCTAGCACATGCGTACGCTCCAGCACCAGCTGGATTATTGAAGAGATATTCTCCGTATTTAGCAGCATTAGTTTCTGCCAGAATTGATAAATAGTTATCTAGCAGCGCTAACACTTCATTATCTATTTCTTCTATGTCTTCGATCTCTGAATCAGGATTAGCTTTAATTTCCTGTTGTTCTTGGAGAGCGTCTCCTAAACCATCGATTAAATTGTTATAGGCCTCTTGCATTTCTTCTTCAGATGCGTCTTCCATATCTTCACGGACATCCGCTAGGACACTTTCATGTAACCCATCTCGAACTTCAGTTGCCATTTGTTCTGGAGTCAGTTGGATCACGCTCAAGTACTCAACGATCGTTTCAAGCTGCTGGGTTGTTAATGGTCCGCCACCCGGGCCACCCCAGGCAGGCATTGGTGATTGGGGACGACCGTAATTGAGAATATGGGTTACTTCAGTTTCCGTAAAACGGTAAAGAATTGTGTTTAGAGCTGGTGCTGTCCAGTTCACACCCGCAATATACCTTCCTTGTTCGTCAAGGACTGTGTAAGCAGCTTGGCCACCTACTCCAGCTGCACCATGGCATTGAGCGCAGAGTTCTTCATATGCTTCTCCGCCTCTACTTGCAAATTGGTTGTAGGTTAAATTATCGAAGCCCTCTTGTCTTCCTGGTTCTCCCAACCAATAAAGTGGCAGGCAAAGTGCAATTATTATGAGAACTGCTACTCCAGCGGTCAGTGCAATATCAAGCCTTCTTGTTTCAAGTATCTCATCATCAAAATACTTTTTCCTGTTTGGAGCGAGTTCTACTTCGGCGCCTATTTCCTTTCGCCCTGCGCGGATGTTGATAAGGACGTAAAGTGCAAAACCGGCAGCAACGATTATAGCTAGAACCAGCCCTATCGTTCTTTGTGTGGATGCTGCGTAAAGTGTCATTTGCTGGTTGTCTCTTATTTGTTTTTCTCTTTAATGATCTGACTGCCCAATGCAGTTAGGTCCTTCTGCTTCTTGTCCGGTTGTATTTGTTCCAATTGGAGGTCCTTGAATTATGGTCCCAGTGTCTACTGTGAAAACTCCATCGTTTACTTCCATTGCGAAGCGATCCATTCCTCTTGGAGCTGGTCCACCTCTTTTCTCTCCTACACGATTGTATTGAGATCCATGACATGGACATTCGAACCATTGTGACGTTAGACATTCAGGTACTCGACAGCCTAGATGGGGGCATTTCTGATAAAGAGCAACAAGACCTGATTGCATTCCTGCGAGTTCCGGAGAAGAGTACGCTGCTTCTGCTTTCTTGATTGAACCGGCAGGGTATTTCGTGACCCACATCCGTCCTTCAGGAACATAGAGAAAACCATTCGCAGCATCGATTCTGGCTTCTACATCAGTGACATTACCAACTTTGATTTTTGAACCAAAGCCACCACCGCCTCCTCCTCCATAGAGAAATGCGATGCAAGCTGCTCCGAAACTACTTATTGATAGTCCCATCAAACCCACGATGCTTCTATTAAGAAACTGTCTCCTTGCCACCCCTACAGCTTCTTCATCTGGAGCAGTCCATGGAACTGGTGCAGCTGTTTCAGGCACTTCAATCTCTCCGCCTCCAAGTCTTTCAATGACAGCTGCTCTCTCAATATCTCGTCCAGTTACTTGCGCTGGTTCGTCAGATGCTTGGGCATCTAGATCTCGTTGACGTGTTTCTTTAGTAAGTTGACCTTCAACTTTTCTTGTTTCGTTATTACGAGAAGCAGCGAAAAGCAACAGCGACCCAAGTATTACTACAGCAGGGATGGCAAATGCTAGAACTACCATAAATAGCTCCTGCTCTCTCCACCAGTTCCACTGGTTGAGTAACTAACGGTAATTTGGGAAAGGATCATAATTCGAAGAAAAGCCCGTCTGCCCAAGGGAATATGAAGTTGAATCCGGGCCCGCGGAAAAATGAACCGATCATGACAAGGACTGCCCAAAACATGAGGTGAATTGTCATTAACGAAATAGCGAACTTACGGTCTTCGGGTTTTTTGGAAGGGTTTTTATCAATATACGGTGCCAAAATCAGTAGGAATAAGGCCAAACCTGGAATAGTGACTCCTGCCACCCTTGGGTGGAAGGTTGGTAGGAGTGGTTGTAGCGCTAGAAGTTACGATGGTGGGGTTGAGGGGTTGGGTGTGTGGTTGAG
>JAYYZG010000066.1:0-12957 GCA_036687775.1 Actinomycetota bacterium
CCAAAAAAGTCCTTGGCTTGGTTGAACAACTGCTCCCCAAACTCCATCAATAGCGAGTTCTTCAAGCATAGCATCTGGTTTATAAGCACCTTCGCGGACATCTTCCCAAACCTCAACGAAATCTAATTGAGATGGATCCTCAAAGCGCCTCCCAGCCTGTGTCACAGCACCAATGGTGACCACCTGTTGATCACCGAGAAACCAAGCATCGCTAATTTTCCCTTCCTCATTCTTTACCTGACGCATATTTGGAGCCTTTGGAACAAGATGTTTAGGCATCCCATTTTCATAAATATCTGGAGGCTCAACAATATGCGTATCTGTTGAAATAATTCTTCCCATAACCTCCCCTAACACAGCACGAGAATTAAGAAAATAGTAGTGGAACTACTGATTGCATCGCAAAAATAATTTTTAAGTCCAAGTTTTGATGCATTTCACTGCTTTCTTTAAACTCGTACCGAGTTCTAAAGGAGTTCAGTTGGAATCCACACCAGAGGAAAAGTTGACCTTTCTCGCAGACAAGGAAGAGATTAGAGACGTCCTTATGCGATATGGAAGAGGGGTCGACCGATTAGATGAAGATCTTATCCGTTCCTGCTACCACGAAGATAGTACTGATGACCATGGACACTGGAAAGGGAAAGGGCAAGATTTTGCAGCATTTATCGTAGGATCCCTCCGAGAAAGATCCCATCATACGACCCATGCAATTGCGAATGTTTGCATTGAAATCAATCCAGAAAACCCAAATCATGCCCGATCAGAAGCCTATAGTCTCGCCTATCTACGAAGAACTGATGCATCAGGGAAAGAATGGCTTGATTTTTTCTCCGGTCGTTACATAGATAAATTTGAGAAACGTAATAATGAGTGGAAAATATCTGATCGTGTCATCGTCCATGATTGGTCTATCTCTAACCCATTAGACGCTGGATCGTTTCCCCTACCGATGGATTCCTTCGTTCAAGGAAAACGCGACAAATCAGATCTTGTTTACGAATGGTAAATTAGCTACCAACAAGCAGAGAAAGCAAACCTTACGTTATGAGGAAGTTATCTTCTCAGCAGAGGTGATTCCCTTACTCGCTAATTCTTCGGCGATCATTTCCCTGAGAACTACCTTTTTTATTTTGGTTCCTGACATAGGCCAATCGGTTATAAATCTGACATAACGTGGAATTCGATACGTAGCTATTTTCCCCTTACAGAAATCAATGATTTCATTTTCTGTCGCTTCCATATCAGGTTTTAATTGGATATATGCAGTTGGCACTTCTACATAACGTTCATCAGGTGCGGCAACAACCTGAGCGAGAGCAATAGCAGGGTGTGTTATCAAATACCCTTCCACTTCCGCAGCAGAAACGTTCTCACCTCCAACTTTTAACATATCTTTCAACCGTGAAACAAAAGTCACCCTACCATCTACATCAATTTCACATATGTCACCAGTTCTGAAGAACCCTCTGTCATCAAAAACCTCACTGGTTAGTTCTGGATCTCGAAAATACCCATCAAACATGTTCGGACCCCGATACCATAATTCGCCCACATTCCCATTAGGGAGAAGTTCACCGGTTTCAGGATCATGAACCTCGGCTTCCATCCCCGGCATTGGAAATCCACCTTTTGTGAACCGTAACTCTGGTTCATCATCCAATTCAGCGAGAGAAAGAAAAGCGCACACCTCTGTTTGTCCAAAACAACTAACAATCGGAGCATGTGGCGTCTCTTTTTGAAATTGTCGTAAACGTTCAGGGACACCTACGACCATAACAAGACGTATTGAATCAAAATCGTCCTCTTCTCGGCGTGGGTGATCCACGATAGGAATCCATATTGTTTCAAATGCTGGTAGTACGACACTGGGCCTCTCATCGCGAATTTGTTCCAGTGCCACGTCCGGATTGTAATTACCCGTATGTATAAAAGTGCTACCTACAAAGATAGAAGCGAGAACAAATGCCACTCCACCAATATGGAACATGGGAAGAGCAGCCCAGATTTTGTCTTTTTCGCTCAACAACATGCGTTGCTGTATTGAAGCGGCGTAACGATTAAATGATTCGTGGCTAAGCATCGCCCCTTTAGGCATAGCTGTTGTACCAGATGTGTACATGATGATTGCTGTTTCGCGGACCCGTACCCCTATTTGACGTTTAGCGACAGCACTATCGTCTACAGAACTAGCAAGCTCATTTAGGTCTAGCAGGTTATATGTCCCTGGTCGAGATATTTCATCAAGCGTAATAACTGCCTGCAATTCAGGGGCAGCGTCAAAATTAAGCATTTTTTCTTTAGAAGAGGCTATTTGGGGGAATGTTTCATTAATAAGTGCGTTGAAATCAGTTCCGACCTCGGGAGATGATGTGAAAATAACTTTCATTCCTGCATGAACTATTACCTGTTGAAGTTCTGTCGTTTTGAAACGAGAGTTAATTGGCGCAGTGATCGCGCCAATTTTTGCTGCCCCAATAATAATGCCAACCGTATCGACACATTCTTGAAGGAAATAACCGACACGGTCACCTGGTTCCACTCCGAGTGCTAAAAGCGTCTTTGAAATATTCTGCGCATAATCAGCGATATCCCTATATGTATAACGGGCATTAGGGAAAACCATTGCATCCTTATCACCATGCTCGTCTGCTCTCATATCCATGAGATCACCAAGAGAAGTTACATTTATCCAGTTTTTTTCGTTGATCATATGTCAAAGATATAACAAAACACGCCAATAGAACAAAAAGTAGCAACACGAAGACACGATCTCCTTTAAAACATGCGACCACAACACCTATCACGACTTGCTTAACCCACAATCCTTATATTTTGTGTAAATCCAATTTTCCCTTTACCCTTTTCTATATGGCTAAGCGGAGACCATTATGAGCCAATTATTTGGCCCTCGTCGGCGTAATCGTCGAATTCGGAACATGCTTCTTGTCGTTGGTCTTCCGACACTGATTCTCGTTGCCTATTTTGGTTTCTTAAAAAACGATAGTAATTCAAACACGGATACTGTCTCTGAAGATGACGTCATAGAAGAAGAAATTGTAGAAGAGGTCGTTGAAGAGGTTGTAGATAATTCACCTTCGGGAATTTTGACTCGCGACTATAAATGGATGGTCCAGAGTGAAGATACAAGGCAACTACAAGAACTTCTAGGGACCGAAGCTGACGGATGGTATGGAGAAGGAACACGAACAGCGCACCTAGCGGCGTTAGAAGAATCTGGTTTACCAATCACTGGTGTTCCAAGTATCCCCTCAGGCTGTGAAATTATTATTGGAGCTGACCTGTGCGGCGTCACAGAATTTCAAGATGCAGAAACCGCTATGAATCTTCTACAAGATGGTCTTGGAGACCCCGACGAACTCATTGATTTCAATGATGAGAATAATTGGAGTAGCGATGGTGGGACAGGCGAACCATTAGTAACCGTTCACTGGGGAGCCTTATATACAGAATTTGGGAATTGCTACTCTCCTTTCCGTCAATGCTTTAAGCGCTGGGGGATTGATAATTCTTTCTATGCAATCCGTGGCTGGGACAAAATGTTCCCTGGTCTTGTAAAACTTCCAGAAAGTCTTCTCGTTGACTGGGATCCTAATAACATAGAATTAGCTCCACTCGTCACAACAACCAGCGTCTCCGGAGGCCCACTCATCATGCCCGAACGCTGGTCTTTTGAAGAAAAAATCGGCAACGAAATGCTGTACGACGAACAAAACGACCGGTATATCTTTAAGACGAATTTATACCAAGTTATCTTTACTGAATCATCAGGGAACCCCCCTGGTTCAGCAGAAAAACAACTCAGGTGGCAATTCTTCGGATGCTCTGAAACTGATTGGTGCCTACCCTAACCTTCGGTGTTCATTTCTGCTAGAACATCCATCATTTGTTCTCTCGCCTTCTCCACAGCTTTCTGCGGACGAAGCATTACCTTAAATTCTGTGATCTTACCCTCATCATCACAAGTAACAATGTCCACTCCATTAACTGAAATGTCATCAATAGTTGTCTCAAATTCAAGCACAGCATGATTCCCATCCATAACACGTTTGGTGTATCGGAAACCCCCAGAGCCCTGTTCTTGAGCTTTGTCTTTGTCGCCTGGGAAAACCAGACTAGCTGCAGAAAGATACATTTTTGTTAATTCACGACCAACCTGTGGATGGAAAAGAACCGGTGACCAGAAAATACAATCATCATGTAATAAATCATCCATTTCTCGCTCTCCACGCATCACCTCAAACCATCTCTCCATAACCTGTTCAATCACGTCATACCTCCGACACCAACCTATCCGCGAAGAACTCTTCAGATCCAGAACTACCCCTGATATTTCCCGACCTAACAGACAATCGAACTGGTAGAATTAGTACAACAACGAAAAACATAAAGATTTGAGAATTCATGGAAGCAAACCTCGATACAGACCAAGTAATAGAAAACCTGAACGACATTCTGGAAGCAGAACTTTCAGGTGTGGTTCGATACACCCATTATTCCCTTATGGTGACTGGACCAAACCGTATTCCATTAGTCGACTTTCTAAAAGCACAAGCAACGGAATCGCTACTACATGCTCAAGAAGTGGGTGAAATCCTAACTGGATTCGGTGGACACCCTTCAACAAATATCGCAGCAATAGAAGAAACCAATCAGCATTCAATACGCGATGTGCTCGGGGAAAGTTTCAGTCATGAAAAAGCAACCGTTCAGCTATACAGGAACCTTCTAACGACCGTTCAAGATAGCTCAGTTTTCTTAGAAGAGTTTGCTCGTTCAAAGATTGCTATTGAAGAACAACACCAACTTGAACTAGGGAAGATGCTGCGGGACTATACGGAAGACTAGAGATTAGATTCTAAAAAATAATTCCTAATTGTTGCATCCAACATAGAGAACTTGTGTGAAATTTTCTTTGTCATCATTGAACTCAATAACGAATGTTGAACTTCCCTCGTAATACATAAGCCCAACGACTACTTCCATGCGCCCATTTCCATTTAAATCAGCGACCGCTGATAAACGAATACTATTGAGCATCCCATTCCCATATTCAGCATTCTCAATATCCCCGTAAATAAGCATATTAGTAAAACGTCCGTCAATGACTTTGCGCATATACAGCAATGAGTAGTCACCAGCGGTGCCGAACATAAGTGAATCAGCTATTCTTTCTACGCCGAAAAAGATCTCATCATTCCCATCACCATCAAGGTCAGTCTCAACGAGAACCGTTAATTCAGGATCAGGATCGTCAATATCAAATTCCGAAAGTAGTTCCCGAGCAATATCTTTGTACGCAATGGAATCTAAGCCAAGTGATGCGATGTTGTGCGGGGTTAAATCCCAATCAGTTGAGATAGCAATCGGGGTGGTTACCGGTTCCGTGTAAGGCATAGAAAGCGAAGCGAATGATGTGAATAAAGGGTCGTCAATGGCAACGTTCCTACTGATTGTTGAATTTTGCGTACAGTTTGGTTGAGGGGCAGCTCCTGAAACTCCAGATACTGCGTTACTTCCGATACGAATAACTTGATACAAGTCGCCTGCTTCCGCTGGGACAGGACCGTCACCGATTCCAATCCACGCACCGTTTTCACTCCAGCCGAGAACACCCTGTACCCCGACGATCACGTTTTTGCCTCCGGGCAAAATTATTGGTGTCGGTTCAAGCTCTACGGGAGCAGACGACGAATTTTCCTCTTCCTGCGCAGAAACATCGTTTTCTTCACTTTCTACTTTTTCAACCGGAGCCGAGGTAGGTTCAACTGTCGGAGATGGAACGGTTTTCTCAACAGGCTCACCTAGCACAACTACAGAATTATCGCTTGACCCACAAGAACAGATAACTAACAAGCAAATGACTAGTGAGATCCATCGTTTTTTTGTCATTTGTTGGTAATCATTCCATTTTTAACTCGTGTAGAAATTTCGCGCGCTCGGAGGGACTCGAACCCCCAACCGTCTGATCCGAAGTCAGATGCTCTATCCAATTGAGCCACGAGCGCTAAATTCTTCTATGTAAGGAATTGATTCTAGCGACACTACATAGAAACGATTAATTCAGTAACGAAATTGACCGTTATTTGAGATCAACGTAAAAATAGGCACGTAAGTCATTGGAGGTAAGTATGAGTTTAGAGGAAAGAATTGAACGCCTTGAAGCACGTGAAGAAATCCGAACGCTAGTAGCGGATTACAGCATGGCAGTTGATGACCGTGACGTAGAAACCATTGAAAGCCTATTTACCGAAGATGGCGTCTTCGGACACGCAGATGGGTCAGCGGTAATGAACGGTCGGCAAGAAATCGTTGATTTCTACAGTGGGCGCTTGGGAGATATGGGACCCACATATCATTACCCCCATAGCCACAAAATAACGTTTCACAATGAAAATGAAGCTGAAGGTATAGTGCTTGCACACGCGGAACTATCGCAAGAAGACCAAACCTATTACACGGGACTCCGCTATTACGATAGATATGAGAAAGCTAATGGTTCATGGTGTTTCAAAGAACGACTTCTCAAATTCCTCTTTTTTATGCCAATGGAAGAATTGGTAAGGGATGGGCTTTGTCAAGAAAATAGAAAACGATTTCCAGGAGAAGGGAAATTGCCAACCGATTTACCAGAAATGCAACCTTCCTGGATTGCATCACGGAAGTAGCAATAGTGGAATTTTTCACCGATTCATATCTTGAACAGGCAATCGGTGGAACCCCACTCATACAGTTGCAGAACATTGTCCCTTCTTCATCTGGGAAAGTATGGCTGAAGCTTGAAAGTGGTAACCCGACAGGAAGTTATAAGGACCGTATGGCATACGCGGTGGTTAAGAACGCGTTAGCACGCGGCGATATTAAATCAGGGGGTTGCATGGTTGAATACACTGGGGGGAGTACCGGAACCGCTTTGGCGCATGTAGCAGCCAGAATTGGGATCAAATTCATTGCCGTATCTTCAGATGCTTTTGCACAGTCAAAACTTGACGCAATCCGTGCTTATGGCGCTGAAGTTATTCTTATCCCTAGCGAAGAAGGAAAAATCACACCAGAACTTATTGCCACTATGCGCGACAAAGCATACGAAATAGCGGAAGAACCAGAAACGCATTACGTTGATCAATTCGGCTCCCCTGATGTCGTAGAAGCTTACGTTCCAATGGGGAAAGAAATAGCGGATCAGATTGATACGTTTGTAGATGTTTTCTGCGCCGGAGTAGGAACTAGCGCAGCCTTTACCGGCACAGCTAAAGGATTAAAACAAGCAGAACATCAGACAGACCTAGTTGCTCTTGAGCCCCTGCAATCACCTTTTCTGACGACCGGCGAAGGAGGCCCTCATAGAATTGAGGGAATTGGATTAGGATTTACACCTCCATTTCTCAATATAGGTGCCTGTAGTGAAATACGTACAGTCGATGAGAATGATGCATTTCAAATCTGTCAACGACTTGCGACTGAAGAGGGGATTTTTTGTGGTCCTTCAACAGGATTGAATGTCTCCGCTGCACTTGCAATAGCATCTGAAAGGGGACCCGATACCACTGTGGTTACTTTAGGGTGTGACCATGGATCAAAATATACGCATTAAAGTTTCGATAATGTTTTTGTTAGGAGATCCTGATGAAGAACAGGATTCAAAGAATCTCTAGACTGAATTCCTATTGCGCAGTGTGCGATGGTAAATACTGTTAGTAGGAGTGGGCTCTAGAAGGGGGTAAACCCAGTTATTTTGTTTGCATCCTGCAAGCACAGGTCCGTAATGGCGACTAGCGTTCCATCTACACCGAGAAAACTCGGAAATGTTGTATTTTCACTGTGGAGGGAAAATGTTTAAGAAATGGAAGTTGATTATCGCCTTCTTGGCGGTGCTCGGCATCTTCACCGGATTCTTAACTGGATGCGGAGATGATGATGATAGTAACGATGTAAAGGCTGCGTTTATTTATGTAGGTCCGCCCGGTGATGCTGGCTGGACATGGGCGCATGATCAGGGGCGTAGCTGTGCTGAAGAAGAAACTGGGGCAACGACATCTTATGTTGAATCAGTACCTGAAGGAACAGCTGATTTTGCCAACTACGCAAGAGATTTCATTGACCAAGGGTATGGAGCAATAATCGGAACATCCTTCGGATATATGGATGCTATGGAAGCACTAGCATCAGAAAATCCAGATGTTGTGTTTGACCATGTCTCTGGATACAAGAACAACGGATCAAACTTTGGAAATACCTTTGGACGCATGTACGAGCCACGGTATCTCTCAGGTATTGTTGCTGGTTCTGCCACTACATCCGGACAGATCGGCTATGTGGCGGCGTTCCCAATCCCAGAGGTAATAAGAGGTATTAACGCTTTCACACTCGGTGTTCGAAGCGTGAATCCTACTGCCACGGTTGAAGTAGTGTGGACGAGTACGTGGTTTGATCCAGTAGTAGAGGGTGACTCTGCTCAGGCGCTAATTGATGCGGGTGCTGACGTTATTGCAATGCATCAAGATTCAACAGCTGCCGGCGAGAAAGCTGAAGCCGCAGGTGTTCGTTGGGTTTCATACAACTCCGACATGAGTGCTTTTGCCCCGAATGCATACCTCACTGCCCCTGTATGGGATTGGTGTAACCGGTATATCGAAATTATCAACCAGACCGCTGCGGGCACTTACTCAGGTGGCTCCTGGTGGGGTTCCATGGCTGATGGAGTCGTTGACCTTGCTCCAATCGCTGACGATGTCTCCGATGAAATCAAAGATTTGGTAGCCGACACCAAAGAATCAATCATTGATGGTGATTTCCATGTATTCACTGGACCAATCACTGCTCAAGACGGTAGCGAACTTGTTGCCTCAGGTGAAACCATGGGCGATGGTGACATGTTAGGGATGATGACCTTCGTTGAGGGCGTCATCGGTTCGACAGGCTGATAACAATCTAACGTGTTTGATGGTACCAATGGGAGCAGTCCCGTTGGTACCGTCAGCGCGTTCGTGCGAGAGTGCTTTCGTAAATGAATTCTTCTACCCCGCTCGCTGTTCGCCTTGTTGACATCTGGAAACGTTTTCCCGGTGTCATAGCGAATGCTGGTGCAACACTCAGCGTTACTGAAGGAACTATCCACGCTGTTCTAGGTGAGAATGGTGCAGGGAAATCAACCCTGATGAATGTCTTAGCTGGGATGTACCGTCCCGATGCTGGAGAAATACAGGTTAAAGGGGAGCCATGCTGGTTCCAGTCTCCAGCTGATGCCCTCAGTGCAGGAATAGGAATGGTACATCAAGAATTCCGTCTCGTTCCTTCGTTTACGGTTGCGGAAAACGTGGTATTGGGTACTGCCGAACGAATCCTTCGGCGATCATCGATTGAAACAGATGTTGGAAATTTGGCCCACGAATTCGGTTTGAGCATTGACCCTTCAAGGCCGGTGTGGCAACTTTCCATGGGTGAACGGCAGCGTGTTGAAATCCTTAAAACGTTGTATCGAAATGCTCAGATTCTGATTTTAGATGAACCCACTGCTGTTCTTACACCCAAAGAAGCCGACGAATTGGGGACCACTCTACGGGAGATGGCCAAAACGGGGCGTTCAATAATATTTATTAGTCACAAACTCCACGAAGTGAAGGAATTTTGCGATGAAGCCACTGTTCTGAGGGATGGAAAGACTGTAGCGGCTTCACTACTTGTGAAAGATACAGAAACTGTGGAGCTCGCAGGGTTGATGGTAGGGTCATCACCCGCTACCACAAACCGACCGGTTCCTCAGACGCGTGGAGAGCCACTCTTATCGATTAGCGGATTGCGTATCCTTGATGATCGCTTTCTTCCAGCGGTTCAAGATTTAAGTCTGGATGTTTACAGTGGAGAGATCGTCGGGATTGCCGGAGTTTCGGGAAATGGGCAAAGAGAATTGGCGCAGGCGATAGCTGGACTCCGATCGATGACTTCTGGAACTGTTACCATCAACGGAGAGAACCTCACGAATGCCCTACCAGTTGATCGATCCAAAGCGGGACTCGGTTACGTTCCAGAAGATCGTCTGGGGGTGGGTCTAGCCCCTCGTTTAAATGTGATTGAGAATGCTATCCTTCGGAACTATCGCAATCTTCGACAGGGTCCACTACTAGCTGAAGAGCAGATGATCACCTATTGCGAAGATATCGTAGACCGTTTCGGGGTGCGTACCGGACCATTAGCAGAGCCTATTGCCGGACTATCTGGAGGGAATTTGCAACGATTGCTAGTCGGCCGGGAATTAAGTGGCAACCTTAAAGTTTTGGTTGCTGCTCAACCAACGCGTGGTTTGGATGTGAAGGGGGTAAAAGCCATACAGGATCTATTAGTAGCTGAACGTTCACGTGGTGTCGCTATTTTACTCATCTCGGAGGATCTAGATGAATTACTCACTCTTTCTGACCGATTGTTGGTCATGCATGAGGGGAAAATCCTTGGTGAGTTCGATCCTGAGACTGCGAAACGTCATGACATAGGAGCCGCTATGGCCGGAGAGGTTGCAACCTAATGGGCCGGCTTATTTTGGTTCGGCGGGAGAAGATACTCCGCGGTGGTCAACCACTTGCCTTCCTTATTGGGCTTACGATCGCCATGACGATCGGAATCCTATTACTGGCCATTTCTGGACATGACCCTTTCGCAGTGTATGAACGCATGGTTGAAGCTTCGGTTGGAAGCCCAAAGGCATGGTCGATAACCCTCAACCGTGCTGTACCACTCGGACTGGCAGGACTCGCCGTAGCTGTCGCTGGAAGCATGGGGCTTTGGAATATCGGTGCTGAAGGGCAGATTCTTGCCGGAGCGATAATGGCAGCTTGGGTCGCTCGGATTGGTGAAGGGTGGCCGAGCCCAATCTTAATAACAGTTATGCTTTTAGCCGCCGTTGCCGGCGGAGCTTTGCTGGGATTGGGACCCGCTGTAGCTCGAGCACAAATCGGGGTTAATGAAATCATCACCACACTCATGTTGAATGAAGTTGCACTACGGTTGCTTCAATGGCTTATCCATGGACCTTGGAAAGACCCTGAGTCGCGAGGATTTCCCCTTGCTCCGATATTGCCGGAAGAAGCGCGTCTCCCAGGATTGTTCCAAAGGGCCCACTGGGGAGCGATAATAGCTCTCTTAGTCATAGCTTTATTTGGTTTAGTTGCAAGCAAAACCGCGTGGGGGTATGAATTACGAGTAGCTGGTTCCTCCGGTGCAACCGCACTGTACGCCGGTATTTCACTCAAAAAGAAAATCTTGACAGTTCTTGTATTGAGCGGAGGGATAGCTGGGCTCGCAGGTGGTATTGAACTATCAGGCAACTCGGACCGAATAGTTGAAGGTATTTCTGCAGGATATGGCTTTGCTGGAATTATTGTGGCTGCGCTCGCATTGTTACGACCCTCTGGAGTGGCGGCTGTGGCCTTACTTTTCGGAGCTGTTCAGGTCGGTGGTTTAAGTATCCAAACAATGGGAGTATCTTCCTCTGTGTCAACGATTCTTCAAGCGCTCATCCTTTTCGGCGCCATCGGAGCAGGGGTTTTCAGCCGCTACAGCATCAAACGGGTCAGTAAAGAAAAAATGGATGTCAAATGACTGAAGCTTCAATGATTGGCTTGTTAAGCGCTACAGTATCGTTCGGAGCGTTACTGTATCTCGCTGCTCTCGGTGAATTAATTTCGGAAAAAGCCGGCATCTTGAACCTTGGAGTTGAAGGAATGATGGCCATAGGGGCCGTAACAGGATTCATGGTGGCCCTTGAAACAGAGAATCCATGGCTGGCTTTAATCGTGGCAATGATCGTTGGAGCGCTATTCGCTCTAATCCATGGCTTGTTCACTGTTGTCCTTGGAGCTGAACAGGTGGTGTCAGGCTTATCACTTACGATTCTTGGTTTGGGATTATCTGCTTTTATAGGGAAAAATGCTGTCGGTAGACCCCCTGGAGCTGTTCTCGCACCAGTTGATTGGGGGCCACTTTCTGACATACCGTGGGTTGGCCCAATTCTTCTTTCACAATCCCCATTAATCTATTTTGCCATCCTTGCCGGGATCGGCACATCTTTCTTCCTTTCAAGAACTAGCTTTGGCTTAGCTCTTCGAGGAGCTGGGGAGTCGGCGTCAACAGTTGATACAGCAGGACATTCGGTTCTGAGGCTCCGTCTTGGAGCAGTAGCGGCCGGAGGAGCTTTAGCGGGAGCTTCCGGAGCGTATCTGACCCTTAGTCTTACCCCTCAATGGACAGAAGGGGTTACTGCAGGTAGAGGATGGATTGCAGTAGCTCTAGTCATCTTCGGAGCATGGCGTCCAGGGAGGGCTGCTATCGGAGCTCTCCTATTTGGAGGGTTGCTGGCACTTAAGACAAGACTACAAACATTCGGAGTTGATATCTCCCCAATTCTGCTTTCCATGATCCCCTACTTGTTGACAATCGGGGTTCTCATAGTGATCTCAATTAGGGCGAGACATCAACCATCTGCGGCACCTGCAGCGCTAGGGCAAGCATACAGACGAGAAGAACGGTAAGAACTCACTTGTTTATTAGGTAGGTTACGCATATGGGAATAAGGAAAAGCGTCAAAGGAGTATTCTTTTTTTTAGGAAGGTTTATAAAATCTATTTTCATTTTCCCTTTCAAGTTCCCCCTACTTTTTTTCGGAAGTATCAAGCGAGTCACACAATCTATATTAAAGAGAGAGAATCCGCTCAAAGGGAAACGCTTCGATACAGCCCCAACAACTATTCCCAGTGAAAAAACCAGTGGTCCAGAGGTAATAAGTCATACAGAAAAAAATAGAAACAGTAACTGGAAATTAGATTTAGACGTTTTAGCATCATCAAGATACGTAGGGAACGTGTTTATTGGAAATGAAGGAAAGCTGGTGTTTCCAAAGCTCTCTGAGATACCTGGATCGTATTGTTTCACTTTCATAAAATCACC
>JAYYZG010000067.1:0-9691 GCA_036687775.1 Actinomycetota bacterium
AATCAAGTGATGGCACAAATAGACCTTTACGAGAATGCAGAAAGTTACAAACCTGAAGTAATTACAATTCCGAAAATTCTTGATGAGAAAGTAGCACGATTGCATCTTGACTCGCTAGGGGTCAGGCTTACAGAACTAACCGAAGAACAAGCAGAATACATTGACGTATCTATTGAAGGGCCTTACAAGCCTGACAATTATCGTTATTAGAATGTGAATTATGACCCTCCCTATGTCTATAGTCAAAAGCACCTGCCGGCGATAGGAGCAGAGGGCCATGAGTAAAAACCCAATGAAAAAAATTCTCCGATCAGGCGAAGGAAAGAAACTTAAAGTTCTAGAAGATCTTGTCCCTGAAATAAATGAATTAGAACCTGAGATGCGCGAATTAAGCGATGAGGAACTGCAAGCGAAGACAGGAGAATTTAAACAAAGAATTGAAGAAGGAGAAAGCATAAATGCCCTTCTGATAGAGGCATTCGCAGTAGTCCGAGAAGCTGCTTGGAGAGTTATAGGGCAAAGGCACTACGATGTGCAACTCATAGGTGGCGCAGCGCTCCATTTCGGTTGGGTTGCAGAAATGCGGACTGGTGAAGGAAAGACTCTGACTTCAACGCTACCGATATACCTTAATTCTTTAGCAGGTAAAGGTGTTCACGTTGTTACCGTAAATGACTATCTAGCGACTCGAGATGCTGAATGGATGGGGCAAATTTATCGTTGGTTAGGCTTAGAAGTCGGACTTGTTGTGCCAGGTAATCGCGATACCGAACATAAGCGAATTCAGTATCAAGCGGATGTTACGTATGGGACTAATAACGAACTGGGCTTTGATTACCTTCGTGACAATATGACCATGTCGGCAGACAAGAAGGTTCAAAGAGGTCATCAATATTGCATAGTTGATGAGATTGATAGCATTCTTATTGATGAGGCTCGAACACCTCTCATTATTAGTGGCAAGCTCGCTGATGCTGCAAAAATCTACTATCAATTCGCTTCTATCGTAGATAGTCTCCAGCGAGATCAACACTATGAAGTTGATGAAGAAAAACGTACAGTTGCCCCAACAGAAGCCGGAGTGCATGCTGTTGAAAAAGCTTTAGGCATAGAGAATCTCTACGAAGGCGTGTCGGCGAACTTGGTGCATCAATTTCAAGTTGCTTTAAAAGCGAAAGAACTATTTCACAAAGATAAGGAATACATTATTGCGAATGGAGAGGTAAAAATCGTTGACGAATTCACTGGACGAGTTCTTGATGGTCGACGATGGAGCGATGGACTCCATCAAGCAGTTGAAGCTAAAGAAGGAGTCACAATCAAAGAAGAGAACCAAACCCTAGCGACGATAACCCTTCAGAATTATTTCCGACTCTACGAGAAATTGGCAGGTATGACAGGAACAGCAGAAACTGAAGCCGCCGAGTTCTATAACACGTACGGACTTCATGTTGTGCCAATACCCACGAACCTTCCTATCGTCCGAGAAGATCAAGTTGACTTTATTTACCGTTCCGAAAATGGGAAATACGATGCCTTGGTTGAAGACATCATTGATAGGAATGAGAAAGGTCAACCAATTCTTGTAGGGACTATTTCGGTAGAAAAATCCGAACTAGTTGCTGATCTTCTTAACAAGAGAGGGATTAATCATTCAGTCCTGAATGCCAAGCTTCATTCGAGCGAAGCTGATGTCGTTGCCCAAGCTGGACGCATCGGTTCTGTAACCGTAGCAACAAATATGGCCGGACGAGGTGTAGACATCATTCTTGGCGGTAACCCCGAAGGATTAGCAGAAAGAGACCTCTTAGCTGAGGGATTGAGCCTCGGAGATGCTTCGGGTCAGCAAAGGTACGATGAACTCTTCAAGAAATACGAGCCTATCTGTACGACTGAAGGAGAAAGAGTCAAGGAACTTGGGGGCCTGTATGTTCTTGGAACAGAAAGACATGACAGTCGAAGAATAGACAACCAACTACGAGGACGGTCAGGGCGTCAAGGTGACCCAGGTGAGTCCCGATTCTATCTTTCGCTAGAAGATGAATTGATGAGACTGTTTGCAACAGGGGCTATGGAATGGGTTATGAAGAAGGCACTTCCAGATGATGCTCCCATTGGAGACAAAATGGTTACAAAAGCAATTGAGCGGGCTCAGAACACTGTTGAACAGAGAAATGCAGAAATCCGGAAAAACGTTCTCAAATATGACGAGGTCATGAATGAGCAGAGAAAAGTAATTTACGCACGACGGAATGAGATCCTTAACGGAGAGAATTTAAGGGATGAAACCATTGATTGCTTCGCCGCCGCAATAGACGAAGCGTTAAACACGCATTGTTCAAGCGAACACCCGGAAGAATGGGATCTTGAAGGTTTTAACAGTGCACTCTTAACTCTTTGGCCACACGAATTGAACGCTTCAAACTTCACCAGCATGAGTGACATCAACGAACTATATGAGTATTCAATGGAGCAAGCATTGGATTTTTATGGAAAACGGGAAGAAGAAATAACTCCTGAGATCATGAGGCAAATTGAAGGTCAAATCATGCTTCGAATCCTTGACCAACGCTGGAGAGACCACCTGTACTCAATGGATTACTTAAAAGAAGGCATACATCTGAGAGCGATGGGACAGAAAGACCCTCTGACTGAATGGCAAAGAGAAGGATTTGAGATGTTTGAAACAATGATGGAATCAGTAAATGAAGATTTCGTCAAATACATAACGCATATTCAGTTGTCAGAAGATAATTCTAATAAACAAGACATATCTGAATCACAAGAAGCAAGCGACATAAAATACTCGGGTACTGATGAAATAGCATCAGGAGCTATTGCAGCAGTAACACAAAGTAAATCCCCAGCAACACTAGTTAAAGATGCCCCAAAACCTATTGAGGAAAGTTCAACTGTTAAACAACAAACAATTATTAAGAGTGAATTTGAGAAAACAGGAAGAAATGAACCTTGCCCGTGTGGCTCGGGAAAGAAATTTAAACAGTGCCACGGTAGATGAGCTTTCCTAGCACCTATCTATAAGCCACTAGTCTGGGCTAGAATTTTTCTAATGTCTGAACCCACCATTGATCCAAGTCAACTCCACAAAAGATTAGATGAAGCATTGCAGTACCTTCGGATAGAAGAAATAGCAGACCGTCGAACAGAATTGGAGGATCTTGTTGCTAAGCCAGATTTCTGGGATAACACCGAACAGGCGAAGAAATTAAGCCAAGAGCTATCTGAGATCACTGAAGATCTGCAACTTTTTAATGAACTCAGTACAAAAATTGATGACGCTGAAACGCTTTTGGAATTATCCAAAGAGGAAAATGACAAGTCAACCATTGAAGAAGCGTTGGCTTTGTTAACTGAAACAAATAAAGCTTTTGATGAACTTGAACTTCGTTCGCTCTTCACTGGAGAACATGATGAGAGCGATGCTGTGTGTTACATACAATCGGGTGAAGGTGGGACTGAAGCGCAAGACTGGGCAGAAATGCTTTTACGCATGTACCAACGATGGGCTGACCAAAAGGGATTATCATTTGAAGTAACAGCCGTGTCGGAAGGAACCGAAGCAGGGATCTCATCGGCAGAATTTATAGTCAGTGGACGGCGAGCTTATGGGATGCTCCAGTCAGAACATGGCGTTCATCGACTTGTTCGAATATCACCATTTAACAAGCAAGCAAACCGCCATACATCGTTTGCCTCTATGCATGTAGTTCCATTCTTTGAGCAAGTCTCTGACGAAATAGTTATTGACGAAACAGAACTTCGCATAGATACCTACAGATCTTCCGGAGCTGGAGGGCAGCATGTGAACGTCACGGATTCAGCTGTAAGGATCACTCACATTCCTACCGGAGTAGTAGTTTCCTGCCAAAACGAACGTAGCCAGCATCAGAATAAAGATCGGTGCATGCAAATGCTCTCTGCACGACTACTTGACCTAGAACGTAAACAACGTGAGGCAGAAATAGCGAATATCAGCGGAGAAAACAAAAATGTCGGTTTTGGAAGTCAGATTCGTTCATATGTTATGCAGCCATATCAAATGGTTAAAGACCTCCGTTCTAATCATGAAGTAGGAGCAGTCGAATCTGTGCTCAACGGTCAGATAGATTCCTTTATAGAGGCGTATTTGCGATGGTCAAGATCAGAGTCAACTGACACATGATAATGAACCCTGCCTAAAATAATAAGGCAGTAATGGTAACGTCGTGAGAGGCGATAACCCTTAAGAATCCAATGATCAAACTAGAATCTGTAACAAAAGTTTATAAAGGAGAAGTACTTGCACTTCGTGATGCCTCCTGTGATATTCAAAAAGGCGAATTCGTTTTTTTGGTAGGGCAATCAGGTTCAGGAAAATCAACTTTCCTGCGACTTCTCAACAAAGAAGAAGAGCCGGATTCAGGAAAAATACATATAGCAGGGAAGGAAATAGGTTCTCTCAGCAGATGGAGAGTTCCACATATGAGACGACAGATAGGAAGTATCTTCCAGGATTTTAAACTTCTTCCAAACAAAACAGTCTCGCAAAATGTAGCCTTTGCCTTGGAAGTAATAGGTCGTCCAAAGTATGTGATTGAAGATCAGGTTCCAGCAATTCTTGACCTAGTTGGATTACAAGAAAAAACAAATCGGTTCCCTCACGAACTATCTGGTGGCGAACAACAACGAGTTTCTATAGCACGAGCATTCGTTAATCGGCCTTTGATTCTTTTAGCTGATGAACCAACCGGAAATCTTGACCCTCAAACCTCGGTAGAGATAATGAGACTCCTTGAACGAATTAACGAAACAGGCACCACGGTGGTAATGGCGACTCATGACAGAGGAATTGTTGACACAATGAGAAGAAGAGTGATTGAGTTGAACAGCGGTGAAATCGTAAGAGATCAAGCCCGAGGTGTTTATGAATAACAGGCTAATCCTATGGTGATGAACTTTGACTACTTAATTAAAGAGACTGCTAGAAATCTCCGCCGCAACCTTACGCTGACGCTTGCGTCAGTGTTAACGGTCGCAGTTTCACTGAGTTTGCTCGGAGTTGCTTTACTACTCCAGAAAGGAGTTTCAAACGCAACAGATAGATGGGAAGACGGTGTTGAATTCATAATTTGGATCCAACCTGATATTTCAGAAAACCAAAGAGGCCTGATTGAGACAGATCTAGAGAATTCTACCGGTATTGAAACTTACAGATACGTTGATCAAGAGGAAGCGCTTCGAGAATTTAATGAAGATTTCTTTCCCGAAAATCCTGAAATCACACAACTCGTCACCGTCGACGTGATCCCACCCTCATACCGTGTAATCCCTGCTCAACTAAACGCTGAAGCTATTGAAATTATTGCGGCTAGTTTCGAGACCAAGCCTGGTGTGAGGAAAGTTGTACGAGCAACTGATGAAATATCGAAAATAGAAACAGCAACTGACGTAATTAGATGGGTTGTCTTAGGAGCAGGAATCATTCTTCTAGGGACAGGTCTTTTGCTTATCCTGAACACAATTCGGATGGCTATGTTCGCGCGCAGAAGAGAAATAGAAGTCATGAAGTTAGTAGGGGCAACAAACTGGTTCATCCTTATTCCCTTCATGCTGGAAGGTACTTTCCAGGGTCTTGTCGGAGCGAGTTTAGGAACAGCTTCTGTCTATGGGGCGAATCGGGCCTTTGAAGAATGGTTATCAAGCGATAGCGTCCTGAATATTTTGCAAAGTTTCGCTGTTACCAGTGGCGATGTCTGGGGGATAGGGTTACTGCTTATTGGGATCGGTGGTCTCGTTGGGTCAATAGGATCAGCGATAGCCGCATACAGGTTTTTAGATGTCTAATTTTTCCTAGACCACCAGAAACGTGCTTTGACTCTTTTGCCCCTTGCTGATTTTTGATCCATGTTTAAGGCTACTTTTCGTAAACGAGAACCAGCGAGTTTCAACCATGCACGGTTTCTAATTTTTGTATAGTCCCGTGTGAAAGGGCAAACACGAATACAAACAGCACAATCAGTATTTATCTTCGCCCAGTACGAGAAACATGCTTCACCGTCAATAGTCCATTTCGTGATTCCCGAAACATTGGAACGATTGAATGTTACTGGTGATGGTTCAATGTCTGGGATGGCTTTGCTAGGGCATGCTTTTGAACATGCTTTACAGATTTGGCACATTTCCTGTACGCCGAATCGGATGGGTTTGTCAGGTAGTAAAGGTATGTCAGTAAAGATTTTTCCGAAACGAACACTTGAACCAAATTCAGGGGTAATGACAAGTCCGTGTTTCCCGTATTCCCCTAAACCAGCTTGTACGGCATAAGGAATAGCGAGAGCGGAATCATTCATAGAAGGAACAGCACGATAACCCAGGTTTCTTATGAACTGTGAAAGGGTAAGTAATACTAAGGCATCTTGAGAGTAACCCATACCAGTGGCCGCACCTGATAAGGCTGATGGAGCTGTATCTAAAAGTTCACTATCCATTGACTGCCCTATCACGATGACACTTGATAAATCTTCATCTATCTCGTTTGGCTTCGGTCCAAGCGTCTTCATTGAGAATAATTCTGTGTAAGACCATCTTTTATCAAATTGGGCTATGCCTACAAGATCAGCACCCACAGTTCGGGCAGCTTGTTTAATGATGCGTGAAGATTCTTCAGCGGAATCAAATTCAATCTGTTTTTCCGGCCCATCTTTGAGAAGTGAAAGAGGGTCTAAGAACCCATCACGGCGGTCATCGATTTCCCGTAGTTCTGCAAAAATATCAGCTACATGCCAGGTTGCATTACGAAACGCATAATCATGTTGGCCGTACCCTTCAGCCCCCCGCCAATTAGCTAGTGGTCTTCTGTACATGTCGTAGAATCTTTGTGTTTCAGGTGTCTTGACTTCTAGGTCGTATTGTGACCTGCAAAAGACATCGTTGATTTGGCTGAAACCCTCAAAATCAACGTTGACGTTAAAGCCAGTACTTTTATCACTGGCATCGGAGAGAGTATTTATCCCAGTTCGAGTTCGGGCGCGTTTCCTGTCATCATTTCGGCCAGTGTGCATGTGATTAGGATACGTGCAAATCGTTGAACGTGAAAAAGTGGTAAAGAAATCAAATCTGAAAGCTAGTTCTTGATGATAAAAACATTAGATTCCTAATTAGAGAATTACGATTACTTCTGGCTTTGAGCAGAAGTTCCGGTATCGTCATGTCATGCTTCCAGAGCCGCCATTATCGTCATTTGCAAGTGATAATACTTCCGGAATTGTTCCTGAAGTCATGCAAGCACTTATTGAAGTAAATGAAGGGCCGGCCATTGGCTATGGTGATGATCCGGTTACTAGCAAGCTTCGCGATGAGATGAAGACATTGTTTGGACGAGAGGTAGCTACTCTGCTTGCTTGGGGCGGCACAGGCGCTAATATCGTTGGCCTGCAAGCAATGATTAATTCATGGGAAGCCATAATCTGTTCAACTTCATCACATATCAATGTTGATGAATGCGCTGCGCCCGAAAGGTTCCTTGGTGCCAAACTGATAGATATCGAAAGCACAAACGCAAAACTTGAACCAGTCTCTCTTTCGAAAGAACTCAAGATACTCGGAGTGGTTCATCATGCCCAACCCGGAGCTATTTCTATTACGCAGTCAACTGAATACGGAACACTGTATACGGTAGAAGAACTCAAAGAAGTAATTGATATAGCGAAGCAAGCAGGATTACGAGTTCATATGGATGGAGCGAGAATCGCTAATGCGGCCGCAGCGCTACAAATTCCTATAGCTGCATTTACTTGTGACCTTGGAGTAGACATTCTTAGCTTCGGTGGAACGAAAAATGGGATGGCCTACGGTGAAGCGATTGTTGTTTTCAATGAAGAACTTGTCTCTGCAGCTGAATTTATTCAGAAACAATCTGCGCAACTGCCTTCAAAAATGCGATATATAGCAGCCCAGTTTTCCGCAATGTTTAAAGATGACCTCTGGTTGAAACATGCCTCACATGCAAATGAGATGGCGCAGCTTCTCGCTGAAGGCATTTCGGGCATTCGTGGTGTAGAAATTACTCAACCAACTGAAGTGAATGCAGTTTTTGCGAAATTGCCTAAAGAAGCTATAGCTACTCTTCAGGAGTGGAGTTATTTCTATGATTGGGAAAAAGAGAATGAAGTTCGTTGGATGACTAGCTACTCAACGACCATCGAAGATGTCGAAAGACTAGTAGAGGGAATTCATTCAGCGGTTTCAGACTAGAATGTGGTTATGAACACAGACTCATTGCTTGCATCTTTGGAAATCTTCTCAACCCGTTTATTTGAAGTAACAGATGAGAATGAAGCCAAGGTCGTTGATTCTTGCCCCGGGTGGCAATTAAAAGACCTTCTAGCGCATATTGGGATGGTGTATGGGGCTGTCACTGGCGTTATTGAAGGGGAGAGTATGGAACGGCCAGAGACACCTTTCCCAAACCCCCCAGAAAAAGACGTGCGTGAGTGGGCGCTTGAGAACTATGGGTCAATGATGAAAATCTTGAAAGTTAATGATCCTGAAACACCTGTCTGGACCTGGGGGAGAGAACAGAACGTTGCATGGTTTGTGCGTCGAATGACTCATGAGACCTTGCTTCATATGTGGGATGCTGAGACCGCAGTAACTGACCACATCAACGTTGATGGCGAAGTAGCTTGTAACGGAGTGGATGAATACATTGACGGAGCGTTGCAATTTTCAGCAAATCCGAAAAAGGTTTTCAAATACCCAGGTGGGTCTATTCATCTTCATAGGACAGATGGAGCAGGGGAGTGGCTTTTAGAAAATAGTGAGGATGGTTTGCTAGTTCGTAGAGAACATGCGAAAGGCGATGTCGCTGTTAGAGGTAACGCAATGAACCTGCTCCTCTTCCTTTGGGGTAGAAACCCCGATGGATTAGAAATCTTTGGCGATGCAAATGTTGCCGAAGAATGGGCGTCTTTAGCTCCGTAGATGGTTTTCTCTTAACTCACCCTGCCACTGGTTATGGTGAACGACTCTTTCGTAGGGTTCGCGTTTCACAGGGCCAAAATTTCTATCTGGCCAACCCATGGGAATCATGCATCCAATGAATACATCATCGGGTATATCTAGGGTTTCACGTATCACGTTTTCAGCAACACCTTGAAATGTAGTGAAAACCGTGCCGAGCCCTAACGCTCGGGCAGCAACGATAAGATTCTGGGCTGCGGGATAGATAGATGACCAGATGAATGACTCTCTCTGAGCCTCGTAAGGGTAAATAGCTTTACCGCAAACAAAGATAAGCACTGGACAGGTTCTCAACGTTGAGAGCAGATGCTGGGTTCCATCAAGCATCAGCCGATGAGTTTTATCGGGTCGGTCCATTGATGCAACACGACTTCCCATAACCTTTTCAATGGCGGTACCTATAAGCTCTCGTTTCGCAGGATCAGTTAGAACAACGAAATCCCTTCCTTGCGAATTCCCCGGACTCGGGGCCCATGTCCCAGCTCTAATCACCTGCTCGATGAGATCTTCCGGAATAGGGTCCGGCTTGATGTAACGCATAGCCCGACAAGAACTCATAGCTTCAAACACATCCATTACTATTCCTTTCCTCAACGCACTAAAAATTTAAAGAATTGTCACACCCATTATTTACCTTGGATTCATGGCAGACAAATACGCAGCGAAAGCA
>JAYYZG010000068.1:0-13589 GCA_036687775.1 Actinomycetota bacterium
GGAATAGTTTGGCTTGCTTCATTTAGTTCGCCTTTTTGTACATCAGCAGTTAGGTAGATAGCGAAAAGTGGCAGTGCTGGAACTAGGTACCTTGGGGCTACAACAGGTAGAAACAAAACCGGAGCAAGGAGTGAGACGCCCACTAAGAAATTAGCTTCGGAAAGAAGTTCGGATAGAAAAACTATCGGGCTTAATATGATGCCCCATACAACTGAAAATGGATTCCCGCCCCCGTAGTCAGAGAAGAGATCTACGTGCGGGTAGTGGCCAGCATTGTATAGCGGTTGAATTCCAAGAATGAATATGGTGGCCCATGAAATTCCGAAGCTTATAGTCTGGTACCCGAGCTTTTTCTTACCCTCGAGGAGCCACAATATTCCTAGGCCTGATATTGCAAGGCCTAAGTCCGCTCTTGATAGAAGTGCAATCGTAATAAATATCCAATATTTCCAGGATTTCTCAGAAAAGCCGTAATAAACCGCAGACAAGAGAAGGGGTAATGCTAACGCCTCTAAATGAAAGCCTGCGATATTCAGTGCGTGTACAGCGCTATATAGGCTGTAAACAATAAGAATTGCGGTACTAGCTCCTGTCCTCAGTTGAGCTATATTCCTGCTCATTCGCCAGAGCGGTACTACTGCGAGGGCTAAAGCGCCTGCTTGAATAATTATGAGTGTAATTGCTGTTGGAAATAGTTTTGTGAGACCTGCAATAGGGTAAATTAAGTACCCTCCTTGCAGAGAAAGGTAGTTCTGGCCAAGTAAAGAGGCATCTGGTGTGAAGCCTTCACCAATCAACCATACGGATTGCATAATGGCTGCAAGACCCGCATCTTGACTTAGCTCGCGGGATCTTGCAAGCGCTAGGAGAGCGAAAATAGTCCACAGGGCCACAACACAGACCCATGGGAAAAATCTGTCAAAGGCAGAGCTCTCAAATCGAGCCTGCCATTTCAAAAGTCTATATTCAAGACGCTTTCGCCAATGCAAAGTCATGCTCTTACAAAATAGCAGAAAGATACTATTTCAGAAATATAAACGATCTAGCGATGTCATTTCTATTCTCAATATGAAAAGTAATAGATTGCGCCAGCCCCTGGATTTGAATCAACGTCTTTTCCAGGTGATCCTACAAATAAAGTCTGGTTGCTCACCTCGATTGCTTGCCCGAATGTAGCATCAGTTTGAGAATTGCCATCTATAGATGATTGGTAAGGATAAAGTATCAAATCATTTCCGGTGGATATCGAACCATTAAGTCCAGGGAATATGGACACTGCTCCTGCATTAAGTTTTCCCGATATCGATTCTCCAGGAATACCCACTATCAAGTCGAGACTTGAGTCTTCGGTTAAGTTTGCAAGAATCACTTTCTCACCGAATCTATCTCCGCTTTCTACTCTATTCTTTACTCCACTAGCATTTTGAAAGATAGTTTGAATAAACGTCGAATTTCCTTCAAATCCTCCAGGGTTATATATGATTTGGACTTGCCCTGCAGAATTGTAGGGACCAAGCTTTTCACCAGGAACTCCCACAGCAAGATCACCTAGGCCGTCTTCGTCTATATCTCCAATAGAGATTGACGATGCAAATCGATCGTTATTTTCCGATCTTCCAGGCCAATTCGGTGCATTTTGGTATAGCCAATCACTTTCATATCCAGTTATACCTGTTTGTGAGCCGTAAAGGATATGGAGCCCTCCGGCTTCATAGGCGGTTCGAGAACCCCACCCAACAGTTTCACCCGGGACTCCAATCACTATATCTTCAAAGATGTCTCCATTGATGTTTCCAACATCAATAGCTTCTCCAAACGAATCATTTGTCTCAGGCCTACCACGAAGGCCGCGAGTGTACTGATGGAGAATGTCACTGGTTTCACTATTGAGACCTGTTGGCGAACCATATATAACATGCGCTGCTCCTGCTCCGTCTTGACGCGCAATACCTTCACCGGGAACTCCTATAACAAGATCATCATAAGAGTCACCATTTATGTCACCGCTAGCTAGTGAATAACCAAAAAGGTCCCCTGACTCTGAACGTGTTCCGATCCCGGAGCTATATTGATGGAATGTCTCTGGCTCTGAAAGCCCTGACGGGCTGCCATAGAGGATCGTTACCAATCCTGCGTCAAGAATTTGATTGTTTCCTCCCAAGTCTTCATAGGGTGCACCAATAGCTAGGTCATCGAAACCGTCCCCATCGAAATCCCCAGTTTCAAGGGAGTAGCCGAAACTGTCACCTTCTTCAGGATCTGTTAAAAGCCCAGCAGAATCTTGAGTGATTATGGAAGTTATGGACCAATTAAATGATCCGTCGAGAATATAAACCGAACCTGCTTGAGGCTTTCCGCTAATACTTGAGTGAGCAGCACCTGTCGCTAAATCAATTAGTCCGTCCCCGTTGAAGTCTCCAGACGCCATTGACATGCCAAAGTTATCACCTGGCTTTGGCCCATCAGGAGTACCGATTGATAGAAGATCAATTTGTGACCCATATGTAAGATTTGGGATTACAGGACTAGTTGATTCAGAGGACGGGCCCTGTCCAATGGAATTTATCGCGCTAACTGAGAATGTATAGGCAGTACCATTCTCCAATCCACGAATAGTGCAATGCTTTTCAGAAGTGCTACAGCTTACTCCTGAGGGGGAACTGACAACAAGATACTCGTCGATTGAAGATTCGTTATCTGGAGATGAGTAATCCCAATATAGTGTTACCGAACTGTCCGAAGGGATGGCTAAAAGATTATTAGGTGCAGCGGGTAATGTTGCTGTCCTCATTGTGAGAAAAGCCCAGCTGCTAAATCCAATAGCGTTATAGGCTCTAATCCTGAATTCGTAGCCTGTGCCTTCCTCTAGTTCAGTGATATTTGTCAGTGTCTGATCGCCTGATACTTCATATAACTCGGACCAGACCTCTTCAGGCTGCTGAATTATACGATATTGGATTTCATATAATTCAATAAGCGCCCCTCCGTCTTGTGGGGCATCCCAAGTTAACTGGACTTCCGTTAAAGATGTCGACAGTCCTTCAAAGTCGTTAGGAGAGTCCGGAACACCTAAAGGAACAACTGCATTTGACTCTAAAGATTGTTGACTATCTCCGACAGCATTGGAGGCGACTACAGTAAACACATAACTAGTACCATTACTCAAACCTGTAATCGAGCAGGACATATTTGCAGAGGTGCACGTGTAGCCTTCCGGCTCTGACGTTACCTTGTATCTTATGATTTCTAAACCTCCGTCGTCGACTGAAGGTGACCAAGTAATCGTAGCCTCGTTTGATGTTGCAGTAGCTTCCACTCCAGTTGGTGCAGAAGGAACGGTTGCGGGAGTGACCTCAGAGCTCACGACACTTGCTATGCTCTGCTCTCCATCTACATAGTTGGCCTGCACAGTAAATGTGTAGGACCGCCCATTCGTTAAACCAGTTACAACACACGAGGTGCTTGTTGAAGAACATGTTCCTTCTGGCTGACCCGTTACTAAATAGCTTTCGACATTTCCTGATTCAGGCGCATCCCAACTAACTACGACCTCTGCATTACCAGAAGAGACATTCAAATTTGTGGGTGGTAAGTATTGTTCAGTGGCTATTAGCGTTACTACACCAGGTGACCATGCTTCGCCAAGAGAAGTATTTGAAAATCCTAAGCGGTAACTACCAGCTTTATCTTCCGGAATTATTTCTGGCACCTGCCACTCAGATTGTTTAGAAGATAAAGAGTGATTAATTTCGATAGGAATGAAGTTGGGATTCTCTACAGAAATCACAAGATGCCCACAGTAGAAGGTACCTTGGTCCCAGTCCCAATCATCAACAATTCTTAAAGTCCAATTACCAACTGAAGGCTTGCCGGCAAATGCTGAGAATGGTTCTCTGGGTCTAGATTCACCGACATATGGAGGAGTTCCGTCGGAGATAGATTGTGAAGCACCATCGGTGAATAATGCAAGTTCTCCAGTACAGTCCTGATTTCCGCTTCCATAGTTATTTTGTGACCCTCCATCTCGTCTCGCCAAAAGAACCTCAGTTCCATCTGGATGGATTAGGTAAATATTAAGGTCAGCTAAGTAGGTATGGTCAAATCTAAGGCCTAGTTCGACATCACTAATAGTCTCATTATGATCTATTGTGAAAATGAATTCAGAAACGTCTTCCTGTCCACTCACATCCGGCATTGGAAAAATACCTTCAATCTGGCCAAATGCGATACTTTGGGCAATGAGATCTCCGGTCTCCCCTGCAGGCCCATCCCAATCCCATGAAGTCTCAATAACTTCATTCGCCTCTGCTTCAATAAGACCTATTGGGGCACTAATTTCAAAAACCCGTTCCTCAACTATAAACGTTGCGGTGCCTCTAATTACTCCTCCTGAAGAGTCTTCGACTTCAGCGATTAGTCGAAGTAGGCCGACAGTATTTGACTGATACGTCAGACTTTCACCTAGCCCAACTACATTTCCTGCAATATCCATCCAAGTCACATCAGCCGAGACATCTACTCCGTCAGACCGAATAGCAGATGCCGTTAGCTCAAATGGTTCGTTTTGTAATACTACACTCCCGTTTGAGTGCCCTGGAAAGGTAATGGATCCCGAAGTTGTTGAGAGTTCTACGGCTTGTGCTGCATCTAATTCACCACCAAATGCTACTGCCCCGTTTAGCACAGTGGTCGCCCTAACTGAGTCTCGAAGAATGTCACTAATTTCTTGAGGAGAAGAATTTGGTCGCATGCCGAGTATTAGGGCAGCAACTCCAGCAACATGTGGACTAGCCATAGAAGTTCCATTGAATGAGGCGTAGCAGTCAGCCCCATTTACTTGGCCACAATATTGATAAGAAACGGTCGAAAGTATGGATACTCCGGGCGCAGCAATATCGACATTGTTTGAGCCGTAGTTAGAAAAACTTGCCAAATCTCCAGACGATCGAATTGCGGCAACGCTGATAATGTTTGTATTACTGTATGCGGCAGGGTATGAAGGAGATGAATCTATATTTTGTCCCGAGTTTCCAGCTGCAGCTACAAACGTGTGGCCAGCTTGATTAGCTGCTTCAATTGCATTGTACAAACCGGTACTATAGCCACCCCCACCCCATGAATTATTCGATATCGGAGCACCATTAGCAACTGCATAATTCAGTGCGGCTATAGCATTGTTTGTGTAACCATTTCCGGAATCATCTAGAAAACGCAAAGCCATAATTTTTACATTGCTACTTACTCCTGCCACCCCAATACTATTATTTCGAATAGCAGCAATGGTGCCAGCGACATGTGTTCCATGACCATTTCCATCGTCAGGCAGATTATCGTTGGTAGTAAAATCCCAGCCATTCATGTCATCGATATAGCCATTTCCATCATCATCAATTCCGTTTTCTGGAATTTCGTTTTGGTTTATCCAAATAACATCAGATAAGTCTGGATGAGAAACATCAACCCCCGAGTCGATTACTGCAACTACTACTTCATCTGCTGAACTTGATATTTGCCATGCGGTTGATGCCTCGATCCCGTGCGGCCCGCTAAGGCCCCAAAGTTCCCCCACACGAGGATCGTTAGAGATATTTTCAGATCTTAGAACTCTGTCAAATTCGACAAATTCGACAATTTCTGATTCTGTAAGATAATTCTTTGCATTAACATTCCCTCTTACCGTTTCTAGCAAGTAAATATTTGAATCCGAAAAGTGCTCAACAACTCCTGCATCAATTTCGTCGAGCAACTCATTTATCTCATTCGCTAATGCGTCTTCACTAAATTGCACTAGTACCGCATATGGATTTGTTTCTAGCTTTGGAAATTGCATTAGCATTTCATTGGCGTATTCGCGAGCCCATTTACCGTCTGATTGAATAACCGACAAATCACCGTCATTTGTCATCAATGTTTCTTCACTGGAAGTAGGTGCATCAACTGCAATAGCAGCTGATGGCGATAACAACGCAGCGCTGACGGATATAGCAATAAGAGGTAAAACTATTTTTGGTCTGATTTGCTTAAACATTATTCATCTATTGGTGTGACTAGTTGATCATTACCCTAGCTTAATAATCTAGTTAACGGGCATCGCCCTAATCTGCACGTTGTATACTTACTATGCTTATCAGATGATCTTTAATGCAGTCCTATTTGACCTTGACTATACACTGTTTGACTCAGAGACTTCTGAGCGGGATGCCTTGAATTTAACCCTATTTGAAAATGGTATCACCCCAACGGAAACTACAATCCAAGAATATAAAGCAATTAATTTGGCCCTCTGGAATTTGCTCGAAAAAGAAAAAATAGATCTAGAGTATTTGCGTGTGAACCGATTTGAACAACTGCTAGACAAACTGGATGAAAGAAAGGATGCTCAAACTCTTGCAGATACCTACACGACGAATCTAGGGCGATGTGGCGGGTTCTACTCAGGGGTTAAAGACCTTCTGGAAATTTTGAATGGAAAAATCTTACTTGGCATTGTCACCAATGGCGTTAGTAAGACTCAGAGGCTGCGATTAGGGATTCATGATTTTGAAAAATATTTTGATGCGATTGTTGTATCAGGAGAGTTTGGATCACCGAAACCTAACCCTGCTATTTTTAACGAGGCGCTTCGCCTTCTCGGTATTACCTCGAGCAAGAATGTTGTGATGGTTGGAGATAGCCTTTCATCTGATATGGAAGGGGCAAGAAATTCAGGACTTACCTCTTGTTGGATAAATCAAGCTACGGACGTAGACCTGTCAAAGGTAGCTGTGGATTACCATATTCAATCACTCGATCAACTTTTCGAAATTCTTGGAATCCCCGCTTGAATGATTAAGTTGCTGCTTCACGCAATTGTCGTTTTAATATTTTTCCAGATGCATTTCTTGGTAACGGGTCGCTCACAATTATTATTACCTCCGGAATTTTGAAATTAGCGATTTTTCCTGTGAGTGAGCCTCTAACTTGCTCATCGGTTAAGGAACTGCCTGGTCGAATCATGATGTGGCAGGCAACTTTTTCTCCTAATCTTTTATCTGGAACTCCATAGACTGAGCATTCGTAGACCTCAGGAAGTTCATATATTGATGCTTCGACTTCAGCACAGTAAATATTCTCTCCGCCCCTTAGGACCATATCCTTTACGCGATCGCTAACGAAGACTCTTCCATGTTCATCCATATGGCCGATATCGCCTGATCTCAGCCAGCCGTCTACTATCGCTTCTTTGGTTGCTTCAGGGCGGTTCCAATATTCGGTAATTATTGTGGGGCCGTTAAACCATAGTTCACCCTTTTCGCCTGCAGTAAGTACTTTTCCACTCGAGTCTGTTACACGCAATTGCATTATGGGGACTGGTCTTCCAGTAGATGTCGGGTGATCAAGGAATTCCTTACCAGTATTCTGGGGTCCATAGGCGTTAGTTTCTGTCATCCCGTATCCCAAGCCGGGTTTACCTCGTTTAAAATTTTCATCTATTCGTTTAACTAACTCAGGTGGCATTGGTGCCCCCCCACCGCCAACAGATCTCAACGTTGAGGTGTCTTTCAAATTAAACGTTTCTGCTTCCAGCAAGTCCCAGCTCATTGTTGGGACTCCTATGAAATGAGTTACCTGCTCTTGTTCTATTAGTTCGAGTGCACGATTTGGATCCCATTTGTGCATCATTACTAGTTTTGATTGGCCCACAAATGAGCCAAGCATTACTGGTATGAGGCCGGTTACATGGAATAAAGGGACACATAACATGAAAGAATTTCTTTGTGTTATTTCGCTCGGGTCCTTTTGTGGCTCTACTAATTCTGCAACCTGAGCCCTTGCAGAGAATCCAAGCAATGCGCTCAAGATAGCCCGATGGGAGCTAACTGCTCCTTTAGGTGAGCCAGTTGTTCCTGATGTGTACAGGATTGTGGCATTTTCATCCGGATCAATTTCAACTTCTGGCATCGTTGAATCTAAATCGAGCAAGGACTCCAATGAAACAGCAATATCGTTGTCTTGAGATTTTGATCTAACTCTAATTATCTGTAGCGATGCTGTGTTTACATTTGAGTTTAAAATTTTTTCTATTCGCTCGGTATCTGCGAACACAACTTTCGCTCCACTGTCATTGAGAGCGAACCCTAATTCCTCTGGCTCCCACCATGCGTTCAAGGGAACAGCGACTGCTCCAATCGAAGTGATAGCTGCGAAGGCTGCTATCCATTCGGGGTAGTTGCGCATTGCGATCGCTACCCTATCGCCTTTCGTTATTGAGAACTTGTTTATTAGAGTAGATCCTAATTGGCCGGATAGCTTGAGGATTTCTGGCATAGTCCATCGTTCTTCTTCATATACAACGAATTCATCTTCTCGTTGAGCTGCCATCTGATAGAGAAAACGTAAATTTTGCGGCGTACCAGCGAATACTTTTGTTCGTACCCCTCTCACTTCGGTTTCGGTTATTTCGAATAGCCCGCCTGGTGCGCAGACCTGATCAATTGCTTGTTGGAAAGATAATGGCATTACCGGTTTTTATCACTAATCAATAGTGGGGGAAAACTAATTTCAAATTAGTTTTGAGTATCTGTATCAAGCTCGAATGAGTCTCGAATAGTAGCCGCTGTTTCGTTAGAGGTTGTGAATAATAGTCCTTTCATTCCAGCATTCTCTGCACCTTGAACATTGGCGATCAGGTCATCGATCATTAAGCATTGACTATTTTCAACTCCTAACTTTTGGCTCGTAAGGTCGTATATTTCTTTGTCAGGTTTTCTCATGCCCACTTCTGACGAGTCTATGATTACATCGAATAAATCATATATGGGAACTGTTTTCTCGATCACTGGTCTGAATTCTTTGACTGCGTTTGTGAGTAGGGCTAAGCCATAGCCGCCGTGACGCAACTCTTTTGCTACTTCGATCATTACTGGATCGGGGTCATTTTCTGCTTCTGAAACCCAGGGTAGAAAAAAATCTAGGTCAAATGTAGCCCCGTATGGAGTTAGTCTTTTCTGCATCTTTTCAGCGAAACTCATATCCAGTGGCTGCCGCCCACATTCCGCTTCATGCCATGGGTTATCTCTATCTGACTGCGCTCCACCAAATATTGTCCGTGCGAAAATCTCCTTTGGTACTTGCATTTGGTTAGCTAAAAGATTGACTCTCCATAATGGAGAAAAGGACATAACGCCACCGTAATCAAATATCGCCGCTTTCAGTTCCATTGACGATTTTCTATCGTTATTTAAACGCTGCATCGATCTATCTTCTATCAAACTAATAACTACTAGTTTCTCACCTTACAGCGCATAATTCTCCTTGCCTTCGCCTAGTCTTTAACCAATGAATGAACGAACGGATAGCCCTAGATACAGGTACGACGCCGTGTTTGCGAGCAGTATCGAACAGAAGTGGCAGAAATTGTGGGAGCAGGAAGGTACTTATTTCGCACCTAATCCTTCTGGCGATTTAGAAGACGATTCTGGCCGCATCGATTTACCCAATATTTTTATAATGGATATGTTTCCATACCCTTCAGGTTCAGGCCTTCATGTAGGTCACCCTTTAGGTTTCATAGGCACCGATGTTTTCGCAAGATACAAACGAATGACTGGCTATAACGTACTTCATACGATGGGATACGATGCGTTCGGCCTCCCCGCAGAAGAGCACGCTAGACAAACGGGACAACATCCTCGAGATAATACGAATGCAAATATCGAAAATATGCGAAATCAACTTCGCAGACTCGGCCTAGGCCACGACAGCAGAAGATCAGTTTCAACAACCGATCTTGAATTCTATAAATGGACTCAATGGATATTCCTGCAACTATTTAACTCTTGGTATGACATTGAAACTGATCGAGCAAGATCAATCAACGAACTAGAACCGCTACTTTCAAGTGGTCGTATCCAGTTGGAAAATGGCGAAAATTGGAATGCGCTTACTATTTCTGAGAGACAGGAGATTATCGACTCATATCGATTGGCGTATTTAGCTGAAGCTCCGGTTAACTGGTGCCCAGCATTAGGAACTGTGTTAGCGAATGAAGAAGTAACAGCCGAGGGCAGAAGTGAGCGAGGAAATCACCCAGTTTTCCGCCGACCATTAAAGCAATGGATGATGAGAATTACTTCATACGCCGACAGGCTCTTAGATGACTTAGATCTACTCGATTGGAGCGATGCAATAAAGACTATGCAAAGAAACTGGATAGGAAAGAGTGAAGGAGCTGAAATAACATTTAAGGCAGGCACTGAAGAATTGAAAGTTTTCACAACTAGGCCGGACACATTATTTGGGGCAACGTATATGGTATTAGCTCCAGAACATCCTCTCTTAGAAGACGTGGTGGCAGAATCTTGGCCGGATGGCACACCTGACAAGTGGAAAAATGAAATGCCCACACCATTGGAAGCTGTTAAGAAATATCAACAAGAAGCTGCCCAAAAATCTGATCTCGACAGGCAAGAAAATAAACAGAAAACCGGAGTCTTTACAGGTGAATTTGCGACTGTCCCCGTGAATGGGAAAAGGATTCCAATCTTTATTTCCGACTATGTGTTAATGGGGTACGGTACAGGAGCCATTATGGCGGTTCCAGGGCAGGATGAACGTGACTGGGAGTTCGCGCAAGAATACGATCTAGAGATTATTCGGACTGTTCAGCCACCTGAAGGTTGGGACGGTGATGCCTTCACTGGCGATGGTTCGGCTATTAATAGCCAGTTCCTTGATGGTCTGCAAATTACTGAAGCCAAAGAAAAGATCATAGAGTGGTTAGAAGATTCAGGTAACGGCCACCGAAATACGACATACAAACTCCGAGATTGGTTGTTTAGCAGACAAAGATACTGGGGGGAGCCCTTCCCTATCGTCTACGATGAAAACGATAACCCTCTAGCCCTACCTGAAACCTACCTTCCTGTTGAGCTCCCGGATCTTATGGATTGGGCTCCGAGAAGTTTAGATGAGATGAGCGATCCAGAACCTCCGTTAGGTCGTGCCGAAGATTGGGTTTATACAGAGATGGACTTAGGAGATGGACTAAAGACATATAAACGTGAATTAAATACAATGCCGCAGTGGGCTGGGTCATGTTGGTACTATTTGCGGTATTTAGACCCTACTAATGCTGAGCAATTCGTATCCAAAGATATTGAGACCTATTGGATGAACGGAGAGTCAGCAGGTGTCGATCTGTACGTTGGAGGAGTCGAACACGCTGTTTTGCACCTCTTATACAGTCGTTTTTGGCATAAGGTCTTGTTCGACCTCGGACATGTCAGTACTCCTGAGCCATTTCACCGCTTATACAACCAAGGGTATATCCAGGCGGCAGCGTACCAAGATTCAAGAGGCATTTACGTAGAAGCCGCAGATGTCATTCAAGAAGAAGGGGGTTTCAAATATCAAAACGAAATGGTTACACGCTCTTTTGGGAAGATGGGTAAATCGCTGAAAAATTCAGTTACTCCAGATGAAATGTACGATCAATATGGAGCTGACACCCTTAGATTGTACGAAATGTTCATGGGGCCACTGGATCAGGACAGGCCGTGGGAAACAAAATCAGTTGTTGGCTCTTTAAGACTTCTTCAACGCGTATGGAGAAATTTAGTTAACGAAGAAACTGGTGCTCTGACAGTGACTGATGATGATCCTCCTGCTGAGATGAAACAGATTTTGAATCAAACAATCAAATCAGTTCGAGATGATATGGAGAATCTTCGTTTTAATACGGCCATTGCACGAATAACAGAACTCAACAATGAGATAACAAAATCTAATACGCAAACACCTCGAGAGGTAGCGGAAGTTTTAATCCACTTACTTGCACCACTTGTTCCTCATATTGCTGAAGAGCTATGGGAGATGCTTGGTAATGACTCTAGTATTGTCTACTCCCCTTTCCCCGTCCCAGATCCTACTTATTTGGTAAGCGAAACAGTTGAAATACCAATTCAGATAAATGGTAAACTCAAAAGTAAAATCACGGTCCCTACTGATTTCTCTTCTTCGGATTTGCGGGATGCTGCGTTAGCAGATGAAAAGATTGCCTTAATCGTTTCTGACAAAGAAATCAGGAAGGAAATCATCGTAGATGGAAAGTTAGTCAACTTTGTTATTTAGACTCTGACTGAACAGCCACTAGGATTATCTTGATGTCAAGTAATTACAAATCTGGACTGGCATGGCCAAATGAAGAGATCGGGCTACAGTTCCGAAATCTCTATGGAGCATTCTGGTGCGGCGGGTCGTTATCTCATAAATTGAAAGAAGCAGTGCGTGTTCGCAATGCTCGAATTACTGATTGCGGATATTGAAAAAACGTAAGGTTTTCCCTTGCTCGTGAAGCAGGCTTCGATGAAAAGCAAATTGATTTAATTGATGGAAATTGGGAAGGTTCTCTTCTAACGGAAGATATGTTAACTGCCCTTAAATTCACTGATCACTTTATTCTTACTCCAGGGCCGATTCCCCACGAAATTAGATCATCGCTCTTATCAACCTTCACTCAGGAACAAATAGCTGAATTATCTATTGGACTTGCACTGTTCCATGGTTTTTCTAAGATGCTCATAGCCTTAGGAAGAGAACCGGAAGAAATGGAAACAACCATTGTTCCGACACCACAATTTCCAGATTCTCCTGTTTCATCTGCTGATTTGTTTGGCAATTTTTCTCACCTCTTTACTGACATTCCTGAGATAGGTATCAGATGGAAAATTCTTGAGGATGCTTTACTTTCGATTGGCCTCGTCCCTGATAGTGCTTTGTCTTTGGTAAAGCACCGTATGTCTGAACTTCTCGGCGTTACTTATGTAGTGACTAAAGAAGAGACTAGCGCCCTAAAGGATGTTGATTTACTTCGAAGCGTCTCTGATAGTTTTGTATTTGATGTGAGATCAATCACTTCTGCCACAAGACGAGAGATAGGGGAACTATACGGTTCGGAAGGGTTACTTCAATTGATGCTTGCGATGGCCCTCTACGATGGCGTTCTCAGAATGGAAGCTACCAA
Source organism: Actinomycetota bacterium (assembly GCA_036687775.1). Taxonomy (GTDB): domain Bacteria; phylum Actinomycetota; class Acidimicrobiia; order Acidimicrobiales; family UBA8592; genus UBA8592. The sequence goes on from JAYYZG010000068.1 coordinate 13,004, forward strand.
GCTCTAACTAGGCTTATCCTCATAAAACACACAGAACATCTCGCCATTGCCTGCATAGACTGCTTCAAGGCTGTTCGGGCATTCTTCTCCAGCCGAAACTATACGATATATTGTTGCATCAAACTCCCCATTCACGCATTGGACCCTTATACCTTGAGAGCCAGTCCCACGGTTCATGCACCCAAGGACCGGATCTGTCGGTCTCTCAACCGGGATTGTCTTATTCGCACCATCGTTGTTGTCAATCCCGATTGATGCAATTACAGCTACAGCAACTACTGCCGCAAGTATCAGCGCAAGAGGGAGAGGCTTAACTAGTTTTGCGAACCATGTGAGTTCCATTTCTTCTTTAGTCGCATAGCGTGGTGTCGTTTTTTTTGGCGTAGGTTCAGGGGTCCATTCTTGATAAGAAGTCCTATTGCTGGATGCATAACTGCTGTTACCTGACTTTTGGCTTGCAATTTTTAAGTCATATTTAGAACGTTTTTGTTTGTTAGACAATGTCGACCAGGCCTGGTTAAGTTCTCGCATTAACTCTTCTGATCGTGCTTGATCTCGTTTCGGTGCGCCCCGGAAGTTATCTGGG
>JAYYZG010000069.1:0-8959 GCA_036687775.1 Actinomycetota bacterium
GCGACGTATTTCGGCGCAGAAGACTACATTGCAGACTTGGGAGGTGTTCGGACAGCTAGCAATGAAGAAGTTCTTTTCGCCAGATCACAGATGGGAATAGCGGGAAGACTGACCGGAGTACCAGTTATTGATCAAATTGTCGCAGACTTCTCTGATGGTGAAAGATTCACAAATGAAGCGGCACAAGCTAGGTCATTGGGTTTTGCAGGAAAATTGTGCATACATCCCTCTCAAGTATCTCTTGCCAACAACTCATTCTCTCCATCTGAAGAAGAAGTCGCAAGAGCTAAAGAGTTACTTTCAGCCTATGAAAATGCGGTCGCACAAGGCTCAGCATCAATTGTTTTTAATGGGCAAATGGTTGACGAAGCTTTAGCTAAACAAGCTCGAAGGATTTTGGATCTTTCCAATTAGATTCTATTTTCACGTCCTCGGAGGACGATAGCAAAAATTATCAAGCTAATCCCAAATAATTCCCCAACGGATGGTCGCTGTTGCAAAGCTATTATGCCAACACACATAGCAGTTGCGGGAAGTAATGATTGCAAGAATGCAAACCGAGATTTCGGTATTATTCGGAATACTAATTGGTCAATTCCGTAGGGAATTACGTTCGCTAGAAATCCTGTGAAGAGAGCCAACAGTATCAAGAGCGGCGAATCAACGATGAGACCAAGCGAACCAAATGAAGCAGGTGATATCACCAATCCACCGATGAGCATTCCAATACCAAGTCCATCTAAGTGCGCTCCAGTTACCGCAACTTTACTACCGAGAATTATGTAAAAGGCCCATAGCGTTCCAGCTGACAAAGCAAATATAAAACCAGTTATTGTCCCCTCAGGCGTTACTTCAGCCAATAAGAGAACACCCAGAGCCGCTATGAGTAATGAAATCAAATTTCTTGCGGACCGGCGCCCTGCTGCAGCAACAGCAATAGGTCCAATAAACTCTATTGCAACGGCATTCCCGAGGGGTAATTCCTCTATAGCCAGATAGAAACAAAGATTCATCCCCGCGAGAACGATCCCAAAAGCAGCAGTCCAGTACATGTCTAAATCTTTGAAAGAACGATTCCAAGATCGCCGCAACACAATTAGAATAAATGCTGCACCGATCACGCGTAATGTAGCCACCATGCCCACACCTAAGTCATCAAAAAGGCTAAAAGCGAGCGCAGCGCCTAGGTATTGTGAAATTGCACCAAAAACAAACAAAAGCTCAGGCGGGGTTGAACCCACCAAATACTCCTGTTTCGCTCCGAACCTTCTAGACCGCACTAGATAACGGTACCCCAAACGGTCCAGATGGCGAATTTACCGGCTAATGTCATTGCTATGGCAGAAATCCAAACCCTTGAACAAATCCATAAAAAGCAACAGTCACTTGAATCAAGCATTGAAAATTACTCTCAACCATTTGCATTTGGTGTTGGGGTTGCGACAAAAAGTCCCAGTGGAGAGATTCTTGACGTTTTCTACCCCTCTCCCCAATGCCAAACAGAACCATTCACCTGCGCACTGCTCGCTAAGGCAATTGGGTGGGATGGGGGAACAGCAAACTATGAAATTGCATCCAGCGTTTTATCAGATTTAGCTAATGCCCTCGAGGACGTAGAGAGAAACGAAGATTTCAAAGAGTCGTCATCGGCTACCTTTGCAGCGATTGCGAATGCGGTTTTGCACACGGATTCCCCTGGTGGTGAAAAAGTCGCTGTTGTTAGCTATATCGCTAAACAGACAGATGCTCCAGAAGATGCGATAGACACCTACCTTCGTCTCCACCTCTTATCAACTCGTCTCGTAAAACCTCATGAGATTGACCTATCTGGAATCTTCAACAAATTAACTAATTGTGTTTGGACCAATCTTGGACCGTTTAAAGCTGAAGATTTTGAAACTCAGCGAGTCCAACTGCTAGCGGCTAATAAAGATGTTTATGTGCACGGACTTGACAAATTTCCTCGGATGACAGATTACGTTGTTCCTTCCGGAGTGAGAATTGCTGATGCCAATAGGGTTAGTTTGGGCGCACACATATCTGAAGGAACAACAGTAATGCATGAAGGGTTTTGTAACTTCAATGCTGGAACGCTTGGATCATCCATGATTGAAGGAAGAATTTCAGCAGGTGTTGTAGTTGGTAACGGCTCAGATGTGGGAGGGGGTGCCTCAATAATGGGGACTCTTTCCGGCGGCGGCTCAGAAATAATCTCAGTTGGAGAAGATTGTTTAATCGGTGCAGAGGCAGGGATCGGCATTTCGTTAGGGAATAATTGCGTTGTAGAGGCTGGACTGTATGTCACTGCAGGCACTCTGGTACGAACCCCTGATGGGGAAACTGTCAAGGCACAATTGCTCTCAGGGATAGATAATCTGCTATTCCGACGCAATTCAGTTACTGGAGCAGTTGAGGCACTAATGCGAGGGGACGATTCTAGTTGGCAGGGTCTCAACGAAGAACTCCACAAAAACTAAATGCAACAATGAAGCCATGACCGATCTTCACCAATTGGGATGGGAGAACTATCGAGAAAATCATGATCCTGATTTAGGTGCTGGTTTTCTAGGAAGAGTTCGTCGCGTAGACCGCGGAGAAGTTGATGTCGTTACTGAAATGGGAGATATTCGTGCTCTTTCCGATAGTCAACGGACTTCCGTAATCACAGCTCCAACAACGGGAGACTGGGTTGAGATTCTAGAAGACCCTGATATGGGGTTTCTCGTGGAAACAGTGTTACCTCGGTACTCATCTATCGTGCGGCGCGACCCAGCTGAGTTAGAACAAGCTCAGGTTATGGTTAGCAACATAGATCTGGTAGGAATTGTTTCATCAGCAGACCGCCCAATCAACATAGCGAGGATCGAAAGATTTTTGGTTTTGGCAGAAAACAGTCAAGCAGAAGCCATACTTATCCTCACGAAACAAGATTTGGGTATCCCAGAAGAATGGAACAGGGTTATAGAAGGTTTCCCTGGAATACGATCTATAGAAACTAGCGTTCTAGAGGGAAGCGGTATTGCAAAGATTCAGAACTTAATAGCGCCTAGCCATACTTTAGTACTTTTGGGAGAGTCGGGTATAGGGAAGTCTTCATTGGTGAACCTGCTGATGGGGAAAGAAGTTCAAGAGACTTCTGAAGTCCGTTTCGGAGATAAGAAAGGTAGGCACACCACGGTCGCCCGTGAGTTGCTGACGATCCCAACTGGCGGCATTCTTATAGATACGCCAGGTATACGTGGAGTTGGATTATGGGATGCGGAAGATGCAGTGGAACGGGTATTTATAGATATATCAACGGAAGCACAGCGCTGCCGCTTCAAGGATTGCACCCATACAGCAGAGCCAAATTGTGCTGTGGTCAATGCCGTGAACAATGGAACCCTTGACCAAAATAAACTTTCAAGATATTTACGCTTAAGAGAAGAACTGCAAGAACAGGCAGAAAAGCGAAACCTTCAAAGGAGAAAGTCTCGGTAGTACCCTAAATCGTTGAAAGGAAGCTACTTTTATCACAATGGATTTCACGCACACAAAATCAGAAATTGAGTTCGTAGATGAGGTACGAACTTGGCTTCAGGATCATGTGAAGGGTGAATTCGCGACACTGCAAGGCAGAGGTCTAACAGGGCATGAAGATGTTGACCCTGAACTGCAAATCGCATGGGAGAAAGAATTAGCCTCAGGAGGCTGGTTGGGTATTGATTTCCCAAAGTCGATAGGGGGACGCGAATGTTCCTTGGTTGAACAGGTTCTATTCCATAAAACCTACGTTGAGGCCAAAGCTCCAGGGAGAATTCCCAATATGGGGGTCACTCTCTTAGGTCCGACGTTAATGGCATTCGGTTCATCAGAGCAGCAGAAGCGGTTCGTCCCTAAGATCCTGGCTGGGGAAGAACTTTGGTGTCAGGGATATAGCGAACCAGATGCAGGTTCTGACTTATCAAATGTCAACACAAAAGCAGAACGCATCGATGAGCACTGGATAATTAACGGTCAGAAAATTTGGACATCCTTAGCACAATTCGCAGATTGGATCTTTGTCGTAGCAAGAACTGAGAAAGGGTCACAAAAACATAAAGGGCTCTCCTACTTACTGGTACCCATGGACCAAGAAGGAGTGACAATCCGGCCGATTATTCAGATAACCGGCGGAGTTGAATTTAACGAAACGTTTTTTGATGATGCAGTAACTGACAATGACCTAGTCGTCGGCGGAGAGGGCAATGGATGGAAGGTAGCGATGGGCACTCTTTCGTTTGAACGTGGAGCTTCAACTCTTGGTCAACAAGTTAGTTTCCGTCAAGAATTAGATGAGCTTATGCAGGTAGCAAAAGAAAATGGCAGATGGGACCATCCAGTTATTCGCCAAAAAATAACGCAGTCCTTCATGGGTTTAGAGATTCTACGGTACAACCAACTACGTATGCTTACTGCTCTCGCTTCAGATGGGGTTCCAGGAGCCGAACAAAGTATTGGAAAACTCTTCTGGGCATCATGGCATCGAGAACTCGGCGAACTATGGATGCTCGTTAAGGGCACATCAGGCATGGTTGCGATGAATGGGTATCCCGGAGAAGATGGGGTAGCGTACACCCTTGACAGAGAGCAAAGGACATTTCTCTATAGTCGGGCCCACACCATTTACGGAGGTAGTAATCAGATCCAAAGGAACATCATTGGAGAACGAGTCCTAGGTCTTGCGAAAGAGCCTAAAACTAACTGAACCCACCAAGAAAACATCCTCAAACGTGAATAGAAGCACACGTGACGGTAAAGTAAATGCCCAAGACCGTTGAAAAATCGAAAGGGAATCAAATGGGAGAGGCGTACATTGTTGATGCTGTCAGAACACCGGTTGGGAGAAGAGGCGGAGGTCTTTCTGAAGAACATCCAGCAGATTTAGGGGCGCATGTCATTAAAGGTCTTGTTGAAAGAACAGGTATAGACCCATCAGCAGTAGATGATGTCATCATGGGATGCCTAGACAATATGGGGCCACAAGCAGGTGATATAGCTCGAACTGCGTGGCTAGCTGCTGGAATGCCAGAAGCTATACCTGGGGTTACCGTAGACCGGCAGTGCGGATCTGGTCAACAAGCCGTAAGTTTCGCAGCAATGGGAGTAATGTCCGGAGTGCAGGACATGGTTGTCGCTGGCGGAATACAAAATATGAGCCTTATCCCCATAGGCTCCGCCATGGACGTTATGGGCCATGAAACAATTGGACATCCTGAGATAGAAGACCCATTTACCACATCCAAAGGTTGGGTTAACCGATACGGAACGCAGGAAGTCTCACAATTCCGTGGAGCAGAACTAATCGCAAAGAAGTGGAATCTAAGCAGACTGCAATTAGAAGAATTTGCCTTAGAATCACATGAACGCGCGGCTAGAGCTCAGGATGAAGGTCGCTTCGATAAAGAAATACTCTCATATGGAGAGATAGATAAAGACGAAGGAGTCCGAAGAGGAAGCACATTAGAGAAAATGGCGCAATTACCGACATTAGAAGAAGGCGGTGTCATAACCGCTGCAGTTGCTAGTCAAATCTCAGATGGTGCAGTAGCCCTTCTTATCGCAGGAGAACAAGCAGTCAAGGATCATGGGCTAAAACCTCGAGCTCGTATTCACCACATGAGTGCCCGAGGAGATGACCCGATCTACATGCTGACTGGGCCCATACCCGCGACCGAATACGCATTCGCCAAAACAGGTATGTCCGTAGATGATATAGACCTATTTGAATGCAACGAGGCTTTCGCCCCAGTGCCCCTTGTGTGGATGAAAGAACACGATATTCCTCATGAGAAAGTCAATGTGAATGGAGGGGCTATAGCGCTTGGACACCCACTTGGATGCACCGGAGGCCGCCTCATGACAACGTTGCTCAACGAATTGGAACGCTCAGGAGGCAGATTCGGTCTTCAAACTATGTGTGAAGGTGGCGGACAGGCAAACGTCACAATTATTGAAGCTCTCAACTGACTCTAACCCCATAATTCAGCGCTCAATAATTCGTCAACAAGACCCCAACTCAAAGCAATTTCAGCTGAAATGGGATTTCCTGTGACAGCCAAATACGCTGACCGTTGACGACCGATGCGCCTTGGAATACTTACCGTACCTCCAGCACCAGGGATCAAACCCATAGCAATCTCGGGCAGAAAAATATTTACAGATTCATCAACGACAACTTTTGATGCAAATGCTGGAATCTCAATCCCAGCACCGGCACAAGTACCATGCAGGTAGGCGACAATTCTCTCCGATAAGTGGTGTACTGACATTCCCGGGTTTCGTGAAAGACGGGTCAGGTGTGCCTCTGGGGGAGATGCGATCGATCCAAATTCAGCTAACTCTCCACCCGAACAGAAAGACTTCCCCTTCCCTCGTAAAGAAATACTTTCAATAGATTCATCAAGAAAAGCTAATTGCAGAATCTCAAATAATTCATCTCTCATAGTTGAAGAGAAAGCGTTAGCTCGTTCAGGGCGATTCAGGAAAATATCCAAACGGCCGTTATCACGGTGAGAGGACACGACAGGACTTTCACTAATGGGCTGCGTCAACATTCCCCTTTCTGCAATCCATTCGTTATGCTCGGGACCTCCTTGCAACATCGCGTAGGTCATTGACTCAAGTACAAACCCCTTTTCAATATCTGCAAAAGCTTCCTGTCTAAGAAGTTGGACAAGCGCAATAGAAGCGTGTGGGTTTCGTTCAACACATAGTGAGAGATTCACAATAGCCGCATTAAGGTCAGGAACAGTTACTGAAATTCCATCATCTGACCCATCGGTGATAAGAATATCAAACCCATTTAATAAACCAGAAAAATCTTGAGAGTGCGTTGTCCCAAACACGCCGACAACAACGAGATTCAAGGACGAGACTGATTTAGTGAAAGCAACCAAATCTTTTGGATTTCTGGTGAGATCATCTGGGTCTATTCTGACAAATAGGATACTCTGGCTGCGTTCAAAAATTTGTTCCCGAACGTAGGCACCCGTTGTGAAATAAAGAGCTTGGGGGAGAGTGAGGACATCAATGTCACTCACAATTCATTCCCCACTATTTCCTTGTTTGACCAGCCCTTCTTTAAGGACTCTCCTAAGAAGTTTCCCAGTTTCATTATAAGGAAGTTCATCTAATGCAATTATCTTGTCAGGAGTGCGAGAAGAGCGAAGATGTTCTCGCATAAATTCCTTAATCTCACTTTCTGAGAAGACCTCCGCATCCGAAGGGACAACTAAAGCAACGATAATTTCACCCCACTGAGTATCGGGCATACCAACAGCAGCAGCATCTCGGATATTCGGATGCTGCAAAAGGGCATCTTCAATCTCGCCAGGGGATATATTTTCTCCACCGCGAATAATTATGTCATCAATCCTGCCTTCTACAAATAAGTATCCATCTGCATCAAGACTCCCACCATCATTCGTTGGGAACCAGCCATCCGTAGTTAGGCGACTTCCATGGCCGAGGTATTCACCAGAGACTTGCTCACCCCTAACCCAAATTTCACCACTGACACCTTCCTCAACTTCATTTCCATTCTCATCGCGTATCGAAACTTCAAGAGTGGGTAGGGGTTTCCCTGCTGAAGCTAACCGTAGGCGGATATCAGGATCTGAACTTTCATACGCGACCCTATGATCTTCAGGTCCAAGAACAGCAATAGTTGAACTTGTTTCAGTTAAACCATACGCATTGACGAAATTTGTTTCCGGAAGCAACTCAAGCGCTTTTTCGATTACTGGTCTTGGCATCTTTCCACCTCCATAGGAGAGTGCCTTAAGACTCATGATTTCTTTAGTCGGCTGTTCTTCAAGACGTTCAACAATTCGGGCGAGCATAGTGGGAACAACCATCGCATGAGTTATTTGCTCTTCAATGACAAGATCGATCCAATCATCAGCATCAAAGTTCGGGAGTTGAACAATCCGCCTTCCTGCGTATACAGAACTGCACATTGCTGCCATTCCCGCAACATGGTAGGGAGGCACCGAAACCAGAGTTGCCTCTTCTTCAGCAGCTCCCATAAATTCGACCGAACCTAATATGTAAGATACGAGATGGGACTGGCGAAGAACAGCAGCCTTTGGAGCGCCAGTCGTACCAGAAGTAAACAAAAGAATAGCTATTTCATCTGGGTCCATATTCCAATCCGCTTCAGGAACCTCACCTTCGTCAGTTATTGAAAGGAAAAAGTTACGTTCAGCTACCTGAATTCCATCTGAATCTTCAAGAACTGATAATGAATCTTTGTTTACTATGGTTACAGCAGGGGTAATACCATTCGCTAGCGCCTGAATCTCATCGTCAGCCAAACGGTAATTTAACGGAACAAATGGCAGTCCAGCCCAAGCTGATCCGAATAAGGCTATCGGAAGGGCTGGACTAGATGTATCAAGAAAGGAGACATTCTTCAAAGTGTTTTGACGAAAATAATTGCTGGCACGACCGGACCGTTCAAACAGACCTTGATAGGTCATTCCAGATCCATTTCGACTTCCAATTGCAATTCGTTCACCGAAAGCACTTGAAGCCATCTCGAGTAGCATCATTAAATTCATTATTCTAAATCCTCAGTCGGATGCTGGCAGGGGCTTACTTTCTTTAATGGTTAGCAGGGCATCTCCGATTCCTAACGATCCGTCTCCGGGTTTAGTGCAAAGCAGTTCAATTGTTTCATCTGAGTCAACATAACGTTTCCCCATTTGAGTCCCATTAGATGCCGACGCATCAGGTGTGCCGCCTTCTTCGGCAGTAACAGAAGGATCTAGCATGGGAACTCCACCACATCTAATATCCATATCTTCGCCCGGGGCTTTGACAGCAATTACCTCCGTATTACAAACAGCGCTCTTTAACCGACTCCCTGCTCGAACTTCCATAAGATACCTCCATAATCTTTTCCTTCTATCATTTCGTACTAGAAGGGCTACCGCCA
>JAYYZG010000070.1:0-10602 GCA_036687775.1 Actinomycetota bacterium
CCCCCAGTAAAGTGTGTCTTCCACCTCCATTAGGTGGTCAATCGTGTAGCCCTTGGAATAGTCGGATTTGTACAGTTCCATAAATATTCCGTTCACGTAGGGAGCGGATAGAGGAGCTTTCCATTCATTCGTGTTCACTAGGATTAGAAATTCATCTCCGACGAGTTCTCGGATACGGCGAAGGATTGCTAACCGTGATGCGAGTTCTTCTTCTTGGGTCATGTAGAAGGTGGACCAGTCCATGAACGAAGCGGCAGTCATGTAATGTTCATTCCACCAGTCAAGAAAGATCCCATCCACGATGCCAGATTCTTTTAAGGCGAGTGCTTTTTGGGCAATTAGTTCAATGAGTTGCGGTTGACTAAAGTCAATGAGTCCTGAAAGCGCTTCTTCAGCTTCGATAACACCATCCTTGTCGGCGTCTTCTCCCCACCCAGGAACAGGATTTCCGTTTTCATCCCAAAACCAAAACGGAGAATCAGGTGGGTAGTGACCGTATTCCCACCATTGAAGATTATCCTCGTTGAGTTCAATGGCACCTTCCCTGTATTCCACAGATATCAGTGTTTTAATATTTGGGTTAAGGCGCAAAAGTTCTTCCTTCAGTTCCCTTGCGTTCGTTAATGTGGGGTCATGGTCAGTATCGACGAGATTCGTGGAGAGTCCCCGGTACGGCTGCTCCGAAGATATTTCCCACGCGAGACCGAGGGACCATGGCCCGTCCCAATAGAGGTCATGGCGGGCAATATTCTCCAACACAGTAGAACCTGAACGATTCTGAACGCCCATCCATGGTTGACAGATTTTTGGATTAGTGGATGAAGAAAGCGCTGCTGGTTCTCTTGATTGGGGGTTGACGGGTTGAGGCATTTCCCCGAAGATCTTAAAACCTTCAATCTTGTAGAACTTGACGACGCCGTCTTGGATCATCAGCGTGTAGCGTCCCTCAACGTAGTCGGTAGTCATCGCACACCCTTCAGGGTTCTCATCAAAATCACAGACACGGTATTCGAACTTATTTTCTTCTAAGAATACAACGGCGTCTATCTTGTCCAATCCCAACAGGTCCATAGTAGGACCAGTTTCATCCGGTGTGACTTCAGTGACAGAGTTTCCCCGCACGTTTTTCCCATTAGAGTCCGTGCCCGTGCAGGCACTAATAACAAGAACACTGATCATTGCGAGAGAGCAAATGAGACGCTTCATTGTGGTTCCAGCTTAGTTCTCTGGTAACAACTCAGGAAGAGTTCGTTTGCTTTAGAAAATCCTCAAAACATTTGAGGAGAAACTAATCTTGAGCACTATCAACTAGCGAAGGCAAGAAGTTATGATCAGCAAAGATCCCGTTTGCTTCCGTGCACCCTAGTAAAGCATCAGCTGTAAGGATTACTGCGGCAGCTGAGTACGTAGAGAACTCATCTTCTGGGAAAGGGACCTTTTCGGGGTAGACGACCCCAGTTAGATATCGTCCATCATCGTTTCTCAAATCTTGAATCTTTGTGAAAAGTTCAATGGCGTGGTTTTTTTCTCCAACCGCAAAGTACGCCATGGCGCATTCACATGTTTCAGCCGTTGTGACCCAAGGTCGATCTGATACGCAACGGACGCCTCTACCATCTATCTCAAATTTCTCCTTTTTTCCTTTAAGATGTTTGGTTCCTGATTCTCCCTTAAGGACACCAGTAAGTACCGGATAATACCAGTCCATAGCCCATCGTTCTTTGGGAGCGAAGGCGTCTGGCATGGTTTGTATAACCGTAGTTAGCTTCCGACAAGCCTCTTCCCATTGGGGTTTCTCTAGACCTAATTCGTTGGCGATCGCTATAGCTGATCTTAAAGAGTGGGAAATACTTGAAGAACCAGTTAGTAGAGCATAGGACCATGGTGTTCCATCAGAATGGCGTGCCCAGATAATTTCTCCTCTTTGAGTTTGCATGTCTATAACAAAATCAATTGCTGGTTCCACTACCTTCCACAATGTCTCTAAGAACCCAGAGTCTTTTGAGATTAGGTAGCTGTGAAGCACCCCCGTTGCTATATAGGCAACACAGTTTGAATCAATCTTGTCTTGTTCCACGCCTGTATCTAGATAGTAGTTATGCCATGAACCATTCGGTAATTGGATATTTGCAAGCCACTGATATCCCAGTAACGCTTCGTCTGTTAGCCCAGCTATATCTAAAGCCATTGTTGCTTCTATGTGATTCCATGGGTCAGCATGGCCATTGGGGAACCAGGGAATCATCCCTGAGGGCAATTGCCATTCAGCTATGGATTCACCGGTTTGGCGTATCGCAGAATCATCTATGATTTCCATAAGGGGTTTCGGGAGCAAATTCAATCCTTGGTTAAGCAGTAGCAGCCTTTTGAGCATAGATGATTGCACTCTTGCCCAACACAGGTTGAAGTAATTTTTCTAGAATTCTCGTGATCCATGGCTGTTTGACAATATCCCAGGTGAGAAAACGTAGGTATATCCTGACCAATGGATGTTCATTGTTTTTGGGTCCAACTGCACATTTCAGCCACCAATAAGGAGAATGGAGAGCATGAGCGCGGTGATAATCGATAGGTTGAAGACCATTTGATTCCATCTTCGCTTCCAATTCGCTCTTTTTGTAAATACGGACATGCCCTCCAATTTCTTTTGGGGCATGGTATTCATCGGATAAAGCCCAGCAAATTCGCTCAGGTAAATATGCTGGTATCGTAATCGCAATTCTCCCACCAGGTTTAAGTACTCTAAATAACTCCTGAAGTGCCCCTTCATCATTGTGGATATGTTCAAGGACTTCACTTGCAATAATTCTATCGAAAGACCCATTGGTGAAAGGGAGCTGCGTGGCATCTCCAGCGCAAGCAGAGACAGTTGCAGAATCAGATATTTCACCGGCTTGCAACATCGCTGCATAAGTTGCTCGTACTTCTTGTAATTCAGGGAGGGCCATATCGCAGGCAATAACCTTGGCTCCTCGACGAAGAGATTCGTACGCATGCCGGCCGAAACCGCAGCCAAGGTCAAGAATCTTATGGCCATCTTCTACTAGTAACCGGTCATAGTCGACTGTCAACATACCGAATTATCCGAGATTCCAATTAGCGAGTAGTTCTTCGCAGTGTTGAGCCGTTGTGAGTGCAGATTCACGCCAACTCCACTTCTCAATAACACGTTGCCTTCCTGCTAAACCAACTCTTTTGCAGATATCGGGATTTTCAAAAGCAAAGTCTATTTGTTTCGCTAAAGCAGAACTATCCCCTGGTGGCACAGCAAGGCAGGTTTCAAGGTGAGGTCCAGCTACCTCAGGAAGAGCACCCCCAGTAGTAGCTATAAGTGGCGCTCCACAAGAAAGAGCTTCAATAGCTGGGATCGAGAAACCCTCGTATAACGATGGCACAATAGCAACTGAAGCCGACGCAAGTAAGTTAACTAGTTCCTCGTAACTGATTCCTTGATTGAAGTTTACGATGTCACTTAGGCCCAATTCATTTAGAGTTTCTGCCGTTGTACTTCCCTCTCGTTGTTTACCCACTAGCTCTAAGTGGACGTTCGGGTGTTGTTTCCTGACTTCAGCTAATGCTTCCAAAAGGTATTTCTGACCTTTCAGGGGAACGTCAGCACTTGCGGTAGAGACAATACGACCTGGGATTCTTTCAATGTTTGGCTGAGGAGCAAAGAAATCTGTATCTATTCCAATAGGGACAACATGGATTTTTTCAAGGTCAACTTTGTGGTCTTTGCTTATATCAGACCGTGATGACTCTGAAACAGTAACAATTCGTTGAATTTTTTTGCAGACACGAGTTTGCATTCTTGTAAATGCATACCATCTTCTTTTTCCGAAACGCTCAAGGGGTGTTCGTGCATTATCTAATTCAAGTTGGCGATCAACCGTAATAGGGTGGTGGATCACACCGAGAATTGGTAGTCCAAGTTTTTTCTGAATTAATACGTTTCCGTATGCTAGAGATCCATTGTCTATCACTAAATCAAAATCATCTGATCGTTCCCGAAGCGCTCGATAAGCTCGTAAAGAGAAAGAGAGAGGCTCGGAGAAATTCCCGGTCATATAGGAACATAATTCTACGAAATCAGGGAAATCTTTAATTTCCCAAAATCCCGGAATTCTTCCAGGGAAATGATCATTAAAAATTTCAAGGCTTGGAAATTTATGTAAAGGAACCGTGGAATCAAGGTCAGGGTAAGGAGGTCCCCCAAGGACTTCAACCGTATGCCCAAGTTCAGTTAGCGCTTTGCTCATCTCACGCACATAAACTCCCTGCCCGCCTACATGCGGCTTGCCACGATAGGCGAGCATGGCGATACGAAGATACCTTGTTTGCGTTTCTTTCATTTCGTTTTCCAAAATGCGTCCTTCCGTACCAGAATTCAAGGGTAAAGACCTCAAGAGGTAAAACAATCCAAAAAGAACGAAATGTTCTTTTTCTCAACTGGATTTCTTTCCTTCTAAGTGGTGAAATCAATGAAACATAAATTTTTGCCTAGCTAAGATTGGAATCCTTTGAGAGCACTTGTCCAGCGTGTGTCAGAAGCTTCAGTAGAGGTTGCAGGGAAAACTATCGGTACTATTTCACACGGACTTTGTATTTTCGTTGGTGTGACACATAGCGATTCAAATGCGGTAGCGGAAAAACTTGCAAAGAAAATCGCAGAATTAAGGATATTCGAAGACGATGAAGGACGAATGAACTTATCTAGCTTACAGATTGATGGGCAACTGTTGGTGATTTCACAATTCACGCTTTATGGGGACGTCAGTCGCGGCCGCCGACCCAGTTGGGTTGCCGCCGCCCCACCAGAACAAGCAGAGCCGTTAATACAGTATTTTATAGAATGCCTTTCAGTGGAACACGGGATCAGGGTTGAAACAGGTCAATTCCAAGCATTCATGAATGTCAGTTTGATAAATGAAGGACCTGCAACATTAATGATTGAAATAGATTAATGCTTTCTACGAGCGAAGGTATTTGCGCAAATCATTAGGACGGCAGCGACAAGAATCATCGGTAAAGGACCGGCTCGCGTAGCTAGAGTTTTCCCTTCTCGAAGTTCTACGCTGCCTTCAAGTACATTTGTTTCAGAAATGCTTGTTCTTTGCAGAACTTCCCCACGCGGGTTGATTATCGCACTAAATCCAGTCGGGGCAGCTTGGAGCACCCACCTTCCATTCTCAATAGCGCGAAGCTGGGAGGAAGCCACCTGTTGGGTCTGGAGTATCCTCAACCAATAACTTGAACCATTTGTCGGATTTAGAAGAATTTGACCACCGTTTCTAGTAGCTTCCCGAGCTCTATCTTCGAAGAAAATTTCCCAAGAGATTGAAACACCTGCATTAAGATTCGTTCCTCCAAATGGTATTTGCAAATTGGGTTTACCTGACCCAGGTTGAGTATCGCGGGCAGGTAAATAGTCAGGAGCAAACGGTTCAATAAGGCTACGAAGTGGCACATATTCGCCGAAAGGAACTAGCCGGACCTTATCGTATCTGTCGTACACATTTCCATCCGGCCCAAACACAATTGATGCATTTGCATTTGAAGTGCTGCTAGTTCGTTCAAAAATGCCTGCCACAAGCCAACTATCCAAATCTTCTGCTAGTTGTTGTAACTCCAAGAATTCAGGTGAATCAACGAGCAATTGTCGTACATTGACAACATCTTCCGGCCAAAGCACAAGTTCAGGAACTCCTTCAATTCTAAAACTTGCATTTACATGTCGTTCAAATACTTCGCGTTCGTTAGTGTCAATTGCCTGCGTCCCCTGTTCACCACCACCTTGCACGATAGCGATATCAATTGATTCGAAAGGAGTACCTTTGGGGGCAATTAAGCTAAAGGCCCAAATAGCAATTATTGACATCAAAAGTTTTAAAGAAGGAAACCATTTTCTTTCCCATGCAAGTGAGATAGCAATTCCAACGGCGACGACAAGAAATGTGAGAAATAAAGGGCCGAGGATTCGCGCTGTCTGCCCAAGTGGAGAACTACTCTGCGACATCGCAATTGTCGCTAATGGAACCCCTCCAAATGGCCAACGATAGCGAAAGGCTTCTACCAACGTAAAAATGGCGGGTAAAGCTACGAAACGGTGAACTGTTTTGGGTATAAGAAGAGTTGAAAATCCATAAAACCCGCTAAAGAGCAAACCTTGAATAAAGTACCCAGGAATTGTTAAGGCAATCATCCAGAAAGTTCCGGTGAACAACCAACCCACACCAAAACTGAATCCAATAATAAAGCGTGTTTTTACTGATCGAATATCCTTTAGTAATTGATCAAACCCAGCGATAGCGAGAAACGCTAGAGGCCAAAATCCCCATGGTGGCATAGACAGGACAAAGAGAATCCCTGCCATGAACGGCAGCACGCAAAGTCTCGATCCTCTAGTTACTAAATCTGGTAGACGTTTAACTCCAAACATAATGGTTACCTTAAGGTCATTATTTTACTAAATATTCTGATACTGCTCGTGCTTGCGCAGTCCCATCTTTAATACAAGCCGATAAACCCAAACCATTAAACGCTGCACCTGCTAGATAAATTCCCGCACCCTCTTTGAGAATTTGAGAACGGATTCTTCGTATTTTTTCTCCATGGTCCAACCCGTACTGGGGGAATGAATTTGGCCAACGGCTAACCCTAGTCGCTAGCGGTTCAACGCTAACACCGGTAAAGACTTTGAGTTCTGCCCGCAGCTTTTCGATTAAAGTAGCATCATCTAATCGCAAAGCACTCCCGTCGTTAAATCTTCCAACAGAAACTCGTATAAAAATTTTCTCATCATCATTAAAGTGCGCCCATTTTGATGAAGTCCAAGAGCACGCTGTTGTGAGCATGCCTTCGTCTCTTGCTACGAGGAATCCACTGCCATCAAAGACCGGAACCGAATCAGATGGGAAGGCAAAAGTAATAAAGGCCATAGAGGCGTACTCAATTTCAGATAAAAGCGCTGCAGTATTATGGCAAGCTCTGGAGATTACATCTGAAGTAACGAAAGCTGGAGTGCTAAAGATCACTCCATCAGCTTCATATTCTTCATTACTCTCAACAATCCATGACGTGCCAGATTCTCTCAACCCAGTTACTTTCTCATTGCAGCGGATCTCACCTGTAATTTGTTCTACTAAAACATCAATGACGTGCTTTAAACCGTTGGGATGAGTGAGAAAAATAGGTTCACGAGGATCTGTATTCTGTTTGGAAAGGAAAGATTCTATTGAACGAATAAGACTCGGGGTTTCCCTACTGGCTTGGAACAATCGAGGTACTCCCGATTCCAGACTAAGGGCGTCAGCATCACCAGCATTTATTCCTCCCAAAAGCGGTCCAACGAGGTTTTCCATTACTTCATCACCAAGGCGACGACGAATTAAAGAACCAACAGTTTCGCCCCCTTTAGGTTCATTCCCAGACTTGGTAAGATCAGTACGCGCTTCTGCTAATCCCTCATCAGAGATGATCGAAAGATTACCCAATTCATCTAGATCAAGTGGAACTCCTAAAAAATGTTTTTTTGGTAAGGCATGCATGGAGCCATTCACCCAAATTTTCGCTGCCTTAGCAACCGGCGGGACAAGTTCATCTGCTATTCCGAGAGAACTACATAATTCATGCATTTCTGGATCACGCGTTAGGAAAGAATCTGGTCCAGCATCAATATTTAAACCTGCTACTTCAGTCGTGAGTATCTTCCCTCCGAGTCTCTCTGAACTTTCCAAAAGAAGGATTTCATGACCCATTTCCCGAAGCTCATATGCGGCACTGAGTCCCGTAATTCCCCCTCCAATAATAATAAGTTTCACGTGTCAATCCGAAAATCATGAACAAGTTCAACGACCCGTAATAGAACATCCGGATTTACGTCAGGAGTTACCCCATGGCCGAGATTGAAAATATGTCCGGGTTTGCCTCCAATTTTGTCCAGAATTGCAATGGTTTCTGACTCAATTGAAGCCCATGACCCTCCGAGAATAGCTGGGTCAAGATTTCCTTGAACAGCTTTGTTAAACCCGATTCTTTCTCTGGCTACGTCAATTGGAACACGCCAATCAATACCAACAACATCAGCTCCCACGTCACTCATTAATGACAGTAATTCACCGGTCCCAACCCCAAAATGTATTTTCGGGACACCTGTTTCCCCTAAAGCATCAAAAACTTTTTTTGAGTAAGGAAAAACGAAGTTCTCATATTGACTTGGAGATAAAGAACCAGCCCATGAATCAAATAATTGAATTGCACTAGCACCGGCTTCTACCTGAGAAAGCAGCGACTGGACTGTGATATCTGTTAATCGTTCCATAAGGGAATCCCATAATTTCCTGTCGCTAAACATTAACGCTTTTGTTTTCTGATACGACCGTGATGGACCACCTTCAATCAAATAACTAGCAACAGTAAAAGGACCCCCAGCGAAACCAATTAAGGGAACTTGTAGTTCTTGAATACAACCTTTAACTGTTTCAAGTACGTACGGGGTATCAATTTCAGGATTCAGGTCTCGTAACCGGTTTAAATCATCTGAGGACCTGAAAGGATCAGCAGCTACAGGACCTACTCCAGGTTCAATGTCTATCCCAAACCCAATAGCATGTACGGGCACAACAATATCTGAGAACAGAATCGCGGCATCAACGCCATAACGTCTAATAGGTTGCAATGTAATTTCAGTAGATATCTCCGGCTTTTTTATTGCATTTAAGATGCTTCCTTCCTTTCGCAATGCCCGATATTCGGGAAGGGACCTGCCTGCTTGACGCATAAACCATACAGGTGTCTGTTCAACCGGTTCACATCTGCAGGCCCGTAAGAAAGAATGATTGTGCAAATCTTTAGAAGCCACATGACAAATCTAGTAGCGACAATAGGAAATAAACGATTTGGGCAAGTGAGAAATTGCTTTGAAGATGATTCCGTTGATGAGAAAGTCCTCTAAATCGCTAGAATAGGTAACCACCCAAATTGCCCCAAAATAAATTTTCGCCAGAAGAGGTGATCAGAATCCATCCCGATTTTCAAGCTGAACAAGAATATATCAATGAGGCTTATTCAGTACTAGAACGCGCTCATGACGAAGCTAAAAAGCTTCATAAGATGGTGGAATCTGGAAAAGGTGGAACACATCAGGCTCGATTCGAAAAAGATGTCATAGCCGACCAAGTGAATAAAAGATTATCCCAACTCGACATAGGGGATGCCTCGCTTGTTTTTGGCAGGATAGATCAAAAAAACGAAGAGAGTGATAACGAAACTTTCTACATTGGCCGTATAGCAGTCTGGAATGAGAAACAAGATCCGATAACGGTTGACTGGCGAGCACCCATCTCTGAATCTTTTTACCGCGCTACTGGTAGGGAATCCATGGGTTTAACTAGGCGCCGACATTTTGCCTCACGAGGGGAAAAACTTCTTGGTATAGAGGATGAATTTTTCGGTGATGACATTATTGATGATTCGTCGACTCCATATTTCAAAGGAAGAATGACATTAGCAACAACAATGGAACAAGCTAGAACAGGGCGCTTGGGAGACATCATTGCAACTATTCAAGGTGAACAAGATGAAATTATTCGCGCCCCATTAGCAGGAATCCTGACAGTTCAGGGAGGCCCTGGAACCGGCAAAACAGTTGTTGCTCTCCACCGAGCAGCTTACCTTCTCTACACCCATAGATTTCCACTTGAAGGGCAGGGGGTATTAGTCGTAGGTCCAAATAAAGTCTTCCTTACCTACATTGAACAAGTGCTTCCTTCATTAGGGGAGGCTGGAGTGCATCTTGCGGTCCTAGCTGATTTAGTACCCAGAGTTACAGTTCGTGGATTTGATTCAGAGGAGATAGCAAGGATAAAGGGAAGCCCGTTAATGAAGGACGTACTTAGAAGAGCCGTCAAAGATAGAGAAAGACCTATCAGAAAAGAATTAACCATTGGTTATGGGCTTCAGAAACTCCGGCTGAGTGTAGATGAATCATCACTTATTATCTCTGAAGCTAGACGCCGATATCAGCATCACAATGCTGCCCGGAATTATGTTCGAGATTCAGTCTTTGATGCTTTAGCAGCGAGCGCTCGTGGGAGTGAAATAAACCCAACAAAACTAAAAACTGATTTAGGCAATGCCTTAGAAATTAGAGAAACTTTGGATTGGATGTGGCCTTCCTTAACGGCTGAACATTTTGTACATGACCTTTTTGGGAGTAAAGCCTTGCTTGTAAACGCTGGAGTACCATTGTTCGAGCGGCAGGAAATCCTTCAGCTACACCGAGAACGCCATTCGCACGCCTCTAAAGTTCTTTGGACTGAACACGATGCCCCGATTCTTGACGAAGCCCAAGCTATCCTCGGATCAAGAATTGGCTTTAAAGAAGAAGAAGCAATTCGCACATTTGGACACATTGTTGTTGACGAAGCGCAAGATCTCTCCCCAATGCAATTACGCATGTTAAAGAGACGTTCTTTAAATGGGTCAATGACCCTTGTAGGAGATATCGCTCAGGCTACAGGGGCATGGGCCCATGACGATTGGGATAATATCATTGAGGCTCTCCCCAGCAGAAAGCCGCCACGTTTTGCTGAGTTGACTGTC
>JAYYZG010000071.1:0-45907 GCA_036687775.1 Actinomycetota bacterium
AGAAGTAGATCGTGCCGTTACGAACATCCGGCTTACGTGTCTCACTAAACCAGTTTTTTCAGCTTCTGGCCCAACCATAAACCCAGGCGTATCACATAAATTAATAATTGGCAGATCAAAAGCATCACAGAGTTGCATGAAACGGGCTGCTTTATCAGCAGCATCACTATCTATCGCTCCACCTAAATGAACGGGGTTATTAGCAATCACACCAACTGGTCGTCCTTCTATCCGAGCTAACGTAGTAATGATTCCCACACCAAAATCCTTTCGGATCTCAAGTAATGAATCGATGTCGAACATAACTTCAATAACTTCTCTAATGTCGTATACGCGTAGTCTATTTTCCGGAATAAGGTGCCTCAGTTCTCTCTGGTCTCCACAATCCCAATTTGGAACTGGCCCTTGAAAATATGAGAGGTATTTTTTTGCAACTTTTACCGCTTCTTCTTCGTCCTTAACGCTTATATCCACTACCCCATTGGGACGTTGAATTTCCATAGGCCCTATTTCTTTGGGGTCGTAAATCCCTAATCCCCCACCTTCAATCATTGCCGGGCCACCCATGCCAATATTTGAGTTTTCGGTAGCAATAATGACATCACAACACCCAAGAATTGCTGCATTTCCAGCGAAACAATATCCAGAATTAATTCCTATCAGAGGCACTAGTGCAGAAAGTTCTGCCCAGAGGCCGAAAGCAAGACAATCAAGTCCAGCAACTTGCATGCCATCGGTATCTCCTGGTCTTCCACCACCGCCCTCGGTAAAGAAAATCACTGGAAGTTCCCACCGTTTCGCTATTTCGAATAGACGATCCTTTTTACGATGATTCTGACCGCCTTGAGTGCCTGCTAGAACTGTATAGTCATAAGACATCACGACACACTGCGTTCTCTCTTCGGAGAACAAACCTCCGTTTACTTCTCCTATGCCAGCAATCATTCCATCAGCAGGTGTATTTAGTATTAAATCTTCAAGAGTTCGCCTCTTCCTTTGCGGAGCGATGGCAAGTGGTCCATATTCAATATAAGGAACGCCATCTACCAAGTCATTCAGATTTTCTCTGGCAGTTCTTTGTTCCGTGGCTCGACGTTTCTTAACAGCCTTTGGTCGTTTGTGATCATGTCCCAATGCATGTCTTTCATTCACTTCAGCAAGATCGTCTCTTATGGAATCAAGGTCTACCTCCGAGACAATCTCTTCACTATGATTTGATATTTCCTTGAACTCTACGGAGATTAAGGCTTGATCTTCTAAGACTGTCTCCCCTACTTCAACGAGGATCTCTTCAACAACTCCGCTTGATGTAGCCGTAACTTCGTGTTCCATTTTCATAGACTCAAGCAACATGATCCTCTGCCCAACAGTTACTTCATCACCTAGCTCAACATCCACTAAAAGCACAGTGCCTTGGATAGGTGAACCGAGTTCAGAAGTCACAACACACCAATTATTCTGATGGCGTTGGGAGTTGATTCAAATAAGTTGGCAGGTCAAAATAGTCACGCCAGAGTGTAATTTCTCCGTTTACTATTTCAAAAATACCTGCGCATGGCATCTCAACCCATCCATGTGGCCACAGAAATTTATCCAATCTTTCATTCATAACCGTTGATCCAGTACATGTTTGTCTATGAGTAATCCACTCAATCTTTTCGCATCGACCCATCATGGGTTGAAGTTGCTGGAAAATTGCATCACGTCCAAAAACTTTTCCCATTGGGACATTGTCGTATTCACAATCTTCGCTCAAAAAAGAAGTTGCCTCTTCTAAATCCATTTCATTAATGCAGTCAATGAATTTCGTTACTATTTGATCTGGTGTCATCTGGTCACTCATGGTGCAGTACCTCCCCATTGATCCCAATGCAAAACGGTTTCTAACGGAGGTCGTTTCGCAGGTTTAAAATCAGTACCTATTGAATATCCGCATGTAATAAGTGCGCATTGGGTAAAGGCTTCATAGTCGATACCCAGAATTTCTGCTGCTTGCTCTTCAAACATCAAATGGATTGTTGTCCATGCAGTCCCAAGTCCCCTTTCACGTGCAGCGAGCATAAAGCTCCAGGCTCCAGGCAAGATAGAGCCCAGCATCGCAGCAGAGGCCATGGATGGAAGTCCTTCATATCTACCGGGTAAAATCGGAATCATCATAACAGGAACTTTCTCAAAATTTTCAGCTAGATACGCTGCAGAACTCTGAACCCTATTTTGTTGTGATATTCGTTCTTGATCATCTCCTTTATAGGAAGTTTCTACATTTCCTTCCATCTGGGTATACATTTCCCACCCTTGTTTATAGAGGCTAGCTAGAGCTTCACGTTGTCCTTGATCAGTTACTACTAGCCATTGCCAGCCTTGTGAATTTGAGCCAGTTGGTGACTGCAGAGCTGCCTCCAAGCATTCTTTAATCACTTCTGGTTCGACTGGCTTCTCAAAATCTAAGCGTTTTCGAACTGCTCTGGTAGTTGAGAGAACTTCATCTACTGTTAAATTAAGTTTCATTTTTTCTCCTTGTCTATAATTATATTAAATTTCAATCTTCTTCTAACTTGCTTTGGTATTGATAACTACGATGCGTTCGCCCACCAGCTACGAGAAGGTTTCTTCCAGTAACCCATCGGGCAGCAGGGCTTGAAAGAAATACTACGGCACTGGCAATATCCTTTGGCGCACCAAGAAACCCAAGCGGGATCGAAGAAGCGATCTCCTCTTCAGCTCCATCGGCTCCAAGAACTTCAGCGAACATTTCTGTGACAACAGGGCCGGGAGAAACAGCATTGACTCGAATTTTTGGAGCCAGTTCTATCGCTAAAGTCTCCGTCATGTTCAGCATCGCTGCTTTCGCTGCAGCGTATGGTCCAGTAAAAGGTGAACCTCTCATTCCCGCTCCAGAAGCAATATTAATAATTGACCCTCCTTCGCTCATTCGTTTAGCTGATGCTTTCGCGCCTTGGAATGCAGTCATCAAATTTAGCTCTATTTGGTCCCGAAAAACTTCATCTGGGGTATCAATAAGTTTCCGTGTTTTCTTTTCATTAGACCCTCCAACATTATTTACCCATACATCAATTTTTCCAAACGTGTTAACTGTTAAATCGGCTAATTCATCTGATCTATCTCTAATGTCAGTTGCAAAGATAAGGGCTTCTTTCCCGCGTTCTTCAACACCTTTCGCTGTTTCCTCTAAGTCCTCTTGCCTTCTAGCATTAACAACAATATTGCAGCCTGCTTCCGCTAGCCCCCAAGCAATCCCCCGTCCGATCCCCTGACCTGAACCAGTCACTACAGCAACTTTACCTTCTAACTTAAAATCATCTAAAAGCCCCATAAGTCCTCTCTTTCTTAGATCCGCACCTTGTTGAAGATTACTCGCATAGAGGCTCTACGAGAAATCTGTTTTGGACAGGATGTTCTCTTCATCCTCGCACTATTCTCAGAGCATGAGCAGAATGTCAGAGAAAGTAGTAGTAATAGTTGGCGGGGCTAGCGGCTTCGGCCTTGCCTGCGCAGAACTCTTCGCATCTGAAGGAGCAACCGTGGTAATCGCTGGACGCCGAGGCGATGTAGCAAAAAAGACCGCGGAAAAATTTGATGGCTTAGGAGTTACTTGGGATATAACTAACTTTGAGCAAGGGAAGGTGGTTAAAGACGACATTATGAAAAATTTTGGCCGTATTGATGCTGCAATAAATTTCGCTGGTTACGATGACGTCCTCCCTATTAGCCAGATCACCCCAGACCACCTAGAACCAATGGTTAACGTTCAATTTAATGGTGCTATTTATTTTCTTAGGTTCATGTGCAATGCGATGGCAGAATCTGGAGGAGGATCGGCTATTTTGTGTTCATCTTTAACAGCCCATAACCCAAATGTCGGAAGAGTTGGGTACGCCGGTTCGAAAGCTGGCCTTGAGTATGTAGCAAAACTCGCCGCTGTTGAATACGGCAACACGCAGGTCCGAATTAACTGCATCGCCCCACATGTGATTGAAACAGCAATGACTTCTGAGATGTTCAAAATTCCCTTTGCTGTTGAAACAGTTCGACTGCAAACTCCGCTTAAAAGAATGGGGCATGTTGAGGATGTTGCTAACTGCGCGCTTTACCTTGCTTGTGATGAATCTAATTACGTAAATGGAGAAACAATTCGAGTGGATGGTGGGGCTCATACTCAGAAATTGCCATCAGATCTTGATTACGCCCTCTTGGGAATCGCTAGACCTAATTTAGCAGCAGGGTTTCCTCGTGCTGTCGTTCCTGATTGGTACAAAGATGAGATAGAAAGTTCTGAAGATAGCTAAGTAGTTTATTCCCAAAGACGATTAAGGAATTGAATTACTTCTTCCGAGAATATATCGTTTTTATCTCCAGCAACCATGTGGCCCGCTCCGCTGACATCAACAAATTCTGCTTGCGGGTATTCGTGCAGAAATTCTCGGGCTTCATTCTCGGTTACTAGCTCGCTCATCTTCCCTCGGACTAAAAGAGTTGGGACCTCAATTTTTCTCATCACTTCGTTTAATAATTGAGGGTTTCTCATGTCAGGATTCTTTTCATTTCTTTCTGAAGATATAAAGCTAGGATCCCAATGCCAAAACCAGCGATTACCGCGCTTCCGAAGATTTTTCTTTAGACCTTCTAAATCTTTGGGTTTCTTACGATATGGGTTATATTCTGCTAGAACTTCAGCAACTTCTGAGAGTGAAGCGAAACCTACTTCTGAATGTTCGAGCATAAAATCTTTTACTCTTTCCGCACCATTAACGTTCATATTGGGAACTATGTCAACGAGAACAAGAGCAGAGATTGAACCTGGACGGACACAACCCTCTAAATACATCCCAACTAGTCCACCTAAAGAAGCACCAACCAATGCTGGGCAAATGCCAATTTCCTCTAAAACAAAAGCAATATCCTCACTGAATTGGCTTAATTTATACTCACTTTTTTCAGACCAATCCGATCTCCCGTGCCCACGCATATCGAGAGTGATCGCAAACGCCCCAACATTCGCTAATCTTTTAGCAGTAGAGTCCCAGGAATGGCGCGTCTGCCCTCCTCCATGGAGGAGGAGAACTGGTCTGTCAGAGATAGGTCCCCATAAATCAGCTTCTATCTTCATACCCGATGAAGTCGTAAATCTTTCCGTGGCTGGCATTGAATCGTTCATAAACGTCTTAGGAAATAGTTCCTGAATCACGAAGCTCGGTGATTTCCTCCGCTGCGAATCCAATCTCATGTAAGAGCTCATCGGTATGCTCGCAATAAGTTGGTGCAGGAGTTGCTTCTTGCCTGAGATCACCATTAAATGTCGCCCCTTGGCGAGGAACACGAATCCGTCCAATGACCGGATGTTCCTTCTCTTGAACGGAATCAACTGCAACAACATGAGGGTCATAAGCCACTTCTGCTGGGTCAAGAACACGAACCGCAGGGACATCAGCTGATTGACATTTCTCCACAGCCTCTTCGGTAGTAAAAGCGCTAAGCATCTCATCAAATTCCTGATACCAGACTGTGAAATTCTTACTTCGATTACTTGCCGAAGAGAAGCGTTCATCAGTGGCAAGGTCAATTCTGTCAAGCGCTTTACAAACAGCCTCCCATTGACTGTCAGTTCCTGCTGTCACTGATACCCAACCATCAGAGGTTGAGAAAAGCTGATATGAGCTCAAAAGGTTCGGCAAGTGCAACGCATCTTCATCGAGGAGAGTTTCGTGCATCATCACATCAGGCCAATTAAATGCAATGTTTGCCTCAAGCATAGAGACTTCAACGTGCTGGCCTTCCCCAGTAAGGTTTCTTGCAAATAGCGCTGCAGTTATGGCTTGAGAAGTCGTCAATGCGGCGACTTTATCTGCAACCATGCCACGGATTAAGTTTGGCATTGATTCAGTTTTCTGCGCACCTGCCCAACCGGAAAGTGCTTGAATAACTGGATCGTAAACCGGTCGTCCGCTGTAAGGCCCCGATGGGCCAAACCCTGACGAGGAAACATAGACAAGTGAAGGATTTCTCTCTATCGCAGCTTCAAAGGAGAATCCCAATCTTGCCACAGCACCGGGTCGAAAGCCTTCAATGAAAACATCAGCCTCCTGAAGAAATGACCATAGAATTTCTTTCGCTTTCTTCTGAGATAGATCTAGCCCGATTGATCGTTTCCCAGCGTTAGCATTTGCAAACCAACCGGACATATTATTCTTTCGACTACCGTACATGCGAAGGTCATCACCACCGGTGGTGTTTTCAACCTTTATAATTTCCGCTCCTTGAGTAGCTAAAAGATGGGTAGCCCCTGGAACGGCAATCATTTGAGCTAATTCAACTATCTTAATTCCAGCTAAAGGACCTGACATCGCTCCCCCATTATCACGAACTCATCCATGAGAATAAAAAGAAGGGTCTTCACTAGGATCTGAAGTTAGATTTACCGGACAATCATTCGCTATGTCGAGGACAGCCAAGATCCTCCCTACACCTAGACAAAATCCAATTAATGTTAATAGTTCTAAAATTTGCTGATCAGAGAATACTATCTTCGCCCGTTTCCAGAACTCTTCGTCACTTCGCATGGCCACATGATCAAAAACGAACCTTTCAGCCATCTCTGCAGCTAACTTCTCTTGTTCTGAGAATGCACCAATATCATCGTATTCTGCGACTCGGTGGTAAAGTTCGTCTTCTAAACCTTGCTGCATCGCCGATGCAGACCGAGTATCAAGTCATATATGGCAATCATTGATTTGCGCTATGCGCATACGGGCAACTTCACGGACTCTCGTATCCAAGGAAACCTTTGTATACAGAGCATCACCTGTGATCCCAATTCCTTTACCAACATTGGGCTGCAGATACCAAAGTCGGCTCCGTTCCAGACCTTCACCTTCTGGAATATTTATTCTTGCCATACTGCCCCCTACTCGTATCCAATCTTTGTACTTTTACTTTAGCTTGACCGCAGGGGGAGAGAAAGACTAAAGAGAAGACATGGAAGAATTCAATCTCAAAGAAGTAGACCAATTACTAACCACTACAAGGGCCGTAAGAAAACGGCTCGATCTGGAACGTGAAGTACCTCGAGACTTAATCCTTGACTGTGTTAGAGTCTCAACGCAAGCACCTGCTGGGGGCAATTACCAAAAGTGGCGATGGGTTATTGTTGATGATCCAGCCAAAAAACAAATTGTCGCTGATGCATACCGAGAAGCTTATGCACCGTACATCGAAGCACAGAAGACCGCTGTCACAGACAAAACTTCAAATGACCCAACGATTAAAAAAATCATGTCCTCAAGCGACTATCTAGCTGAGATACTTGAAAAAGTACCAGTACTTGCTATTCCATGCTCTCTAGGAACGCCGGCTGATATGGAAGGGGCTTTGGGAGGCGGGCTTCAAGGCTGGTGGGGATCTGTTCTCCCTGCCGTTTGGAGTTACATGCTCGCAGCTCGTGCCAGAGGGCTCGGCACGGCTTGGACAACTCTCCACCTTCGCTACAGCGAACGAGTCGGAACTGCACTCGGGATTCCAAATACGGTGACTCAATTAGCCTGTATTCCGACAGCCTATTACTCAGGTCAAGGTTTCCGACCTGGTAAACGTAAGCCTGCTGAACAAGTCACCTACTGGAATTCATGGAAAGAAACTAAGATTCAATCAACCTAAGACTTAGTCGCTCCATGTTGCTCAGCAGTTTTTTCATGATGTCGTATCACTTCATCAACTATAAGTCGGAAGACTTTCTCGCCAAATGAAGGATCCATCCCTGCCATTTGAGCAATTTTATGCAATCGGGAAATTTGTTGCTGTTCTCGCTCCGGATCCGCCGCAGGTAAATCATTCTCTGCTTTAAACTGACCTACAGCCTTTGTAATCTCAAACCGTTCAGCCAATAAACAAATCAATTGTTCATCTAATTCATCTATTCGCTCTCTATGTTCATTCAAAACATCATTATCCATAGAATCTTTTAACCTCGCTACTCCTTAGTGCTCAACTCGCCTTGGAATAAATCTACACACTACTAGATCTGTAGCTTTCTAGCGCTTGTTTAACACTAGCCGCTGACAATTTACTTCTTTCTCATACTGTTATGGAAAAAAATCGGTTGCTGAATGGAGAATCATTAAATCACGTGACAACATCTGTTCATGATCTCTTCTTCGGAAACTTTTAATGGAACTTGGCCCTATAAGCCAAGGTTTAGTAATGCGGCTGGGTTTAAGCAGCATTACGTGGACGAAGGACAAGGCGAAGTGATTATCTGCCTTCACGGGGAACCAACATGGGGTTACCTTTATCGGAATATGATCGGCCCTTTATCAAAAGATTATCGGGTAATAGTCCCAGACCATATGGGGTTTGGGAAAAGCGAAACACCAACAAATCGTGAATACACCTTAAAAAGCCATACGGAAAATCTGACTGCTCTTATAGATGACCTTGCATTAAATTCCATAACATTTGTTATGCAAGACTGGGGAGGTCCAATAGGAACTGCATACGCAATAAGGAATCCGGAAAGAATAAGTCGTTTGGTTTACATGAATACACTCGCTGGCTATGGCGAAGGACCCAAAGAGATACTCCGCATCCGTGATTCCGAGTGGTTTACTTGGATCGGTGAAGGATTAGAGAATGGAAGAACAGAAGCCGTTTTGAGGAATGCTGGCTCAACCATGCTCTCAATTATGAATCGCCTAGGCATCTCTAACACAAGCATTATCAACGACACGTGGATAGAAGCTTATAGTGCTCCCTTCCCTAACTATGAAAGCTCTATAGGAGCATATGAATTTCCTATTGACGCGTATCTCGGAAGAATAGCTGACTATGTCATCGAAGGGCTAAGTGGTCTTGAGAATCTCACGTCTACACCAGCAATTCTGATAGAGGGCTTAGACGATAAGGCAATCCCCCCAGAGTTCGCGATAGCGGATTTTAAATCACTCTGGCCTTCGTCTCCTGTCATCGAACTTGAAGGAGTCGGGCATTTTTGCCAAGAAGATGCCCCCGAAGTTCTGGTGGCTAGTATTCAGCAATTTATGCAAACCAACAGCATTAACTTGGATTGATAGAAATAATTGATCATGTCTAATGCAGAAGAAATAACCAAAGAGATACAAGCTGAAATTAGAGGTCCTGGTGGGTTGTGGGAGACTACTAATGAAACTGTGCTTGGCGAGAATTTAGTAGTCTTTAAGAACCGTCATCGCAGCATTAGCGAAATGCTCAAAGCGAATACAGCACAATGGTTAGGTAGAGAATGTCTTGTCCTAGGGGACAACCGAATCTCTTATGAAGAACTCCAAAGCCGAGTTGAATCTACTGCCTACCGTTTCCAGAGCACGTATGGGATCAACCAAGGAGACAGAGTTGCTATTCTGGCCGCAAATTGCCCTGAATGGGTGATTAGTTTCTTTGCTGCTACACAAATTGGAGCTATCGTTTCAGCTCTTAATGGCTGGTGGACCGAAACCGAAATCAAACATGCTATTGAATTAACCGACCCTTCAATCATCGTTGGAGATACACGACGATTGGCTCGAGCTGGATCTCTACTGAAGAACTTCCCGGTAATTGACATCAATGACTCCCCAGACTTTTTTGAACCTAGCGGAGAAGAACCGACTGAAACGGTAATTGATGAGGATGATCCAGCATTGATTCTTTTCACTTCCGGAACCACAGGGAAATCTAAAGGGGCTCTCCTTTCTCACCGAAGTCTAATTGGCTTTGTTGATGGGACCGTCCACAATGGCTATGAAAAAAAACTAATAGCACTCAAGCTTTTGGACGTTGACCCCTCTGCCCTTCCTACTACTCAAGATATTATTTTAGCTACGTCACCTTTATTCCATATTTCCGGTTTGCCCGCTGGCGTATTAATGAACATGGCGAATGGTGCAAAAATTATTTTTCGTTCTGGGCGCTTTGATCCAGCTGACGTGCTCCGTTTAATAGAAAAAGAACAAATAACAAATTGGACTGCTATCGGTGATATGGGGCCTCGCGTAATGGCTCACAGCGATTTCGCAAGTAGAGATACCTCTTCACTAACTCGTGTAAGTAGCGGAGGGGCTCATTTATCAGAGAATATGCAGCGGTTAATTTCTGAACATTTTCCTCAAGCAGCTGGAGCTATAGGTCAAGGCTACGGAAGCAGTGAATCGTGCGGAGTTATCACCTCAATTGGTGGACAAGATTTCAAAAATCACCCATCTTCAGCGGGTCGAGCTTGTTTAGGCTACGAAATTGAAATACGGGATGCTGAAAACAACCCTCTTCCTGATGGAGAAGAAGGAGAGATCCATGTGAAATCTGCGTATTCGATGCTCAAGTATTGGGGGAATCCTCAGGCAACAACTGAAACACTAAAGAGTGGTAGATGGTTAGCTATGGGAGATATAGGGAAAATGGTTGACGGAAGGCTCTACATCAATTCTAGAGCGAGAGACATGATCATAAAATCTGGAGAAAATATCTATCCTGTTGAGATCGAACATAGACTTGAAAGTCACCCTGATATTCACGAAGTTGCTATTCTCGGCATAGATCATATTCAGAAAGGGCAGGAAGTCAAAGCTATCGTTGTATTGACCCCCAGTAGCACGTTTAATCCTGAGGCATTTACTGAATGGTGTCGAGAAACATTAGCTGAATATAAAGTCCCAGATCACTGGGAGCATCGAATTGAGCCGCTTCCAAGAACGGCAAGTGGGAAAGTGATTAAAGGTGGTCTAACAGGCGACCGTGAAGTAAGTGACTACGAAGATTAAAGTTCGTGATTTAGCTAAATTCAAATAACTCATCTTCACTGATTCGGGCAACTTTTATAGGGATTGCACTCATTACTGGCAAGCCAGTGATTCTGTCATATCCGGAATCAGATGTGACTAGACGGTTAGTTGGAGTTCCAATATCCCTAACTTTCTCATCTGTTAAGGAAAGACCACCCCAAGAATGAGACATCGCAATAACGCCCTGTTTTATATCTGGGTCATTTTCTGCAACACCAACCACTGATGACCGTGGCGATGATATCCGCAAAAGATCTCCAGATTCAGCACCAAGATTTTTAAGATCATCAGGATGCACATACGCATAATTAGTTGTTGCTACACGTGCTAACCCTGGTAGCTCAGACCCTAAAGAATTCAGTGCATGTTTGAGTCGTCTACCCACCAATAAGAAGGGGAATTCAGAATCGTTAAATATTCCAAGAAGGTCACTCCCAGATTTTTCGTTTCTAACCTCTTGGAGTTCTAAATAGACATCTTGAGGACAAACAGCAAATTTTGCATCGTTATCTGGGTCCCCTGGCAGAACAATAATTGGATTGTCATGAATTACTCCCTTATTTTTTCGCCATTCACTTATGGGCAAGCGGGAATTTCCATACACATAATCTATGACATCACCATCGGTCAATCTCGTTTCAATTGGTAGATCCCCACCTGGCAAAGCGAGTTTGGTTCCTGCCCTCTTCGCTAAACCTACGAACACTTCCCATTCATTTAGAACGTCATCTCCCGAATCAATAACGCGGTCGGTGTAGTTCGTGTAAACAGCAGGGAATCGCCTATCCATAACATTTGGAACATCTTCCCTTTCCAGTTGTAATCGCGGGGCGAAAATGTAATCAGATAGTTCCGCTGTAGCTGTCATCCGATGGTCAATAACAACTAACAGTTCCAAACTTTGAAGGGCTTCAAGAGTTTTTTGCTGGTCGGGCCAAGCTTGCACAGGGTTCCCTCCTGAGACGATTAGTGCTCGAACTTGTCCGTCTCCTTCCAAAAGAATCTCATCATTTAAAGCATTCGTTAACATTTCATCAGCAAGACCATGTAAGCCTCTAACACGGTGAGGAGCTCCAGGAGTTGGGTTACTCGGTGCTTTGACCTGCGCACGGCGAGTATCACCGGGTGAAAGCATATAAGGACTCTCCAACGACTCTCCTGCTCTCAAAACCCGCCCACAGAGAACATTTAGTGTCAGTGTGAGCGATTCCATCAGTGTCCCATGAGGAGCCATGTTCGGACCTGTCCCAGACCCAGCTGTTCCTCTTGGACCTTCGGCAAAAATTTTCGCAGCAGTTTTAATATCTTCAGGGGAAACTCCACAACGAGTTGCGGCATATTCGGGAGTAAAGAGACCTGTTCCTTCTTTCAAGTGCTTGAGCTGACCACTTTCAACAAATTCATTACAAAAATCTTTGTCATATAAATTATTGCTGAGAATAACATTGATCATTGCCGCTAGAAGGGTGGGGTCTTCGCCAGGCTTTACCTGCAGCCAAAGGTCAGCCTGTCTCGCTAATTCACTTCTCCTCGGATCAATTACTATTAGCTTCAGACCTCTTTTCTTCGCTTCCCGAAGCTTTACGAAGGGATCAGTTCCTTGAAGCCCACTTGCCGGTCCATAACTAGAAACAAGTGGGTTATATCCAACTGCTAACAACACATCCGCGTCGGAAAAATTTTGCCACCCAGCCTCCCAAGAACCCAAACGAAGAAGAGAGCTCCTGTGGGCGGGTTGGTCGATAGTCAAAGAAGTGTAGAAGGAAGGCGAGTCGATACCTTTATGCCACGATGAAGCTACGGCGACCCCAACACTATTTTGATACGCTCCTGTCCCAATGTAAGTCGCCACCGAACGAGGGCCATGCTCCGAAACAATTTGTTCAAGCTTCTGAGCGATTTCATTTAGAGCATCATTTGATGAGATCTGGTCAAAAACCCCAGAAGGGTTTTTCTTTAGAGGAAACCTTAGGCGACTAGGATTATGGAACTGGTCTGCTAATTGCCGCCCCTTTATACATGAATAACCTTTAAAGAGAGGATCGTTTTTATCACCTCGGACGCCTACGATTCTGCTGCTATCTTCAATATCGATTTCCATTGGGCAAGCTGCGTGACAGACCCGACAAAATGTTTTTTTCGTAACAATCATTACCTTTGAATTTACATGATTTTCTTTGTAAAGATTCAATGCGTGCTTAGATGATCTTCCCTAGAATGTGATTGTGAGGTGGCGAATGCTGCCAGAAGGTGAGAGTGTTAAGCATGAGCTACGAATGTTTTGAAGTAACAGAAATTGGGAGTGTTGCCCACGTCCAACTAAGCCGCGGTGACAGCCTAAATACTATGATTCCTGCTTTCTGGAGAGAATTGCCAGAAATCATTAATGCTATAAGTGACGAAGGGAAGGCCAGAGCGATTGTTATCTCTTCAACTGGTCGCCATTTCTGTGCTGGTATGGACCTATCTGTGTTCACGGGCGGTGGTCTAAATGATGGGACACGTCCCGAAAGAGGAAGAAGTAACGCCGTAACTCGAGGTGGCGCCCTTCACTTACAAGAAAGCTTTACTTGTTTTGAAAAAGCTAGGATGCCGGTCTTGACTGCCATACAGGGTGGTTGTGTAGGAGGAGCAGTAGACATGGTTACGGCGGCCGACATGCGTTATGTTTCTGAAGACGCTTGGTTCTGTATTCAGGAAATTAACATTGGGATGACTGCTGATGTTGGGACACTTCAAAGACTTCCGAAGTTGATCCCTGAGGGAATTGCTCGAGAGTTAGCTTATACGGGACGACGAATGTCTGCCCAAAGAGCGCTAGAGGTGGGCTTAGTGAACCAAATTTTCCCATCTCACGACGAACTCATTGAAGGGGTGCTGGAAATTGCAGCAGAAATTGCAACTAAGTCTCCTCTTGCAATCTGGGGGACAAAAGAAAGCGTGAACTTTACTCGAGACCATTCAGTGGCGGATAGCTTAAACTTCATAGCAACTTGGCAAGCAGGAATGTTTCAACCACAAGATATGGCGGCGGTGTTTGAGGCTCAATCAAAAAATGAAGACCCAGAATTTGACGACCTACCTCCCGTTCGAAAAGGTTTAGGTTAAGTAGAAAGTAGCCTTCTGCCTATTAATTTCAAGCATAAAGTTTCATCTGCGCCTTCAAATATTGAGAGAACTCGTGCATCAACAAAGAGACGGCTAACCGCGTATTCTTCAGCGTATCCGAAGCCACCGTGCATTTGCATTGCTTCCCTAGTTACCCATTCAGCGGCTTTACATGCATAAGCTTTAACCATCGCCGCTTCCAAAGCACCTGATCCGTTCGAGAGAAGTTCCCCTACTTTGTACGTGTACTGTCGGCAAGCCTGTATAAGTGCCACCATGCGCCCTAGTTTGATTTGCGTGAGTTGATAATCTGACAAAGACTGACCGAAAACCTTACGCTCTGCACAGTATTCTAATGCTTCTTCGTAAGCTCTTTGCATTACTCCAACTGCACGAGCAGCTGTTTGCAATCTTCCATTTTCAAAACCCGCCATTTGCAGGTAGAAACCTTTCCCTTCTCCATCTGAACCGCCAATAAGGGCTTCAGCTGGAACCTGCCAATCTTGAAAAGATATTTCGAAACTATGCATACCTCGGTAGCCAAGTGTCGGAATCGCCCTCCCTTGCATTCGCCCTCCAGAGTCTTGCTGTAAATCAAAATTGTGTCCTGCAATACGTTCTTTTCTAACAACAAAGACGCTTAGACCTCGATGACCTGCGGATACATCAGGGTTTGTTCGGGCAAGGACCATTAAGAGATCAGCTCGCCCCGCAAAAGTACACCATGTCTTTACGCCGTTGAGTTCCCATAAACCATCATCTTTTTTTCGAGCTGACATAGTTATTGACGCAACATCGCTCCCATGGTCTGGTTCTGTGACCGCTACTGCTGACATGTTTTCCCCGGAGGCTATTGCAGGTAAAAGGTCTTTCTTTTGTTTTTCTGTTCCGCCGTTTTCTATAGCCCTAGCCAAGATTTCTGGTCTGGTGATAAGAGACCCTCCTATACTTAGCGACGTTTTAGAAAGTTCTTCAGTGGCTATCACCATCGCGTGCATATCTTGGCTTGAGCCAGTAGCACTACCCCCGTATTCAATTGGGATGGATAGCCCAAAACATCCAAGGTCAGCTAAGCCACTAATAATTGACTCTGGAACGTCCAAATCTTTCCGGTGTACTTCCTCAGCTATGTCCACAATATGGTCCTGTCCGAAGCGTCGAAAGGTTTGAGCTACGAGTTCCATGTCGTCGCTTAGGTGGGATTTCCCCGGATTTTGCGAGTTCTGTGCATACGACTCCGGTGTCCCATGGCTAGTAACGTATGCACGCACAAGTTCAAGATCGGAATCATCTAATTCCCATAGTTGTTCGCATCCAAAGGAAATAGTAGCTACTGACCGGAGTACATCTGAACAAAATATTTCAACGAGTTGGCTTTCATCAGGACCATTGTCAGCGTAATCTAAGAAACTTTCTGCAATCGCGTGGGCTGAACTCGCATGGGCAATGTCGTAAAGGAAAGCTTGGTGAGCTTCGGGTTTTTCCTGCGACCGGAGATAAGAGATTCCGGAATCGATGATGTTTTTTGCGCTTTTCAGGGCATCCGAGGCTTTCTCACGATCCACGGTATCCCCTCCAATCACTTTATAGCCTGATAGTTGATCTCAGTGTAGGTCTTTGGTGGTTCTCCGGCACTCTTGAAGGGCGAATTCAATTTTCAGTTTTAACTTCTCCGCCAAGCCGATTGAGGATCTGAACACAACCAGATTCAGGATCAACTTCAATAAACGCCCCATCATCGATGTCATCCAGAGCGTTGGAGACTCCGATGACGGCAGGAATGTTCAATTCACGTGACAAGACTGCAGCATGACACATCGCCCCGCCTTCAACCGTTACCAACCCACCGGCAATTGAAAGCACCATATTGTATGCCGGAGAAGTGGTTCTCGTAACAAGAATCTCCCCTGACTGCAAACGGTCCAATGCCTCATGAGCATTCTCTGCAACTCTGGCAACCTGTTTATATTTACTCTTCCCTATACCTATTCCTCGTAACTCTCCATTCGTGATTCGTTTACCTTGTTCGCCAGAGTCATGCCCATCGCCCATTCCGAGTTCCGCAAGAATTTTCTGCACCGTATTCACTGCCATCGCCAGATGCTCTGGAAGAGCACCTACTGGAGGTGGCGTTTCGGTCATTCCCAATACCGCCGGAGGATCGAGCAACTTTTGTTGTGATCTAAGTCGCGCACGTTCTGATAATTCATCGGAAGTCGGTCCATTCTTATTAGATACGAGTTCAGGCAATTCTTCTGTCGTTAATTCAAAAATATGAGTTTCATTCACAATCCGTCCAGCCTCTTTGAGGCGTAAACCTGCTTCAAGCATTCCCAAACGCAATAAACCACATGGCCATTCAGCGGTAATCGGCCCATTGTCATCTCGTAAGTCCATGGCCTCTCGAGCTCGGGAAAGGAGATCGTCAAAATGTTCATGGTCCTTAGCGGGTATCCTACTTCGAACCGAATTTACCTCTGTTTCAAGTTCATGTGTTTCAGAAGTAGTCAATTTATCGCTGGCACGGATAGTAGCCAGAAGAACTTCTGGGGATTCTTTCAATGTTGGAGTATCTATGTCATATCCTGCATAAAGTACTGAGCCGTGAATGCGGAGATAAGCATTAAGTTTCCCTGATATTGAATCTGAAATGCTAGCCAATTCCTCTAGCGAGGAAGGCGATATACCTGATTGATTAACTTCTATGGATATTGCATTAAGAGCTTGAAGGGGTTCAGACGTTGAAGGTGAAGCCCCCGCTAGCAATGCGAGAAGTTGGCGACTGGGAATACCCCAATCAGACCCTTCGACGAGAAAGCGACCTATAGGTCCCAGGTCGTAGCAGTGAAGTCGAAAATGCTCATCCAAGGTTTCTCGAAGATGAGCGATCAGATTTGCCAGATGTATCCCAAGGGCGGAGTCATCAAGATCTTGCAGTTCTATATCCTGAAAATCCAAATTCTTTGCAACCAAGGAAGGTCTACCTTCTTCCTTCCAAGCATTAATGACTTCTGAAACTTGCAAATTTTCCAAAAAACGTTTTGCCGCTTTCTCGCGACGTCGAAATTCCGGATGTAGCCTTGCCACTAGCCAAAGAAAAATAAATGGAGGTTGCTTTCCAACCGGACGGTCAGGGAATATTAGAGGTCTCATTCTGCTATACCAAAATCCATTTACGAATCTGATACTCAACGTTTCAGCAGGAATACCTATAGTTGCCCATTCGCGACGATAGACCTCCTCTACAGCAGTTCCAACAAGTTCCCGAGCTATTGGAGTGGTTCCACCAGGAAAATGCGATCTATCCAATTGCCAGAATCCGGGACCAGGTGGATTAAAATCCATAGCTTCCATAAAATTGCCGCTCCTTGACTCACTAGAAAACTCTCCAATTATGGTATGCGAATCTCCAGGTTGTAGCTAGTTTGAGAGAATGAACCCTGTCACTCTTTCTGCCGGAATTCACCTACCTCAAGCAGGTCCCGCTGCTTCCGGAGATTCAATAACACAAGTAGCACAATTAGCTGAAAAGTTAGGTTTCAGAGATGTTTGGGTCAGTGATCACTTAGTTATCCCATCTAACGCTAAATACCCTCCATCTGCCTACGTTTTTGAACCTTTGGCTGTCATGGCTTGGGTCGCTGCTCATACTTCAAGAGTTGGAATAGGAACCACCGTTCTAGTCTTACCGATGCGCAACCCAATAGTTACTGCGAAATCAATAGCTTCTATAGACCAGTTAAGCGGAGGCCGGGTCATACTTGGAACTGCCGCTGGATGGCTCAAAGCAGAATTTGATGCTCTCGGCATCCCATTTGATGAAAGGGGACCTCGTACTGATGAAGCGTTAGAAATTATTGAATGCCTGTGGAAAGAAGACCATATTTCGGCCTCATATCCAATACATGGAGCAGAGTTCGTTGAGATGCGCGCCAAACCTCAACCTGTTAGCGATATCCCCATTTGGATTGGGGGACATGCTGATGTTGCCCTTCGAAGAGCAGCCCGAGTGGGTGATGGCTGGCATGGGGCATTTCTCTCCCCTAGCGAAACATCAAAAATGGTGAAGAAATTACATTCTTACGAACATAAAGAAGGTTTCGTTATTTCAATGCGAACTAATTGGGACCCTCTCGAAGATGACACTGAAAAAATCTTATCCGAGATCAGTAAATACGTTGAGGTAGGCGTAACCCATTTTGTCCCTGAACCAAGACAAAGAAACAAAATAGAGTATATGCGTTCAGTCGAAATACTTGCTGACCTTTTTGGCCAGTCAGGGATCCATTTATTTAAAAGTTAGAGAGCAAAAGGTTCATTGTTCAGGATTCTTGCCCTCTTCACCGTAAAGAACTTTCTCTCGTGTAGGAACCCTAAGACCCACATACCACACACCGAATATTCCAACAGCCCCAACGAGAAGACGTACCCACATCTGGTTTATTGCGAATCCAATACTTAATGCCACCGCTGATGACATCATTGCAATAGCGACAAATTTTGATTTTCTTGGCATACCTAAGCCTGATCTATGGTCCTGAACAAATTTTCCTATTCCAGGTAATTGGAGTATCCACTTCTCAAAACGCGGACTTGATTTAGCGAAACACCAAGCTGCCATGATCATGAAAACAGTTGTTGGCATCCCTGGAATCAGAACTCCGATGAGGCCAAGACCCACAAAGAAAAATCCTAAAATTAAAAGAAGGTACCGAAGAACACTAGATGCAACTATCTGGTTTTTATTTTCGTCTTGGTCACTCATATTTCTCTACTCAACACTAGTCCTCTAGAAGCGACTTCTGTTAGTAGTAACGGACTAACTCTTGTAAACTCAGAAGATGGTGGAAAAGTCAACAATAGAAGAACTCATCAGTTTGTCAGGAAAACGGGCTCTTGTAACTGGAGGCTTAAAAGGAATAGGGAAATCAATTGCGTCCAGACTTTCTGAATCTGGGGCAACGGTTTTGATTGCTGATGCTGATCCAAAAGTCACGGACGAACCGTCAAGCGACCGTCTTGATTACATTCAATGTGATATCACTGATAGCGATCAATTAGTGAGAGCTGTTGACATAGCAGCTGGTAATGAAGGACTTGATTTTCTTGTTAATAATGCTGGTATTTTTCCAACAACTGGTCCGATAGAACAAGTAACAGATCAATTTATTAGCAGAATGCTGGACGTGAATGTTCGTGCACAATTTAGCTCATCCCGCGAAGCTTCTAAAAAGATGAACCGGGGCGGAGCGATTGTGAATATATCATCAATAGCTGCTCTTCGAGGTGGAGCGAACATCAGTGCTTACAGCACATCTAAAGCCGCAATCATTGGTTTGACTCAATCATTCGCGCAAGAACTTGGTCCAAAAGGAATCCGAGTGAATGCTATCGCACCTGGAATTATTGATACCCCCGGAGTTCAGGAGCAATTAGAACCACTTAAGGCAGGAGGGCTTGATATTAATGCTGCGATAGCTGCGAATCCTTTGCGTTCAAGTGGAAAGCCTGATTACATTGCTAGAGCAGCATTATTCCTAGTTTCAGATTTATCAGAATTTATAACGGGGCATCTTCTAGTTGTAGATGGTGGCTCAACCGCATAACGAAAGCAAAGGGTATGGAGTCAACTACAGTTCAGGCAATAAAAGAGAAGATTCATTACGAAATTTCCCGTACTGAACCACCTAAAGGATTTCCGAAATTCCATGACATTCCTAGGGGACGATATATTTCGGAAGAGTTCTATGATCTTGAACAAGAGTTCGTCTTCGGCAATTCATGGGTTATAGCTGGCCGTGAAGATGATGTAATGGAGCCCGGAGATTTCTTCACATTTAAAAAACTCGGAGAGCCTATGCTGATAATTAGAGGTAACGATGGAGGAATTCGTTGCTTCTACAATACGTGCCAGCATCGGGGTGCGCCTGTGGTTAGAGACGAAAAAGGTTCATCTAAGCGTTTACGCTGCCAGTATCACTCTTGGAGCTACGACATAACTAGTGGAGCTCTGGTGGCAGTTCCAGATGAGCATGATTTTGTGGATCTTGATCGGGCTGAACGATGTTTACCGCAAATAAGTTGTGAAACTTTCGCTGGATTTATCTTTGTTAATAAAAACCCGAGAGCAGAACCATTAAACGAGTCTCTCGGGAAGGCTCGTGAAATGCTAAATCCGTTAGATTGTGAATCGTTAAAAGAGGTCTATCGAGAAAGCATGATCATACCTTGCAACTGGAAAGTAACCGCTGAAGCTTTCCTTGAGGTTTACCATTTCAAACACATCCATTCAAACAAGGAAGGTTGGGCCACTCTTGATAGCAAACGGGCCGCTATGGGGCTCTACCGTGGTGGACATAGTCGAATGGTCACTGGTTATTCTGATCAACATGTTCAAAAGTCCAATATGGAATCATGGGATGACTGGAAACCTCTTGATAATGGTGATTTCAAAACTGTTCAATCAACCAATCAGGATTTCCTTGACATGCTTGACTGCACAAGCACAGCTGTGAGCTATTTCCCAAACACTATTATCCCGTTGGGGGCATTTGGGTTTCCAATCCTTCTATTCTGGCCAATTGATATCAAAACTACTCTTCTTGAATGGTTCTATTACGCACCGCAAGACTGGGAAGGCGATGAACTCCCACTGCACTGGAAAATCAGGTCAAAGCAATTTAATCAAATCATGGATGAAGATAAGTACAACATGGAACCCATGCAGGAATCTCTCCAGTCACGAGCATTTACAGGGATCCCCATTAATTATCAAGAGCGAAGGATATGGCATCTGCATGAAGAGATAGACCGGATGATAGGCGTTGACCGTATCCAAGAAGAATTAAGAATGAACCAACTCCTGGAACAATATCTTGAGGATGGAAATGATTAATTTTCAAGAAATATTTCATATCGGAATACGTGTTCCCGATATTTATAAAGCAATGGAAGAAATGGGAGAGTCACTTAACCTTACATGGGCTGAAGTTGTTGAAACTTCTGGTCAAAGTATTTGGACTCCAGAGGAAGGTCAGCAAAAAATTCCCTTGAAGTTTGTTTATTCGTGTGAAGGGCCACAACATATTGAACTGCTTGAGGGAGCTTCAGGCTCGTTTTGGGATGGTAGTGAGGATTCCGGGGTTCACCATGTCGGAGTTTGGGTTGATGATGTCCAGGAGGAAACCGATCGTCTTATAAATCTGGGCTGGGAACTACTTGCATCAGGAAGATCCCCTGAAGAGGGTTATGCTGGCATGTCATATCTGGCCCCTCCCAGTGGAACAATAGTTGAACTTGTTACACCGGCGATAAAACCTAGATTTGAGCAATGGTGGGCTGGCGGGTCACTGGCTACGTAAAAAGAGCAAACAATTCTTGAAACGCTACGAATTGACCTCCGCTGGTTGATGATGGGACAAGAATGGGATTGTCCAAACCGGCGTCATACCACTTTTCTAGTCCTTCTTTTACTTCAGTAGCCGACCCAAAGAGTGTTACGTCATTGAGCCAGTCATCAGTCATTAAACTAGGTAAAGCTTCGTAATCTTTTTGAGATATTGCCTCTTCGATACTTTCCATTTCTTTCTGATATCCGGAAGCTTTCCAATAATTTCGATAGTTGGGAAGGTTTACATACATCATGAGCGTCTTACGGTTTACTGCAGCCGCTGCTTCCCGATCCTCGGAGATACAAGTCGGGATCATGCCTCCAACGAAGAAACTATCTGAAATTTTTGAATTTTTTCTCATTCTTTCCAACGAGCCAGCCAATGCGCTTCTAGCTCCATTAGCGAGAACAACTCCGTCACTTATTTCAGCTCCCAAGCTCATCATTTGGTCTCTCATCGCAGCGAGAATAATGGGGGGTAATTCACCCACCCGCTTAGCGTCTTTGAAGATTTGAACAAAATTTTTCATATCTGATAAAGGTTTACCTGTTGTAAGTGATAGGCGGTCATTCATCGGACCATGACTTACACCGACCCCAAAGCGGAACCTCCCGCCGGA
Source organism: Actinomycetota bacterium (assembly GCA_036687775.1). Classification (GTDB taxonomy): domain Bacteria; phylum Actinomycetota; class Acidimicrobiia; order Acidimicrobiales; family UBA8592; genus UBA8592. The sequence goes on from JAYYZG010000071.1 coordinate 21,924, forward strand.
CATCTCATGGATGAAAGAAGCAGAAGATGCGTAGTCATGGGGGTGTCTGGTATAGATATTCACTATTGAAGTTCCGAACGAAATTCTGCTCGTTCTCTCGGCGATGCCTTGGCATAAACCCATTGCATCCCCAAAGCTTGGACAGTAAATCCCAGAGAAGCCCCTTTTTTCAATTTCAACTGCTAAATCTAAAGTAGCTGTTCGCCGTCCTGGTACCGCAGCGAGTGAAACAGATGGAATTCTATTATTCAATTCGCAGCCCAGAGATAGCACGACTGATAACAAGTTGTTGTATCTGCTCGGTTCCTTCAAAAATATCGTGAATCTTCGCATCCCTATGCCATCGTTCAACGGGGTATTCTCTGGTATATCCATAGCCTCCGAGGATTTGGATGGCTCTTTCAGTTACCCACACCGATACTCGGCCAGCCTTGAGCTTTGCCATTGAACCTTCAGCATTCTTAAATTCCCCTTGCTTTCCAAGCCAGGCAGCTCTCCAAGCTAACATTCTTGCTGCATCAATTTCAGTTGCCATATCAGCAAGCATAAAAGCTATGCTTTGGTTCTTAATGATTGGTCTTCCAAAGGCATAGCGTTCTTTCGCGTATTCTAATGAATACTCATACGCAGCCCTTGCAACTCCAATAGCTTGCGCAGCTACTGCTGGTCTTGTAGCTTCAAAAGTTTGCATCGCTGCCTGGGCATTTCCTTTTTTGCCCGCTCGGACTCTAGCCAATCGTTCATCAAGTTTTTCTTTACCTCCAAGTAAGCAACTTCCAGAGACTTTCACATCATCTAAGACAACTTCTGCAGTATGACTTGCACGTATTCCATGTTTTTTGTACTTCTGACCTTGGCTTAACCCTTGAGTGTTAGGTGGAATTACGAAACTCGCATGGCCTTTGGACCCAAGATCTGGATCGATTACTGCTACCACTACGTGGATATCTGCAATTCCGCCATTGGTGATCCAAGCTTTAGTTCCATTTAAAGTCCATTCATCTTTCGCTTCGTCGTATTTAGCGGAGAGTCGATACCCGCCTACGTCTGACCCAGCGTCCGGTTCTGATGCACAGAAGGCACCAAGTTGAAGATTTTGCGCGTCTCCATAACATTGAGGCACCCATTCAATTATTTGTTCGTTGGTTCCAGAAGCAAAAATCCCTGCTGCTGCAAGTCCTGAACCCATAATTGCCATTCCGATCCCTGCATCTCCCCAAAATAATTCTTCAATCGCTACCGGCATTGTTAAACCTGTTGGGTCATTTGTCATAGCTTCAGCCATAAATTCCCACCCGTAAAGGCCTATTTCAGCTGCCTGCTTAACTATTGGGTAGGGAAATTCTTCTCTCTCATCCCATTCTTCAGCGACTGGCCGAATAACTTCTTCGGCAAACCCATGAACCCAGTTTTGGATCCTAATCTGGTCATCATTCAACTCAAGTGAGAATTCAGTCATTTCTAAATTACCTCTCTACCCATAAGTTCACCTTCCAAATTATCCTCTTGAAGATGAGATTGAAAGCAGTCCACCATATTACATATGATTGTTTCTTCTCTTCTTGCATCATTCAAGCAGTAAACGGCATTACTATTTCTAAACAATGACTGAAAATCACTCATCTAAGAAATTGGCAAAATCGTATATCCCATCTGAAGCAGAAACAGCTATTAGCGCGTTGTGGTCGCAGGTTAGCGCATTTCAGGCAGAACCTCCTTCAAATGAAAAAAAACCATATTCAATTGTTATCCCCCCACCAAATGTGACTGCAGCATTACATTTGGGTCACGCGTTAAATAACACCATCCAAGATGTTCTTATTCGATATCACCGAATGGCCGGTTACGCCACTATGTGGATGCCAGGTACCGACCATGCTGGAATAGCGACGCAGGCAGTGATTGAGAAGCGACTGCTCAATGATGGAACATCAAGACTAGAAATCGGCAGAGATGCTTTTATCCAAAGAACTCAAGAGTGGAAGGACGAATACGAAGGGATCATTATTGACCAACTCATCGCTATGGGGGCTTCATGTGATTTTGATCGCACGAGATTCACGATGGATGAGGTTTGTGCAAACGCTGTTCGGCATGCCTTCTACATTTTATTTCAGGATGGATTGATCTACCGCGGAAAACGTCTAGTCAACTGGGACCCCGTTTCTATGACTGCTCTAGCTGATGATGAAGTAGAGATGGAAGAAGTTGAAGGTTTCATGTGGTACCTGAAATACCCCCTTGATGATGGATCAGGGTATGTAACAGTTGCAACCACTCGTCCGGAAACAATGCTTGGTGATACGGCCGTAGCTGTCAACCCCAATGATTCTGTTGCTAGTGATTTAGTAGGGAAAATGGTTCGATTGCCAATCGTAAATCGGCTAATTCCAATCATTGCTGATGATTATGTCATCATGGCTGACCCAGAAAGTGAAGATTCCAAAGCACGCTATGCTTCTGGGTTCTTAAAAGTCACACCAGCACATGATCCTAATGACTGGGATATAGGTCTTCGGCATGATTTACCTGTTATTAATATCATGGGTCCAGATGCAAAAATTTCAAATCATTATGGCTGGGAGGATGTTTCTGAGGAATCTTCTAAGTTCATTGGTTTGACTAGGGAAACAGCCAGGGAGGCTGTAATTGAATGGTTTAATGAAAATAATCTTCTTGAGGAGATTAAGCCTTACACGCATTCGGTTGGTCATTCTTATCGTAGTCATGTCCCCATTGAACCTTGGTTAAGTTCACAATGGTACGTTGCCGTAACTGATGACCGTTTGCGGGGTTCCGCTTTACGAGCTCAAAAGGAGTCTCAAGTTCCTTCTCTCCCGGATGACGTCACAATGAGGTCAACTTTGAAGGGTGATGGAGATCTGTCATTTGCTCCGCCAAGGTATGCTCGGACATACCATTCTTGGCACGAAGGGATCCGAGATTGGTGCATCTCACGCCAATTATGGTGGGGGCATCAGATTCCAGTTTGGGTGCGTTTGGTTCCAATGGAGGAAAGCCCTGTCCCATTAAGTACCAATGGTTTAGACGCCGGTATCAATATTGAAAGTGAATGGACCCAGAAGGGCGCTGCTCACATGGTTCGAAGAGTTGGCGATGACATGATTGAAGAAGCTATTTGTGTCCCTCCAGAAAATACGTTAAAGCGGATCAACTTAGAAACACCGATTTCTGAAATTGAATTGATTTCCCAGATTGAAAGCGGAGGGTTTACCCGTGACCCTGATGTCCTTGATACATGGTTCTCGTCAGCGCTCTGGCCACTTTCTACTATGGGTTGGCCATGGCCGAAAGATTTCCCCGAGACTGAAGGAATTCTTGATTTCTATAACCCGACCTCTGTCCTATCGACAGCGCGGGAGATTATAACTCTATGGGTTAGCCGAATGGTTATGTTCAGTCGCTATTTTCTAGATGGACAACTGCCATTTAAGGATGTTTTTATCCATGCGATGGTTCAGGATGGGCATGGTCAGAAGATGTCGAAAAGCCTTGGAAATGGTGTAGACCCTCGCGATATTATATTTAGCCATGGCGCGGATGCTATGCGCTTTACTTTGGTTCAGATGACTACCGATACGCAGGACGTCAGAATGCCAGTTGAAATGGTTTGCCCTCACACGGGCACGGCGTTTATTCCAGAATTTATAACTACTCCTGCCGGATATCTAGTTGCTGCGCCTATCCAATCTTCACCTACAGACGCTGCAAAGAAAATGGTAAGCGCTTACGGTTCAGCTTCGGGATCCGCCGAACCCGACGACCTTATCCCCTTGGCGAGAAACACTTCATCGAAGTTTGATTTAGGGAGAAATTTCGCAAACAAGCTTTGGAATGCGACGCGATTCGCCTTAGGAAGGATTGATACCTCATCAGATGCAGAAATTTCTCTAGAGTCTCGTCCATTTGCCGATAAGTGGATCGTTGCTCGCTTAGCTGAAACAATTACGACATTAGAGAGTGCTTTAGCTTCTTACCAGTTTAATATTTTCGCTGACACTCTTTATGATTTTGTTTGGCATGATGTTTGTGATCGTTATTTAGAAGTCATTAAACCAACGATTGATAATGACCCGCAGCAGCAGGCGATTCTCGCAAATATTCTTGATGCTGTGCTGAGAATCATGCACCCCGTTTGCCCATTCGTCACAGAAACCCTCTGGCCTTATGTACGAGAAGCAAAACGGTCAAGCTTAGACGAAGTTGCGCTACCTGACTCAGAGATTCTTGCTATGGCTAATTGGCCAAAGGTTAGTCTTAACGTTTTACAATCTGATGAAATATTAAAAACTTTCAAAAGAGTTGATACTTTAGTTGGCCTTCTCAGATCAGCCCGCGCTGAACAAAAAGTTAAACCAAAACAAATGATCCAACTTCATGTTTCACCATCTGTCCATGACCTCTTAACTTCTACGAATGGTTTCGTAGAAGTTCTTGCCGGAATTGAAGATGTCAATATTCTTAATGAGACTGCTGACCTGCAATCAACTCTTTTAACGTTTGAAGGTGAAGAGATACAGATTTCTGGGCTTGTAAACGAAGTTGACCTTGAGGCTCAGAAAAATCGGTTAACTAACCTGGTTGAAGATAAGCGTAAACAAGTTGCAGGATTTCAGAATCGACTTGAGAATCCAGGTTATTTACAAAATGCTAAACCTGAAGTCATTGCCGAAACAAGAAAGATGCTGCAAGAGGCTGAAGCCGATTTGCTAGCGGCAGAAAATTCATTAACAAACTTAGGTTAAACCGACTGCAAATTCGGTTCTACTTCTCTTGATTGATCCAAACTGTCCTTTGTGGGAATGGCATCTGTATTCCTTCGGAATCAAAAGCTTCCTTGATACGAATTCGCAGCTCTCGAGCTACTGCCCATTGCTCAGATGGATCTGTTTTCGCGACCAACCGGAGAGTGATCCCGTCAATCCCAAGGTTCTGAACCCCAACAACCTGTGGTTCCTCTATTATGTCGCCATCTGTAAATGCCTCATCTTCCCAGAGTCCCACAGCTACGCTTTTCATAACATCTTGTGCATGTCGTAAGTCAGTGTCGTACGCAACATCAATATCTAAAACTGCTCGAGACCACACTTGGGATCTGTTTCCAACTCGCGCTATTTCTCCATTAGGGATATACCAAACACTTCCATTTGTGTCTCTGAGAATTGTTGTACGCAACGTCATGCGTTCAACAGTCCCCGAGGCAATCCCTACATCTACTGAATCCCCTACCCCGTATTGGTCTTCAACAAGCATAAACATGCCTGAAAGGAAATCTTTTACAATTGATTGCGCTCCGAATCCGACTGCCACGCCTACTATTCCTGCGCCTGCAATGAGTGGACCCAGATTAACGCCTATCTCCCCGAGTGCCATTAGCACTACGACTGTCCAGATCGCAAGATTTGCGATACTAGATAAGACTGAAGTCAAAGTTTCCGTTCTTGCCTTTGTCCTTAATTCTGCCTGTTCATCTCGAAGCACTTTCCCAGCTTTAACTTTCCCCTTAATTTTTTGAAGTTGTGCTAACGCTCTACTTTGACGTTCATCTGTCAAGCGTTCCCCGAAATGGGTAATGGTTTTGCGCATTAAACGGGAAGCAATAAAACCTGCTAACAAAACAATGATGATTGTTAGAGGTTTGTCCACGGCCCACCCGATAATTGATGAAAGAGTCTTATTCCCTGATGCGTCAAAGACCCATTCACAAATCTGTCCAGGATCATTCCCACAGGCATCAACTAGTTCATTATTTCCAGACTGGTATGCGAATAATTCTCTGATCATGCAAAAAGGGTAGAGAGTGAACGAGGTGAGCTAGGTGATGGTGTGAAAAAAAATTTTAACTGTTCTGCGTTTCAAGTCAATTTCTCACTTTTAATAGATTTTGATATAATATTTATATGAATTTCATAGATATAAGGAGCTCAAAATGACTAGCTTGCGAATTGGCCAAGTCGCTTCCCTTCTAGCATTAAGCGTTGATACCGTGCGCACATGGATTGATGAAGGAAGGATTCCAGCCACGAGAACCGATGGAGGTCACCGAACGATACGAGGAATTGATTTAGCACATTTCCTTCGCGAGTCCCATCAAGAGACCCCCGATGAAAACACCCACCTATCAGCAAGAAATCGTTTCATTGGTCTAGTAACGAAAGTGACCAAAGATGGAGTCATGGCTCAAATTGAGATTCAAGCAGGTGGACATCGCTTCGTATCTCTGATTTCTGCAGAAGCTACAGAATCTATGAGACTTGAACCTGGAGTCATTGCCGCTGCCGTTGTGAAATCAACAAACGTAGTGATAGAACTGCCGTAGTTGAGACTCAATGACCACTTCCAAAAACTTCCGTGGCATTTTACGCCTTAACGCTTTTCTAGCAGTTTTTTCCTTCCTGAGCCTTTCATGTGGCCTGTCTCAGAACTCATTACATGTAATGGCTGCATCTTCACTAACAGAAGCATTTGAAGAGATAGCTGAAGAATTTAAGAAGGAAACACAAGTTGAAATTTCATTAACAATTGCTGGAAGCGCTTCCCTTGCATCCCAAATAGAGGATGGGGCCAAAGTTGATGTCGTAGCTCTAGCAGATGAAGAAACTATGAAACGAATTAACGAAACAAGGAGGGTTGAGCAGGGAAGCCTAAAAATCTTTGCCACTAATTACCTCGTGTTAGCCACCCCCTTGGAGAACCCCGAATCAATAGAAAGTCTCCAAGACCTCAAAGGGAGCATCTCCGCAATTTGCGCGCCACAGGTCCCATGCGGAAAGCTATCTTTAAAACTCGCAATCCAAGAAAACATAGACTTAAACCCATCATCTTTGGAACCAAACGTCAGGTCTGTAAGAACAAAAATTGAATTGGGGGAAGTCGACGCTGGACTCATTTACATAACCGACATCAATGAAAAAATTAATCACATCATTATTGACCGGTCAGAACAAATTACAACGAATTACCCCATTGCATCCATCCATGGCGGAAAAATAGAATCAACAGATTTTATAGAGTTTGTGCTTTCTCCGGCCGGACAAAAGATCTTAGAGAAGTACAGGTTTGGCGCTCCATCATGACGGCAAAAATCTCTAAGTCAATTCCTCCCCTTCTTTGGGTTGGTGCATTCATTGCTTCCATTTTTCTCATTATGCCTTTTATCGGATTATCACAAAGAACCCCATGGTCTACGTTCTTTCAAACCGTTACAGAAGAAGCAGTCTTCCAATCCATCACATTATCGCTAGTCGTTGCCACATCTGCAACAGCTATTTGCTTCTTGCTTGGACTTCCTCTGGGGTGGGTTTTGGCAAGGAGTCACGTAAAAGGTCTGAAGGTCATAAGGGCAATAGTTCTGCTACCGATGGTTCTACCTCCGGTTGCTGGTGGAACAGCTTTACTGTTTGCGTTAGGAAGAAAAGGTTTTATCGGTGAAAAACTAGATAGCTGGTTTGGCTTAACACTGCCGTTTACTACAGCCGGAGCAATCATTGCCGCAACATTCGTTTCTCTTCCCTTTTTCGTATTAGCAATTGAAACAGCAGCATCTCAGCTTGACCCACATTTTGAAGAAAGCTCATTAAGCCTTGGGGCAGGTCCAACACGAACTTTCTTTACCGCATCTCTTCCAATGATAAAGCCAGCGATCTTTGCAGGCATAGCCCTTTCCTGGGCTCGGGCTCTAGGTGAGTTCGGAGCAACAATAACATTTGCAGGCGACAATCCTGAACGAACCCGCACGCTCCCATTGCAACTTTTCGTAGCGCTGGAAACCAACCCTGAACGTGCAATGGTTCTCGGAATGCTCATGGTCATTATTTCCCTATCTGTACTAGTCGCTCTTCGCGGGAAATGGATCGCAGCACAATGAGCACAATACAGCTTTCAGGGTCAACCAATCTAGAAGAAAAATCTTTTGAATTCTGCATTGACATAGACTCCAATAAAAGCGTCTCCATAATTGGCCCTAACGGAGCTGGGAAATCTACCTTCCTAAGAGTCATCGGAGGCCACCAGCCGTTACGAAACGGATCTCTAATGATCAATGATGTTCTAATGGATGCCCCCACTGATAGAATTTTCATCCCACCCCACAGAAGACCTGTCGTCTTACAGCACCAAAACGGAGGCGTGTTCCCTCACCTATCCGTCCAAGATAATATTGCTTTCCCCTTCCGGTCACGTAAATGCTCCAAAAGGAAAGCTCGAACCCATATCTCTGACATTCTTGAAGAATTTGACTTAAAGACTATTCAAACACGGTTTCCTGATTCGCTTTCCGGAGGGCAAAGATCTCGAGTGGCCCTTGCCCGATCCGTAGCTAGTAATCCGGATTTTCTTTTGCTTGATGAGCCTTGCGCTTCCCTTGATGTTGAAGCAACAGCAGAGATGCATCAACTCCTACGTAGCCTAAAAACGACATTGCTAATAGCTACACATGACCCAGTTGAAACTATGAAGTTAACTGATTTTATAATCGCTGTTGATCAAGGAGAAATAATCCAACAGGGAAGCATCGAAGAACTAACCTCCAACCCAGCGACACCGTGGATAACCAAATTCCTTGACTTGAATCTGGTCTCAGGAAAAGCAGTCGGTTACGGTGTGCAACTCAGCGATGGTGGACATTTGAACTTATCTAAAAAACATTTTGGGCCTGTCCAAATCAGCTTCCCTAGCTCCGCTATTGCTGTCCACACCGACCAACCAACTGGTTCCCCTAGAAATAGATGGGAAGCTACAGTTACAAGTCTCAACACCGATGGCGATTTAGTCAGGATCGGTCTTAACGGCCCATTTTTTTCCCGTGCCACGATTACAAATACCTCGTTTAAGGAATTGGGTATTGAATTAGGAAGCCACTGCTGGGCCTCAATAAAGGCAACCGAGTTAATGGTGCTTCCATCTATGGATCCTGATAAAAAGTGAATATGAATAAATTCGCTACCGCAGATCTCCTTGATGATTTTCCGGAAGCTGAAGTTCTGCCATTGAGTTTTTTATCATATGGGAGCAAGCCAAATTTTTATGGTGAAGCAGTCACTGTAATAGCTCCGGAAGATAACTCACTTGTTCGCCAAACGTTAGAAACCGAAGGTAACGGGAAAGTCTTAGTCGTTGATGGCGAAGGGTCCCTCAATTGCGCGTTGCTTGGAGACCGCCTCGCTGATCTAGCGATAAAGAACAATTGGCATGGCGTAATCATCAATGGCTGCATAAGAGATTCCGCTGTAATTAAAGATATGCCGATTGGAATAAAGGCGATAGGAACGAATCCACGAAAGAGCATAAAGCGCGGGCTAGGAGAAGTTGGCACGAGAATTCAAATTGCTGGCATCCAGTTAGAAACCGGATTTTGGATCTATGCAGACAGCGACGGCGTTATCATCGCAAAGAAAAATCTTCTCACATAATTCCTTGATTTCGAAAAAACTTGCGACAACTATTGACACGGGTGTAGTTACACGGCTGTAATTAGGTTCCAACGGTTTTTCAAAGAAGAAAAGCCTTGGAGACTCAAAGAGACAAAACCTTCACAGATAGGAATGCGTGTTCTTTGAAAATAGAACCGGTTGAAACTGGTTTGCAAGTTGGGGACATTCAAGGAGAGCAACGATGGCATTATCTGAACCATCTATAAAAAAAGAAAACGAAAGGTCAGAAGCAGACCAGCTCAGTGAGGTCGAGAACGGTAACGTTCAACCCATAGCCGAAGTATCGGGAGTCAACGACCCAACCACTCCGCAGAGCCAGGAAAGCAACACTGTCCTTCCCCAGAGCACAGGAATGCGTGTTCGGAAAAGGAATGGGGACCTTGAACAAGTAGATGTAAATAAAATAGTTAACGCAGTGGCCCGATGTGCAGAAGGGCTAAAAGGGGTAGACCCTATGCGTGTAGCGACGAGAACTATCTCAGCACTCGCAGATGGATCCACCACACGTGAGCTTGATGAACTTTCGATAAGAACAGCAGCTGGGTTAATCGTTGAAGAGCCTCGATACTCTCGGCTAGCGGGACGATTGTTAGCTACATACATTGATAAAGAAGTGCGAAACCAAAACATACCCTGGTTCACAGAATCAGTTACAAGAGGACACCAACTAGGAATAATCGGTGATGGCGCTTTAAATTTTGCTCTGGAGAACGCCTCCACATTAAATGCGGCCATCAACTCTGACAGAGACAGAAACTTTGAATTTTTTGGTCTCCGCACCGTTTATGATAGATATCTTCTCCGCCATCCGGAAACACGAGAAGTGATAGAAACCCCTCAGTATTTTTTCCTCAGAGTAGCTTGCGGACTCTCGCAAAACGTTGACGAAGCTGTTGCTTTCTATGATTTAATGTCATCTCTGGCCTATCTCCCCTCAAGCCCAACTCTTTTTAACTCTGGAACAACCCACCAGCAACTCTCAAGTTGCTACCTGCTTGACTCCCCTGAAGACTCATTAGAGGGAATTTATAAGCGCTATACCGATATCGCCCAACTCTCGAAGTTCGCAGGAGGAATTGGAGTAGCCTGGCATCGCATCAGAAGTAAAGGAAGCCTAATCAAAGGAACTAACGGACTTTCCAATGGCATCGTCCCTTGGCTCAAAACCCTTGACAGTTCCGTAGCTGCAGTAAATCAAGGAGGTCGTCGTAAAGGTGCTGCTTGTATCTACCTTGAGACCTGGCATGACGACGTAGAAGAATTCCTTGAATTAAAACAAAATACTGGCGACCATGCACGACGCACTCACAATTTAAACATCGCGAATTGGGTGCCAGATTTGTTTATGGAACGAGTTGAAAATAACTGGAAATGGAGTTTATTTGACCCGAAAAGAGTCCCTCACCTAACAGATCTTTTCGGAGAGGAATTTGAAAAAGCATACATAGAAGCAGAAGAGGCAGAGTTGTACGAACGTCAAATTGATGCTCGTGATCTTTATTCAAAAATGATGAGAACTCTCGCAGAGACTGGAAACGGTTGGATGACTTTTAAAGACTCGTCTAATCTCAAATGCAACCAAACTTCAAATCTGAGAAAAGACAACGAGAAAAACGGGGAAACACGGGTTGTTCACCTATCGAATTTATGTACTGAAAGAATTGAAGTAACCAACCAGTCCGAAACAGCCGTCTTCAATCTAGGATCCCTGAATCTTGGGTCTTTCATAACTGAAGAAAATACCCCTACTTTCAATTTTGAAGAGCTTGGAAAGACAGTACGACAAGTAGTTCCCTTCTTAGACCGAGTAATTGATATCAATTTCTATCCAATCAATGAAGCCGATAACTCAAATAATCAGTGGCGACCTGTGGGACTAGGAATGATGGGACTTCAAGACGTCTTCTTCAAGATGCAAATCCCATTTGATTCAGAAGAGGCGAGAACAATTTCTTCAAGAATAAGTGAAGAAATTTACTATAACGCTCTTTGGGCATCTACCGAACTAGCAGAACTAAATGGACCCCATGAAGCGTTCGGCCAGACAAGAGCAGCCCAGGGTGATCTTCAATTTGACCTTTGGGACGTGAATCCTTCTGATACAGAAAGATGGGAAGAACTCCGCACCAGAATTTCTGAACATGGTTTAAGAAACTCCCTAATGATCGCTATTGCCCCTACTGCAACAATTGCCTCAATAGCTGGTTGTTACGAATGTATTGAACCTCAGGTATCGAATCTATTTAAACGTGAAACTCTCTCAGGCGAATTCATGCAGATAAATAAATACTTAGTTAAAGAGCTTCAGGAACGAGACCTCTGGGACGAAGAAATGCGAACCGAATTAATTCGGAATGAAGGGTCGGTGCAGGATGTGGACCGCATTCCCGAGGATCTAAAGCAAATCTACCGAACCGCTTGGGAACTCCCTATGAAGTCTTTAATTGAAATGGCAGCAGACCGAGGTGCTTACATCGACCAAAGCCAATCCTTAAACCTCTTTATGGAGTCTCCAAACATAGGAAAGCTCAGTTCAATGTACATGTACGCTTGGAAGCAAGGACTTAAGACCACCTATTATTTACGGTCACGACCTGCGACAAGGATAAACCAAACAACGGTGAGTTCAAATAAACCAAGTCCTGATGGTGGGGAGAAACCAGGCTTCATGGATGCCGATTCGCTTGCTTGCTCCCTTGAAAATCCGGAATCTTGCGAATCTTGTAATTAACGAAAAGGAAAAGAAAACACAAAATGGCTCTAGCCGACGAAAATAACTACGCACTCACCTCAGATGATCCAAGTATCGAAGAGGGAGCGAGTTCTACAAATAACCCAGCGAAAAGACCGGATAATATTCTTGATCCCGGATTTGACCTGACCTTACGACCGATGAAATATCAAGTCTTCTTTGACATGTATAAGGACGCCATAAAAAATACATGGACTGTTGATGAAATAGATTTCGCAGATGACCACGTAGATCTGCGAAGTATGTCTCCGGCTGAAAAACACCTTATAAGCCGTTTAGTCGCTTTCTTTGCTACCGGAGACTCAATAGTCTCGAACAACTTAGTACTAAATCTTTATAAGCATATAAATGCCCCTGAAGCAAGAATGTACCTAAGTAGACAACTCTACGAAGAAGCGCTCCATGTTCAGTTCTACTTGACACTTCTAGATTCCTACATTCCAGATATGAAAGAACGCGAAGAAGCTTTTGCCGCAATACATAACATTCCATCAATACGACAAAAAGGTGACTTCTGCTTTAAGTGGATGGGAACAATGGAGTCATTGGATGAAGTGCGAACAGAAGAAGACCAGAGAACATTTCTGAGGAATCTTATTTGCTTCGCTGCCTGCATAGAAGGACTTTTCTTCTTTGCTGCTTTCGCATACGTCTACTTTCTTAGAAGTAAAGGGCTCCTAAACGGACTAGCCGCAGGAACCAACTGGGTCTTCAGGGATGAAAGCGCTCACATGAACTTCGCTTTTACAGTGGTTGAAACCGTTCGACAGGAACAACCAGAGCTTTGGACAGTTGAATTAACGAATGATATTAAGGAAATGCTTAGCGAAGCCGTTGAATGCGAAATGCGTTTCGCAGATGATGTTCTTGGAGGTGGAATCAATGGGATGAGCCTTTCCGACACTCGTGAATATCTGCAATTTGTAGCTGACCAGCGCCTAATGCAACTCGGAATAGAACCAATCTATGGTTCAAAAAACCCCTTTGATTTTATGGCATTACAAGATGTGCAAGAACTCACTAATTTCTTTGAAAAAACAGTAACTGCATATCAAGTCGGTGTTGAAGGCGAAGTAGCCTTTGACGAAGATTTTTAGTTCTCCAGTCCCCCAACTGGAACCAAGCCAAGCCCAGTGCGCAAGCGCTGGGCTTGAGCTATTTTACTCTTCACTTCTGAATAATTGAATAATTCTTTCTGCAGCTTCAAACGGGGAAAGCCCGCTATTTAGAATTTTTTCCTCTGTCTCTAAAACAACTGAAGCGATCTCTGGCTTTTCTTTAAGATTATGAATTAATTGGTCTTCCACCAATGCCCACATCCACCGGATTTGCTGACGTGAACGGCGTTTCTCCCAATCACCAGTTTCCTGCGCATGTTCCTGATGAAGACCAATTTGCTCCCAAATAGCTGGAATACCTTGTCCAGTGAGTGCAGAACACGTCATAACTGGTGGGGTCCAGCCAGCATTCGTTGAACTAAGAAGCGTCATGGCTGATTGGTAATCACGAGCTGACTGCCTTGCACGCAATTCATTTTCTCCATCTGCCTTATTGACCGCAATTAAATCAGCTAATTCCAAAACGCCTTTTTTAATTCCTTGAAGGGAATCTCCAGACCCTGGAAGAAGAAGTACCAAAAAGAAATCGACCATCTCTGAAACAATCGCTTCGCTTTGGCCAACTCCGACTGTTTCGATAAGAACAACGTCAAAACCTGCAGCTTCAAGAACGAGAATTGTTTCCCGAGTCCCTTTTGCTACACCTCCTAGAATTCCAGAGGATGGTGAAGGCCTAATAAAAGCATTTGGATTACTTGAGAGACGGTCCATTCTAGTTTTATCACCAAGTATTGAACCTCCAGAGATAGAGCTAGAAGGGTCAACAGCAAGGACAGCGACTTTATGACCCAACTCAGTCAGATACGTCCCCAATTCATCAACGAATGTACTTTTCCCCACACCAGGGGAACCAGTAATCCCTATACGACGAGCCCCGCCTGCATGCGGGGCAATACTTTCTAACAACCCAGTCGCCTTACCTCTGTCATCAAGAGTTGAACTCTCAATGAGCGTGATCGCTTTAGCCAACCATGTCCTATCACCTGAAAGGACACCGGCAGTAACCAGTTCCATTTCAGAAGTCTCCATAATAATCAACCGATCTTATTGAGAAGCTCTAGGGCAGCATCAGATATCACAGTACCGGGTGGATATATCGCTGAAGCCCCCGCATCATATAATGCTTCGAAATCTTGAGGAGGCACAACCCCGCCCACAACTATTAGAATATCTTCTCTCCCCAATTCTGCGAGAGCCATTTTAAGTTGCGGGACAAGAGCCAGATGTCCGGCCGCTAAGGATGATACCCCTACTACATGAACATCGGCTTCAACGGCTTGCTGGGCAGCTTCCTCTGGGGTTTGAAACAACGGTCCTATATCAACGTCAAAACCAAGATCTGCAAATGCAGTAGCAATGACTTTTTGGCCTCTATCATGCCCATCCTGTCCTACTTTCGCTACAAGTATCCTTGGACGGCGCCCATGTTCTTTCTCGAACCTTTCAGCTTCTACACGAACTGATTCGATTTGATCGTTTTCTTCTCCCACTTCGCTTTTATACACTCCTGAAATAATTTGTATTTGCGACCTATGACGACCATACACCCTTTCTAGCGCATCACTGATCTCTCCGACGGTTGCACATTCTCTCGCTGCATCAATAGATAATTCAAGAAGGTTTCCATTTCCCGCAGCCCCATTAGTTAAACGCTTAAGAGCAGCGTCGCATAATTCTTGATCTCGATTTTGTCGCAAATCTACTAGTTGTCGGATTTGAGCTGCTTGCACCTCATGATTATCAACTTGAAGGATATCCACCTCTTCTTCTTGGTCTAAACGGAACTTATTTACGCCAATAACAGGTTGTGTTCCTGAATCAATTCTAGCTTGGGTCCTCGCTGCTGCTTCTTCAATTCGAAGTTTTGGAATACCTAATTCAATAGCTTTCGCCATCCCTCCTGCTTCTTCAATTTCAGTAATGTGCTCCCAGGATCGTCGCGCCAGGTCATGCGTTAAGCGTTCAACGTAGTATGAGCCACCCCATGGGTCTACAACACGGCATGTTCCAGATTCGTGCTGTAGGAAAAGTTGGGTGTTTCGTGCGATACGAGCACTAAAATCTGATGGCAATGCCAATGCTTCATCAAACGAATTCGTATGAAGCGATTGTGTATGCCCTTGTGTCGCAGCCATCGCTTCAACACAAGTCCGCACGATATTTGTGTACACATCCTGAGCAGTAAGACTCCATCCAGATGTCTGGCTATGTGTTCTTAACGATAGGGATTTTGGGTTTTGAGGATTGAATTGCCGAACTAATTTTGCCCATAGCAACCGTGCTGCTCTCAATTTCGCGACTTCCATGAAAAAATTCATTCCAATACACCAAAAAAAACTAAGTCGGGGAGCAAATTGGTCAATATCCAATCCTGCTTCCAGCCCAGCACGAATATATTCAATTCCATCTGCAAGGGTGTAAGCCATCTCTAGATCAAGAGTGGCTCCCGCTTCTTGCATGTGGTAACCAGAGATTGAGATCGAGTTGAATTTCGGCATTTCCTTCGAAGTAAATGAGATGATGTCAGAAATTATTCTCATTGAAGGCTTAGGTGGGTAAATAAAGGTGTTCCTCACCATAAATTCTTTTAAAATATCATTCTGGATTGTTCCAGTTAGTTGTTTTGGAGTCACTCCCTGTTCTTCCGCGGCAAGCACATAAAGGGCAAGAATCGGCAACACAGCGCCGTTCATTGTCATCGAAACACTCATTTTGTCCAGAGGTATCCCATCAAACAATTGACGCATATCAATTATTGAATCAATAGCTACCCCAGCCATCCCCACATCGCCAGATACCCTTGGGTTGTCTGAGTCGTACCCTCTGTGAGTAGGTAAGTCAAACGCCACTGAAAGACCCTTTTGTCCTGCAGCTAGGTTCCTTCGATAGAAGGCGTTCGACTCTGCTGCTGTAGAGAAACCAGCATATTGCCTTATCGTCCATGGCTGATTGATATACATCGTTGGATATGGACCCCGTAGATACGGAGGGAACCCAGAGTATGTATCTAGGAAATCAAGGTTCGTTACGTCTTCTGGGCCATAAATTGGATGCACTGGTATCCCCTCGGGAGTAATCCAGTCACTTTCACCATTAGTTGTAGTTGAAAATTTACTGAAATCAGAAAGCCAACTTTCCTTATTCGTGTTGTTGATATTTTTTTCGGGTTGAAGGGGTATAGAACTGAAATTAGGAATCATTGCTATCCCCTTCTGCTTCAGAAGATAAGTCAGAAATTCGAAAATCGGGTCCTGTTTGTGATTTTGACTCAGTACGCATCTTCAATGGTTCCGGATAAGGGCGCCTTTGTAAATTTGTTTTCTCTGATTCGAGAAAATCATTAACTCCTATAAGAATCCGTTCTTTATTTCTGATTTGTTCTTTGTATTGATCGCGATTATCTGAAATTGACTTTCGGAAAGAACCCGAAATGATCTCCTGAGTTATACCACCATTTTTTTCAATTAATTGAAATCTTTCCCAAGCCATTTGAGCAATCTGATCAGTTAACGATTCGACATACCATGAGCCCCCGGCAGGATCAATCACTTTATGAATATTGGATTCCTCCATCAGAACAAGTTGTGTATTTCGTGCGAGCCTCATCCCAAAATCGTCGGGAATGCCGAAAGCGCTATCAAAAGGAGGAAGAGAAATCGTATCAGCTCCTCCAGTTGCTGCAGAAAAACAACCAACAGTTGTGCGAAGCAAATTTATCCAAGGATCAGTTTTAGAAATGAGGAATTGAGGAAGTGAAGCTTGAGTCTTCAAGTGAACGTGATTCACTCCGCAAGCCTGACCTATCCGACTTATGAGAATTCGCAATGCCCGAAGTTTTGCAATATCAAAAAATTGGTCTGTCCCTACAGAAGTCACAACATGAATTTGGCTAAAAGCTTCAGCGAGGGAGACACCTGCCCTATCCATGCTTTGGAGATAAGCAATGACAGAAGAGGAGATACCGGCTAATTCTGTTATTCGGTCTGCGCCAGCTTCAGCGTAAGCCAAGCCATCCACTCGAAAGGTAGTTGCCTTCTTAAACTCTTGCTGGGCTCTTAGTGCAATGCTCCCACCAGCATCTAACGCACTTTGAGTGCTAGCTAAATCTTGAGAATTTCTAAACAGTTCACCTAACGGGTCAATGCTTAGATCAAAGATAAACTCTTCGGCAGCTTTGCCCTTTGAATCAATAAATTTAAGGAAGCTCTCAGCATTGCCCAAACTGTCTAATAAATTTGTTGGAGCTACACCGGCGATATTGAGGAGAACTCCGTCTAAGAGCCTCTCAAATGCACTTGAATCAACTTCCGAAAGAACCAGTTCAATGCTATTAGTTCCATTCTGCAAGTCATTTAGAATTGCTGCATTGGTTTCTTCCTGTGATTTTACCCAATAACGTTGTCGGATCTCCCACCCGAGTAATTGACCCGCGATATTAGATGCTCGCCTACTTGTTCCCAAACTTGGATAAACCGGATTCACAGGATTGTCTTGATGAATATAAATGGGTTCTGTGCGAATTCCCGAACCTAAATCTGTATAAAGCAACTCTTCAAATAGATCCTCAGTAACAACTGATTTAGCAGCGTCCATCCAAGCATCAAACGTTGGCAGGTCATCTCCATTCAAAAAACTCATTACATCTTCAGCCATGTTTCTACCTTAGGCGTTTCTACATAGTGAATGGCAACATTATTGCCATCGCTTAAAAGCGAGTTCCTGTGACATCGACCACAGTGACAAAAGGCACGGCTAATTGAAGAGTAACGGGTTTCAAATTAAGGCAAACTAGTCTTTGAGGTTCATCTGATAATGGATCCATCCCCCAAAAATCAAGGAAATAAAATGCGCAAGAAATCATCCCATCATCATCAGTATGCAGAATTCGCTTTCGCTGCTACAGCTACTTCCGAAGAGCTCCTGACACTCTGCAGATTAACAACAAGAATTGATGTAAAAAAAGGAAGCGTCCTAATGCACCAAGGGGCGTTTGGGAATGAAGTTCTACTTCTAGTTCATGGTCAGTTGGTTGTGGAGAAGAATGGCGAATTAATCGCTTCTATTGCGCCTGGCGCAGTTGTCGGAGAAAGAGCCGTAATTCTGAATCAACCACGTGACGCTACTGTTCGGGCAGCGTATGATTCTACTATCCTCGCTATGTCCCGAAGCGAATTCAATACCCTTCTAGCAGAGTGTCCAAGTATTGCTAGAAATATTCTTGAAGAAGCACTTACCCGAGCTGGGTAGTGCATAATTGGCGACAGAAAATCATTCGCTTCGTCTGATACTTGAAGCCATAATCATTTGATGGAAAAACTTTCAACAATTCTCGTGAACAGGTACAGAGTCGTTAAAATTCAGCTGTACATGGGTTCTGTAATCCCTATTTTGCGACGCTTTTTCGCTAGGAGCTACTACAACATTCTTAACTTCGGTTTGGGAAGGCGTATTAATTTCAATGCCATTCGGAAATTTGATGTACCGACTGTCAGTGCGCGTATCCTCTTAAATGCCATCGGTGGAGTTCTGATTTCTATCGGAGCAACGATGGTAATCTTGGCCGAGTTAGGGGCCACAACTACTGATGTCCTTCTCACTGGGATTAGGGAACAAACTGGGATTTCAATTGCTGGCGCGTCATTTGGGTTTCTCGGTATTCTATTTGTGATTATGGCTGTAACGCGAGCACAAATAGGTATGGGGACTGTGATTGTCCCACTTTCGGTTTCCACAACGTTTATATTTTCCTTTTCAGTCATTCCAGATCCACATAACCTAAGCGCCCAATTCCTTTACTTCCTTATTGGGCTCGTTGTTATAGCAACTGGGGTAGGCATAGGAGCTAGCGCTGGTATAGGAATGGGGGCATACGAATCCATATGCCATCGAGTCTCAGATATCAATGGCTGGCATCCACAATTAGTTCGCCTTCTTTGGGAATTCACTGTTCTTGGAGTCGGAATATCTCTTGGAGGGGCCTTTGGCGTGGGTACAATAATCGCAGCTATTGCTACTGGTTGGATTTTGCAGTATATGAATTCTGTTATTGGAGACTATCTACTTGGCCGTCGTATAAGAACAAATTGCGAACAGCCTTTAGCCCAAGGGCATACTTATGGGAAGAATGAACCGAAGGTCCATCAAGCAAATAATTGAATAGATTATGCTCAATCCCGTTAGGAAGCCTTTCGCTTCGTGAAAACAATCTAATTATTCAAAATAGGAGCTTGCGTGGATATATACGAAAAACCAGTTGTTAAAATTCCTTCAACTGATCCACCTAAAGAACTTGTAATTGAAGATCAGATTATCGGAGAAGGTAGCGAATGCACTTCGGGTCAACTAATTAGCGTGGACTACGTAGGAGCATCGTGGTCCAATGGCGTTGAATTTGATTCCTCTTGGTCTAGGAATGAAGTTTTTACCTTTACGGTAGGAATCGGACAAGTTATTGAAGGATGGGATGAAGGGTGTTTAGGGATGCGCGTTGGTGGAAGAAGAACGTTGACTATCCCTGCTGATAAAGCATACGGAGAGCAAGGTGCTGGTGGAGTTATCGGAAGTAATGAAACACTTGTCTTTGTAGTTGATCTTCGAAGTATTGGGTAATTAAATAGGTATGGAGTATTTATGAGCAATAAACCACTTTTAGGAAAGATCGCCGTAGTTACAGGCTCTAGCCGCGGAATAGGTCGAGGAATAGCTGTTGGCTTAGGTGAGTTGGGGGCGACTGTTTATATAACTGGTCGGTCTTCAGGAACTGGACCGTTGACTATTGACTCAACAGCAGCTTTGGTTAACGAAGTAGGCGGGAAAGGGGTTCCAATTGAAGTTGACCTTGGGAGAGACGATGAGATACAAGACTTGTTTGAAAAGATACGTGACTCAGAAGGACGTCTTGATATCCACGTGAATAATGCCTTCAAGATCCCAAATCCACCAGTTTGGGGAGGTAAATTCTGGGAACACCCGATTCAAATTTGGGATGATCAGGTTGGGATCGGACTGCGTTCCGCGTATATAGCAAGCGTTCATGCGGTCAGATTAATGATGGAGCAAGATAATTCTCTTCGCTTTATGGTAAATATTTCCTCAAGTGGGTCAGAACGTTACGCATTAAGCGCAAGTTACGGAATTGCAAAAATGGGAACTGATAGATTAACAAGAGATTTTGCAGTTGAAGGGAAAGAAGACGGGTTATGCGTTATCGGACTCTGGCCGAGTCAAGTTCTAACAGAGTTTATTTTAGAAAGCATCGAAAAAGGCGATATTGAGCTTGATGAAGAGAACTCAGAGACACCTCTATACACAGGACGTGTTCTCGGCGCATGAGCATTAGACCCACACAGGTATGAGAGAAATGGGCAGGTCCTCACAACTGCAGAAGTTGCAGTGCACTATGACATCCGCGATGAACGTGGGAAACAACCGAAAGGGAAACGGAACCCTTCAATGTACCGAGAAACCATATAACGCTAGCCACAATTAATCTACTGGCTAATAGGCGACCCTTCTGGAGCTTCGACTAGACGCTGAGGGGGCGAATGTGTCCCAGGTTCTCGACTTCTTACAATGCAGGACTGGCTCCCAATAGCGCATAAATTGCCCTCTTGCGACCAGATGTGAATTATTCCATGTCCGAATCCATTAGAAATAGCATCAACACGTATATCCAGTAAGTACCAGTCGCTAGGAGTAATATCTATGACTCGTATGGTGTTGTCTAAACTTGTTGAACCAGCTCTTCCTCCTTGTGTGAAGCTAATCCCCATAGGGACGTAATCTCCTAGAACAGCAAAAGAAGCAGCCGAAGGTTCAAGAAGCTCAGGCATCCTACTCCAGACCGCAATTCTCCCAGGTTCTATCTCTGCCGGGTCAACAGCTCCAGCTGGGATAGCCCATCTCTGCTCTATTCTGGAGTCTAAAGAATCTGTGACTTCAGAGAAACGTTCTCTAACTGGACAGGACTCAGGTTCCCTAACTTCCGGTGGTAATCCATATGACTTATCATCTGGATAACTACGGGAACCTAATGCCGCATTAACGGTGATGATTTCCGTTCCACCAACATGCCCTACGGCTCTAGCTTGAGTTGTTTTCTTTCCATGAACTGCTAGTGTCACATCAAAATCCACCACCGTTCCTACTTTTGCAAAGAGAAGATACTGGGCTGTAGCCCAAACTACAGGTCTTCCGCTCGTCCCCTCCATCGCAGCAATAGCGGCACCTAACCCACTCCCTCCAAACATTGCTCTATGACCTGTCGATATACCTTTAGACACCGGCAAATGCCATCGGTGTGGGTTATGAGAAGGTTCTAGACCAAGCCAGTTACGCGCATCCACATCTCCGACGATACCTCATTTTGCTCATAGAACTTTGTTTAATGTCTTCATAATCCCCTCAGCGATTCGGCTTGGATCTTCCATGGGAGCAAAATGTGTAAGGTCAGAATATAGTTCCAGATTTCCTTTTGAGAGTTGACTCACCACTTGAGGGGCGATAATTGCTGGGCCTTCCTGATCACCGCTTGCTGCCACTGTCACAGGAATATCTATAAGATCTAACGCATCAAAAATTGTCGTTATCGAGTTTTCAAATACTCGTGCTTCCATTTCACCGCGGCATTTAAGAATGACTCCTTCATCGTGATCACGAAAACCATAATTTACATATGCCCATAGAGATTCTTCGTCAACAGTTGAGAAAGGTGGCCTTGACGCATAACGCTCAAAAGCTTCTTCTCGAGAGTTAAAAATTTCTTTGCGTTTCCTTGCTGATACAGCAAGACTTCCACCTTTAGACATCTCAGGAGTGATAGCTTCACCCCCTATAACGATTGGTTCAAATAGCCAAGCAGCCCTAAACGTCTCAGGTCGCATTTGCTCAGCCAATAAGATACTGCTGCCACCCATACTGTGACCAACTGCGAATGGGGATGTAAGGCTGAGATAATTAATCGTGGCTAGAACATCTTCTGCCATCCCCTTCCAGTCCATAATAGTTTTTTCTGGGACAAAACTATTTCCGTGTCCTCGAAGGTCTATAGCTACACAGCGAAAATTTTCCTTCATCCTTGAACAGATAGGGTCCCAGTACCTACCGTGGAAACCTGTTGCATGGCAGAAAAGAACATCAGGCCCAGTCCCACCATGGTCATGAGCGCAAATCTTAACTCCGTTACCTGAGTTAATTAAGATCTCTGTTGGCAATTTCAGCATCATTACTCCAGCGGTAACACTGTAATAGCGTTTTGCCTCGCTGATCTATTATGAGAGTTTTTCTGGTTGAATCAATTTATTGCTGTTCGGTGCCGCCGCAATCCAATGACAGGAGTAGTTGGAGCAAATCCAGCTTCAGCACGTTCTATTTCTGACTCTCCACCCCAAAACCCAAGTTCCCTCTGGTGCCTTGCGTAAGTTTGGCAATCAGCAAGGACATCACATTCAAAGCAAACTTTGCGAGCTCTATTCTCTCTTCGTTCACGCGCGGCAGGTCGTTCCCCAGGCGGAGGAAAGAACAGTTGAGATTTTCCTTGACACCCAGCATTCTCCATCCACCAAGGTCTGGTGCTCTGCGGTGCCTGGACTTCAATTGCTGTCATCAACTGTCCTTTGCGTGCCTCTACTCACATGCTCAATCTATGCTGAATTTATATTTTTGTCATGATCTTCTTTATGAATAGTTACGATGTCACTATCTGAAATAACGATGGGAAGAAAATCTTACTTCTAGACGTCCAAAGCAACCTTTATAGCGCCGTCGCTTCTTGTTCTCGCAACGGCAAAAGCTTCAGCAGCAGCGTCAAGGGGGAAACGGTGAGTGATCAAAGCTCTTGATAACTCAGGTGTTTTAGCTAGAATTTTCGCTGCTATTTCAAAGTCGCGACTACCTTTTGTATAGCCATATGTTATGGACGGAACAAGGGAGACTTCTCGCATCCCCATTTCCATTCCAGGCAACTGAATGGGATTCCAATAGGTGGCTGGAATCGCTACCGAACCACCTTTCTCACATAAACTCACTGCTTGCACCAAAGCACTGCTAGTCCCAGCCGCTTCCACAACAATGCTTGCCGGTTTCCCCTCGCTCTTTACAGCACCTAACTGAGACCCTGCTTCAATTTGGTGCGGATGCCGAGCTTCAAGTTCCACTTCTGCTCCGAAGTACTTCGCAACAGCAACACAACATAATCCAATCGTCCCGCCGCCGACAACTACAACCCTTTCTCCTTTATTCGCATTGACGCGAAGGAGGCTCCTCACTGCAACAGCTAAAGGCTCAACTAGAAAAGCTGCGCCTATCTCTACATTCGAATTCAATGGGACGAGAAATCGTTCTGGCACAACTATTTTTTCTGCCATCCCACCATCTATTCCAATCCCCATCGTATTAGGAAGCGCTATTTCGCAATAAGGTTGATCTCCCCTCAGACAGTCAAGGCATGCCCCGCATGAGAGCATCGGTTCTATTGCAACCTCTTTACCGTTCGGGGCGACTCCGGCAATTTCATGACCAGGAGTGACATTCATCATCCCCGAATCAATAAGATGCAGATCCGAACCACAAATACCCACAGATTTAACTGTAATCACAATCCCATCTCCGCTTGGATTAGGTACATCACAGACTTCTATTTGACTATTTCGAACTTTAATGGCC
>JAYYZG010000072.1:0-5811 GCA_036687775.1 Actinomycetota bacterium
AGAAGTCTCAATTCCCTTGGGGTGAAGCAACTGGTCCACAAGTCTTTTTTAATTTCTTCACCATCAGGGTTCTTCAACGATGCGATTTCGTGGTTTACTCCATGTTCGGCGTGGAATGTGTCTCCTTCCTCCATGTAATGAATTTGAAAATACGCTGAAAAAGCTGTCAGTGCTACCTTGCCGCCAGCGACTAGGGAGGCGCTCATTCTCTTTAGAATTTCACCATCTGGATCATTTATTCCTACAGGGATTTGAGGGTTCCCACCGAGGCCAAATGCTCCTTGACATAACGATATGACAGCATCAAAATCCTTATCGAATTGCATTTCTCGAGCGTCAAGTTTTAGAAATCTTGAACCTGCGACAGCTTTTCGTGAAGCGATGTCAACAAATTTCTCACTTATATCTATCCCCAGTACTTCAAATCCTGCTTGTGCTAGCAAATGAGAGTGCCTCCCTGGTCCACACCCTACGTCTAGGACTTTCATTCCTGGTTTCAGTTCCAGCTGGTCTATTAAAAAATTGACTTCCTGTTCAGTTCCCTTTGTAAATGAGTAGCGTAGGTACGCTTCACCCATATGGCGTGCGGCTTCTTCGAACCAGTGATCGCCCATCATGCCATGTTAGGCATTGGATGCTAAGGAATCTATTTAGCCTCGGACCAACTTGCTCCTGAGCTTATATTTACTGCTAACGGGACGCTCATATCAAATGCGGAACTCATAACTTCTATTGTTAGTTTTTCTGCTTCAGAAAGTTCTGATTTAGGGCATTCAAGAATAACTTCATCATGGACTTGTAGCACTATCCGGCTGTTCATTTTCTCTTCTTTGAGCTTGTGGTTAAGGCTAACAAGTGCAATTTTAAAAATATCTGCTGCTAATCCTTGAATTCCAGCATTCATAGCTTGCCTTTCCCCTAGTGCCCGTGTCATTGCATTAGGAGACATGAGTTCTGGAATTCGACGTCTCCGCCCAAAGAGTGTTTCTGTGTAGCCTCGTTCTTTCGCTATTTGAACTGTTGATTCCATGTAGTCTTTCACTGATGGGAATGCGCCAAAATACGAATTTAGGATATTCGCAGCTTCCTTATTCGCGATACCTAATCTTTGCGCAAGGCCCCAAGCTTCCATTCCATAGATAAGCCCGTAACTCACCATTTTAGCTCGCTCTCTTTGCGCCTTGGAAACAGCTTTAGGATCAACTCCAAAAACTTGTGCGGCAGTTGAGGTGTGAATATCTTCACCGGTTTCAAATGCTTGAATAAGTCCCGGATCGCCTGATAAATGGGCTATGCAGCGAAGTTCAATTTGATTATAATCTGCCACAAGAAGCGCCCAATTTTCCTGTGCTATAAATGCCTCACGGAAAACCTTTCCCTTTTCTGTCCGTATAGGTATGTTGTGCAAGTTCGGAGCATCTGAACTCAGTCTTCCCGTACGAGTTACGGTTTGATGAAAAGTAGCCCTTATCCTTTCTCCCTCCCCAACTTCTGCGAGTAGCCCTTCTCCATATGTAGATCTAAGTTTTTCTACTTCTCTGTATTTCAGCAAATGGTTGATCACTGGATGTTCGTCTTTCATTTTTTCCAGAGTTTGTGCGTTCGTGCTATAACCGGTCTTTGTTTTTTTGCCTGGAGTTAAACCCAAATTCTCAAATAAGACAACTTGAAGTTGTTTAGGTGAATTTATATTGAATTCTTCACCTGCGAGTTCATGAATAACTTTCCTAATTTCTTCAACTTCATTTTTGAGTTCGTCACGGAGCTTGGTAAGTCGTTCAAGGTCTATTTGGATTCCCAGATATTCCATTTCTGCCAGAACAATAATTAACGGAATCTCTATTTCATTATTAAGGTGCCCTAGATCCTGCTCTTCAATTGCGCTTTTCAACGGGTCTACGAGCACACTCGCGCAAAGAGCTTCTTGGGCTGCCTCGATTTCAGCTATTTGTGGCCCCCCATCAAGATTCAACTGACCTTCTTCAGCTTTTTCCCCTACTGTAAAATTCGTTTCACTATATTGGATAGTTCGGCTAGGTAAGCTGTACGATGCTTCAGCAGGATTTAAAAGATATACAGCAATTTGAGTGTCCATATATATATTTGGCGAGGGATAACTTTCCCATAACAGACTACGAATCACCCTCTTTAAACCGTGGCCAACTATGCCTGATTTACGCTGCAAGAAGTTTGTGAAAAGTTCTTTGATTGCGGAGTCATGAAGGAAATCAACAGGAAACCAAATAGCCGCAGCCTTACTTGGGTCAATTCCTATAGCCAATCCAGATAGTTTATCTTCATTGTCCCAGCTGCCGGCTATTGCAATTGGTTCTGTTTTTTTCTCAAGTTCTTGGAGGTACCCAATTAATTCTGGTGGGGTTGCGAGTGACTCGCATTTCGTTTCGGAACTTTGTACTTTCTGTTCAACTGCTTCAAATTCGCCATCAAAAATTTCTCCTAAACGTTGATAGAGGGTTCGGAGTTCTAATCTTTCAAACAGAGTCTTAATATCATTGGTTTTTGGACTTTTAGGTCTTAGATCTTCAAGCTTTATTTCAGTAGGCACATCACGAACTAGTGTCATGAGTTCTACGTTTAGTCTGGCTAATTGTTCATTCTCTTCTAGATTTGAGCGAAGTTTGGGAGTTTGCTTGTCTGACGCACCGAAAATACCATCAATAGTTTCATATTCATTAACAAGTTTTGCTGCTGTTTTCTCTCCGACTCCTGGGATTCCTGGAAGATTATCTGATTTATCCCCTCGCAAAGCTGCATAAGTTACGTAATCGGATGGCACCACTCCGGTGCGTTCACGAATGCCTTCTTCATCATAAAGTACGTAGTCGGAGACACCTCGTCGGTTATATAGCACTTTGATGAATGGGTCGCTAACCAACTGGTAGCTGTCTCGGTCTCCTGTAACAATTATCGCTGAGACTTTTTCATCCTCAGCTTTCGCAGCATACGTTGCGAGAATATCGTCAGCTTCATATCCGGCGATTGCAATAGATTGTATTCCTAGAACCTTAAGCGTTTCTTTGACGATATCGAATTGTTGTATCAACTCATCCGGTGTTTCTGCCCTACCAGCCTTGTACGTATTTACCTTCTTATGCCGGAATGTAGGAGTGGGTAAATCGAAAGCAACAGCTATCCCATCTGGCTCATGGTCGCGGATTAAGTTGATTAGCATAGTTAAAAACCCATAGATAGCTCCGGTTGGTTGCCCTCCTGAAGTTCTCATGTCTGCTTCAGATAACGCGAAATGCGCTCTATACAATAACGAGTTTCCATCTATCAACATCACAGATTTCATTGGTTCTTTTCTCCCATTACCCTCATTCCTTTTTGCGAAGGGAACAATTGATCGTCCTCAATTATTGATTTGGCCACTTCTTTCATCGGCGACCGTTCTTCCATTGCTTTTTTTTGCAAGTAGCGATAGGCATCTTTTTCTTTCAGACCATATTGATCCATCAATGCTCCTTTAGCTCGGTCAACTACTTTTCGGGTTTCTAAATTCTCCAATAAGTCGTCCTTTTCTTTTTTGAGGTTAACGATCTCTTGGAATCTACCTATCGCTAATTCAATAGATGGGACTAGCTCACTACGTTGAAATGGTTTTACTAGGTAAGCCAAAGCACCAGCTTGGCTTGCATCTTGGATCAAGTCGCGTTGACTGAAAGCGGTTAACAGAAGAACTGCAGCTATATTCTCCTCACTAATAACTTTCGCTGCTTCTATTCCGCTTAAACCGGGCATTTTAATATCAAGGATTACTACGTCAGGTTTTAATGTGCGAGAGAGTTCTACAGCTTCGTCTCCACGCCCAGTTTCTCCAACTACGATGTAGCCCTCTGCCTCAAGACTCTCACGTAGATCAAGTCGAATAATTGCTTCATCTTCGGCGATCACAATTCTTATCGGCTGTTCATTAACTGATTTCATTACTGAGATGCCATTTGATCAAGGAGTTGGTTTTGCAGGTCCTCAACTCTTGTGATTTCTTTGAGAAGAGATTCCCGATGGCGTCGCATTGACTCTGCATGTTTACTGGCCTCACGGTGTTCTTGTCCAGCAAGTGGGGTCTCTGAAACCAGTGATCTTATCCGAGCGTCTTCAGCTTCTTCTGAGAAATGCGAAAGTTGTTCTTCAGCAACTTGAAGCTCCGCACGAAGTCGTTTGAGTCTTTGACCTGTTTCACCTAATCGACGTTCTAATAACTTACTTTGCACAAACATATCTTAGTAGTTAGTACCGGCAGGCAGCTTATTAATGACTTTAAGCAGTCACTAATTTACTTTCAATGTGCCCGAGGCGGGACTTGAACCCGCACTCCCTGGAGGGAAAGGGATTTTGAATCCCCCGCGTCTGCCAATTCCGCCACCCGGGCAAGTAAAACTATTTAACTCTTCTGACGTGAATCGTAGCGGTATGAAAGATAGAAAGACTCTTTTGTAATGTAGTTTTTAGGCTGACTTTCCTTTTCGAAATTTTCATTGAATTTACTGACATCGCAGGATGGGATAATTCATTGCTCTATTGTTGACCGCTACGATTTAATACTCAACTACTTATAATGTTAACTCACGTCACTATGATGAAAAATGAGCAAAAAATGCACAGGTGGCTCCTAAAGGAATTACAGTCACATAGAGGTTCTTAGAATGATTGTTTTTACCTACCCTGGGCAAGGGTCGCAGAAAATGGGAATGGGCGAGAAATGGCTTAACCACCCTTCATGGGAATTGGTTCTTGAAGCTTCCGCTATCACTGGTCGTGACCTAAGTGCCTTACTTCTTACTGCGAATGATGACGAATTAACGCAAACGAAGAATGCTCAAGTAGCGACTTTTCTGACGTCAATGGTTATTTTTGACTCGTTGCAACGTGTAGGTGTTGAAGCTGCTGCCCATGCAGGGCATAGCTTAGGAGAATACTCAGCTTTAACCGCTTCTGGTGCGTTAGATTTTGAGGATGCCGTCAAGTTAGTAACTGAACGTGGAGAAGCTATGCAAGTTTGTGCAGAATCTCAAGAAGGTACGATGGCTGCGATCCTAGGACTTGATGATGACTTAGTAGAGAGCGCTTGCCATCGAGTAGATGATGATGTTTGGATAGCGAATTACAATGCGCCTGGACAAGTTGTAATTGCTGGCTCACCTTCCGGAATAGAAGCTGCTTCAGAGATCGCTAAGGAAATAGGTGCCAAGCGAGCAATGCGGCTTCCAGTTTCTGGAGCCTTCCACACCCCCTTTATGGAGCCAGCTCGTGACAGATTACGCGAAGCTATTGAAAGTGCAGAATTTCGAGCCCCTGACCATCCTGTCTATGCGAATGTTGATGCTATAGGTCACGAAGAAGGTAGCGATTGGCCTGCCCTGCTTTCTTCGCAACTCACGAGCCCAGTTAGGTGGAGGCAAACCCTTCATCAACTAGACGGAGCAGGTTTCACAACGTTCGTTGAGGTTGGGCCAGGAGCTGTTCTGACCGGTATGGCTAAACGCACCCTAAAGGATTCATCAAGAATCTCAATTAGCTCCCCTGATGATATAGATTCACTTCTTGAAATGATTTCTGGTCAACAACCATCTACGGGAGAATCCCTTGAAGGAGAGCACCTTTTCGCAACTGAGAGGTTAGTCGTGAGCCCTTGTGCAGGGGTCTTCGTACCTACAGGTGAAGACCTTATTGGAAAATCAATTCATGCCGGATTCCTGTTAGGACATGTCAGCGAAACTGAAGTTCGAAGTGCTTTTGCTGGGGAGATACAAGGATTTCTTGCCGTTGATGGAGAAAGAGTCACTTCAA
>JAYYZG010000073.1:0-5793 GCA_036687775.1 Actinomycetota bacterium
GATTCCATCACCGTAGCGTTCACCAGTTGCGCCGATTACAAGGTCGTCGTACCCATCTCCATTGAAATCAGGACCTTTGGAAACATCATTTTGCGAATTCGCTGATGGGTTTTCTTCCATTTGTGAATATGCAATTTGAGGTGCAGTTATAACACAAGAGCAGATCAGTGCAATTGTTACAAGGAGGATTTTTAGACTTCTATTTTTCTTTAAGGGGGTTGCCATATCTTTCAATTTTTCTTCTGGGTTTTTATGTGCGCGAGGAGGGATTTGAACCCTCACATCCCGAAGGACACAGGCACCTGAAGCCTGCGCGTCTGCCAATTCCGCCACTCGCGCGAGTAGTCATGGAGGTTACCGTGCATCTGGTTATTCGAGGTGATTTCGTGCTTGTTTGGTTCAACATATCGTTTATGCTCTATGCCCTTCCGAGTATGCGTTCAACAGTAATTTCAATGACTCGTCTATCGTCTCCTCTATCTTTGGGTTCTGAATACCTTGTCGCATAACGTTTCGTGCCTTCGCTACAACGGAGTTCATCTGCACTAA
Source organism: Actinomycetota bacterium (assembly GCA_036687775.1). Taxonomy (GTDB): domain Bacteria; phylum Actinomycetota; class Acidimicrobiia; order Acidimicrobiales; family UBA8592; genus UBA8592. The sequence goes on from JAYYZG010000073.1 coordinate 550, forward strand.
CAACAGCGGTTCCTTCTAACGTGACCCAACGACCTCCATCAACCTGACAAATTGCTGCTTTAAGTGGGTGTTCGGAACGTTGTAGGATTTTAGCTTTCGTACTTCCAGCCCATGTGATCACACGGATTAGCTGATTTTCTGGGTCCCATGTGAATCCGACAGGGGTGACATGGGGTCGACCAGTTGCAGTAACGATAGTTAATGAAGCCAGATGGCGTTCAGTTACGAATTTTTGCATTTCAGGGCTTAGTTCAATTAGTTCCATCGTTTATTTACATATTTCTGTTTTGTTTAGTTCTTATCCACCGAACATTGCCATCCATTGCTCTGGCGAGTTCGGAGCAAACACGTAGTTGTGTTGCCGGGTTTCTCCCATTGACTGGGAAGGTTTAGGTGAATAGAGATGCCCTGGAAATAATGTTGCTTGATCAGGGACTTTCGCTAGACGTTTCGTGAGGCTTTCATACATTTGCCGTGGATCTCCCCCAGGCAGGTCAGTTCTTCCACATCCATCAAGGAAAAGGGTGTCTCCTGCCACGAGTCTATTCTCAACAAGAAAACATTGGCTTCCTGGTGTGTGTCCCGGTGTGTGGATAAGTTCAATCTCTATTGAACCAACTTTAAGTTTGTCTCCGCTTTCATGGGTGACAAGGTTCTCTTGGCCAACTCCAGTGACTTTATCCACGAGTTCAGCTTCTTCTTTTTGTACATGGATTGGTATATGGGTTAGTTCTAACAGGTCGGTTATTCCTGAGATACTAAATCCCATCATGTCCCCACCGATATGGTCCGGATGGTAGTGGGTAGCAAGTACTCCGGTTAGTTTCATCCCATCTGCTTCAACGATATCTACAAGTCCTTTCGGGTCATATGCGGGGTCAATAACGACAGCTTCTCCAGTTGATCGATCTCCTATGACATAGATGAAGTTAACCATTTGGCGTGCAATTTGATCTTCGGTACCAACATCCCTTCCTGATAGAAGTTGGCGGAAATAGAATTGATCGTCAGACATGTGAAAACTTTAGGCGTGTTCACTAGCATTTCGGGGGTTCTCTTTAAAATTAAGGAGGTGTCTAGTAGTTCCTGCTCTATCCTTCAGATGTGGACGAACTTACATCATTAAAGGTTGGGTATCTTGGCCCTGAGGGAACCTTTACTGAATCAGCCTTGTTGACGCAGACTGATTTAGCTGAAGCTGAACATGTTTTGTTCCGGAGCCATTCAGATGTTTTACATAATACTTCCGCTGGAGTTATTGATTTTGGTTTTTGCGCTATTGAGAATGCCATCGAGGGGACCGTGAACGTTGTGCAGGACACTTTAGCTTTTGACAGTGAATTGATGATTCAGCGGGAAGTTGTGATCCCGATAACAATGAATCTTCTCGTAAAGGAAGGTACTTCGCTTCAGGATATTGAAAAAGTTATTTCGTACCCGCATGCCTTGGCACAGGTCCGTTCATTCCTTCGAAATACGTTGCCAGATGCTGAACTTGAAGCCGCTAATTCGACAGCGCACGCAGCGCAAATGCTTGCTGATAGTTCAAGTAATGATATTGCCGCTGTTGGAACGAGTCTTGCCGCAGATAAGTACGGGTTGGATATCGCTGCAGAAAGTATTGAAGATCATTCGGGAAATCAGACACGGTTTGTTCTTATAGCCAGAGATGGTATTCCAGCTCCCACAGGGCATGACAAAACAAGTGTCGTTGTATTTCAACAATCGGATAAGCCCGGTTCTTTACTTGCTATTCTTCAGGAATTTGCAGCTCGTTCTATAAATCTGACAAAACTTGAGTCTCGTCCAACTCGTGAAGCGTTAGGTAACTATTGTTTCTTCTTAGATTTGGAAGGTCATATCGCTGATTCAATGATGGCTGACTGTTTAAAGACATTACAAGCGAAAGATGTGCGGGTGAAGTTTCTTGGTTCATATCCTGCTGCTGGAGATCAAGCTGAAGAGGTTCGGAAAGAATCCAATGATGCGTTGGATAAAGCACAGAGTTGGTTGGATTCTTTACGGTCAAAGTTGCGTTAAGGGGTTACGTTACTCCGCCATCAACAACAAGATTCTGTCCTGTTACCCAGCTTCCAGCATCAGAAACAAGATAGAGGACCGCTGCGGCTATATCCATGGGTGTTCCGACGCGTTGTAAAGGGATTCGGTCTGCAAGACCTTCAAATTGTTCGGGCGGGACACCTCCGACTCTGGTAGTGGCTTCTGTAGGGACTGTCCCCGGGGAAACAGCGTTTGCTCGTATTCCTTTTGGTGCGAGTTCAATAGAAAGTGTTTCTGTAAAGTTATTCATTCCCGCTTTTGCCGCTCCGTACGCTGCGAAACGTACAGCTGGGCGTATTCCTGCGATTGATGAGATGCCGATTATGGATGAACCTGGTTGCATGACTTCAGCGCATGCTTTGGCGGCGATGAAATGTGGTCGAAGATTTAATGCTATTTGTTGATCCCAATGCCAGGTAGGGAAATCTTCGAAAGGGAACGATCCTGGGTGGTCAGATGTTCCTGCGTTACTGATCCAAATATCTAATTGTCCGTAGTTTTCTATGGCGTGGGATACAAGTAGGTCAATGGTTGCCTCTTCAGTGATATCTCCTACGATGACGTTGCATGTGCCACCTCTTTCACTGATTGTCTCTGCGACACCTTTGAGTCGTTGTTCATCTCTGGCGGTAATGATCACGGTCGCTCCGGCATCAGCTAAGCCTATGGCTATGCCCTCTCCGATACCTCTGCTCGCTCCTGTGATGACAGCGACTTTCCCATCTATGCGGAATTGGTTAACAAGGTTTGGGATCATATGGGTCTCCATTTATGGACAGTGGAGACGCTAGTCCTTTCTTCGCTTTATGTCACACCTTGGGTTTAATCGTTTATTCAGGTCGAAGGTTCCGCATGTACGTATTAATGAATAGCCCATCAGGATCAAGTTGTCTTTGTATATCCCAGAATTGATTCCATCCATCCCCGTAGATAGTGGCGAGTTGTTCCCGATTGAGGTAGTGGCGTTTCCCCCAATGGGGTCGCCCATCGTAGGCGAGAAATATTTGTTCAGCTTCGCGAAAGAAAGGTTCATGAGGTTCAGTAGTGCCTTGGTGAACTGAAATCGTGACTGTTTTTCTATCCAGTGCTGGGCTTATCCATCCTGTATCTGCAGCGACAGTTCGGTATTCCACTGGCCACACAACGTTGTGTCTTCCTTTACGTATGAGTGTTCGTATTTGTTGAAAGCATTCCAGTCCTTTTTCATATGGAACTGAGTATTCCATTTCAGTATGTTTCTCAGTTCGTTCTGATGGAAACACGATATGGGCACGGTCAATGTATTGTCCCTTTTCCTTGGGAAGTCCGTCAGATGGTCCTTCGTGTGGGTTTAATGTTTTGGCGTAAGCCATGTCATCTCCTGGATTCCAAAAGAATTCAAAATGGTCATTGTCTGTAACGAATGTGTTCAAGTTGTTAGTAAGGTCATTTATTTTTTCTTGCCAATGATGTTCATGTAAATAGAAGCGGGGAACTACTTGGAAGGTGACGTCCATGACAATGCCGAGAACTCCGAGGTTGAGTCGGGCTGCTTCAAGTGTTTCTTGCGATTGAGATGCTTGAGATAGTGTGCCTGCAGCGGTGAGGATTGATGCATTGACCACCTTAGAACTGATCGACGGATGAGTGATACCGGTTCCGTGCACACCGGTGGCTATCAAACCTGCTATGGATTGGACATCTACGTCGCCTTGATTAGTGAAAGAGAATCCTTGGTTCCAGAGTTCTCGGGTTGCTGCAGATAGTTTCATTCCAGCCGGTATCGTCGCCGTACTGTTTCGTTCATCAATAGTTATCGGACCAGTGAGATTCTCAGTGGTAATGATCATTCCATCGTTATTGTGAAAAATAGGTGAATGAGAGTGCGTTGATCCCACGGTTCGAATAGGAATTCTTTTTTCTTGTGCGTAATTAACGGCTTCTTTGGCTTCTTCAAGGGTCCCAATGGAGCGAATAATTTCAGGGGAGCTGGTGATGAGTCCAGACCAGTTTGAAAAAGTTGATGTCATTCTCTTAATGTTTTTTACAATGGTCGGTCTGGATGGTCGGCGGGTATTATTTCAAATGCTTTGATAAGTGATTGTGTTGTGGGTATTGCGACTATGTAGGTGACATCGGTTTTTGCTTCACCTTCTATATGAAGTGCGCCTGGAGGTATCACTAACTTGTCACCTGGTTCAATGGTTAGCCGTTGGTCGGTTTCCCCATCCAAGATCCACGTAGTGCCTTCCATGACATAGCCGTGTGCTTCCATTCGATGCCAATGAAGGTGCGGTGGTGGGCTTGGCTTAGATACGAGTGTGGTGGGCCAAAACCCGGTTTTAGCGACATCTTCCATAACATCAGCGAGACCAGAATGGAAATTCTTATGCACGTGAATCTGTGGCGCCATATACCCACTATGGCACTTGGTTACAACTAGAACAATCTCGGGACTAATCAGATTCTGCCTAGTTACTTATATGCAGATAGGCTAGTTTTATGTACGTGTAAATGAACCGTTTCTTCAACCCAAACAAGGAATTGAATCTTTCTTAAACCCTATCGGTTAGGAAATGGTTAGAAGATAGGCTTTTAACGTGAGGGAAGTGAAGAAATTTTTAAGTAAGGTGCTGGTTTTTACTTTGACTGCCGTACCGATTATTTCCATTATTCTCGCATTGTTTTTTGCCCCGCTAAAAGCTGAAAATCTACCGTTAACCAATGATCCTCCTGATTGGGAGATTGTCTCCGGGGGGTTTAATGAAGCAGGAACACAGTTGCTTCCTACTTCGGTAGCAGTCTGGACACAATCTTTACCTGATGGATGCGCCATACAAACAAAGACTTTAAATAAAAAAGCCTTGCGTACATGGACTGTTGACGGAAATGATTTTGATGATAGCGGTTTGACTATTTCAGAATATTTACAGCAAGGGCCCGCATTCTATGCAGAAACGAATCTGTTGTGGGTAGATAACATCATTAACGATGGTTCGTTTGCGTTTGACCCTGATGCCTTTCGTGTACGCGGCTGGTCAGATGAACGCATAGTTGATGTTGACATGTTTGAAGAGGAATGGGATAGAACACATTACAACGCTACTCCGTTGTCTTTCTTCCTTGGTTTTGATGGCTACTTATATTACTCGGAAGATTATTGGCATGAATTTCCTTCACTTGGAAGAGAACCCCCTACGGGTA
>JAYYZG010000074.1:0-5007 GCA_036687775.1 Actinomycetota bacterium
AAATTATGCACGTGTCAAATGAACTACGAATGATGACAATCCATGCCCACCCTGATGACGAGTCATCGAAGGGTGCTGGGTCTGTCGCCCTATATTCAGACGCTGGTGTAAAAGCAACGCTTGTCTGTTGTACGGGTGGAGAAGAGGGCGATATTCTAAATCCAGCAATGGATTTGCCAGAAGTTCGCGAGAACATAGGTGAAGTGCGCCGACAAGAACTTGCAAAAGCTGCGAAGATAATTGGTTATCATCAAGTTCATTATCTTGGTTACCGAGACTCAGGGATGCCTGAATCTGAAGCAAATCATAACCCTGATTGTTTTGCAAATGCTCCGCTGGACGAAGCAGTCGAAAGATTGGTACGTATTATCCGAGAAGAGAAACCACATGTCATCGTCACTTACCCAGATGATCAACAGGGCTATCAACATCCGGACCATTTGAAAGTATTTGATATAAGTATTCCAGCTTGGGAAGCAGCGGGGGACCCGACAAAATTCCTCAAAAGCGGAGACCCATGGACACCACTTAAGCTTTATTACACAACATGGAGCAGGGCGCGTATCGAAGCACTACATAATATGTTCAAAAAACTTGAATTGGAATCCCCATTTAACGACGCTTGGTTTGATCGACCATCTCAAGATCACCGCATAACTACTAAAATAAATGTTTCAGATCACTCACAAAGAAGAACAGATGCACTTCTAGCACACGCAACGCAAGTTGATCCAGATTCTCCTTTCTGGTTTGGTCTTCCATCCGACAAATCCGCAGAGGCGTATCCATGGGATGACTATATTCTTGCATTCAATAGAGTGGGTCCTGTAGCTGAGGAAACAGACCTATTCGAAGGCATCTCATGATTGAGTTTCTCTCAGAAGAATGGTTTGAAGAATTTGCGGAAGCAGGGTCGAAACTACCCGCAGGAAACTTTTCAATGATTATCCAATACGAAATTTCCGGAGTTGAACAAGGAAAACTCCGGTTTCATATGGTCATTGAGGATAGTCAGATTAATGAAATTTCTATAGGTAAACACAAGAGTGCCGATTGCGGGGTTTCAACGACTATTTCGGAAGCATTTAAGATTTTCTCTGGAGAGAAGAAAGTCATAGAAGCATTTATGCAAGGTGACCTAAAAGTTGACGGCGACTACAGACGATACTTGTTGGATTTTGAATCCGTAAGAAATTCAGAGCACTGGATAGATATGTGTTCGCTAATGATGTCTGCTGCACCTCGTAAGTAAGAGCAGTTTCTAGGGAATTTAAGTTCTCTGGAAAGGCGAGTTTAATTATTAAAGCGTTAAGCCGCGTCTAAGACATCTGCCCAGCGACGCCGCCCTTTCTTTAGAGCTTCTCGAGAGGCTGCGATGCCACGACGAGCTGCTGCACGTTCAGCATGGGTTAATTTCCATTCAAATTGTTTTGAGTGAATAAGTGTTAGTTGTTTTGTCATAGAATTAGTATTGAGCAAGGGTGTGACATTTCTTTGGGTTTAGTCTTTGCGTTGTTCTTTGTCATAAGTCCGGTGACCCTAGTAACCTCACTCAAGTAGAAAGAGAGGATAGGTAATGTCTATTGAAAAAGTCGCTGTTGTAGGTGGAGGAACAATGGGGTCCGGTATCGCAGAGGTCGCTGCAAAAGCTGGTTGTGACACCATCGTTGTAGAGATTGATGCTGGGTTAGCAGAATTAGCTCAGAATAAATTGGAAGCAAGTACTGAAAAAGCCGTGACCAGAGGAAAGATGAGCGAAGAGGATCGCGATGGATTGCTTAGCCGCCTCTCGTTCACTACTAGTTTTCAAGACCTAGAGGACCGGGATTTGGTAATTGAGGCAGTAATAGAATCCCCATCAATAAAGGCTGAAGTTTTTTCAACTCTAGATAAGATCGTGCAAAAAAATGGCATTTTAGCTTCAAACACTTCATCTATATCCATAGGGGAAATAGCGGATTCAACTAGTCGAGGACCGCAAGTACTAGGAATGCATTTCTTTAACCCTGCAACCGTCCAGCCTTTAGTCGAACTCATTTCTTCTGAAGTGACGTCTGAAGAAACTCTTCAAAGTGTGGAAACTTTTACCCGGGACATCATGGGCAAGCACCCAATACGAACCATTGACCGTGCAGGGTTTGTCGTGAACCGATTGCTTGTCCCATACCTTCTTCAGGCAATGCACATGTTCGATAGAGGACAAGCCACCAAAGAAGATATAGATGCAGGAATGAAATTCGGTTGTGCTCATCCTCAAGGTCCTTTAGAGTTATCAGATCTCATTGGCCTAGACACGCTTCAATTAGTCGCTGAAGTTCTCTATGAAGAATTTAAAGAACCCACCTATGCCCCTCCGCCAATTCTTAAACGGATGGTCACGGCGGGCCATCTTGGAAGAAAAACCGGTAAGGGTTTCTACACGTATGAATAGGTTAAATTATGGGTAATTATGCGATGACAGTGCCTCTACCAAGAGGGCTTGACAACCAACGAGAAGGATTTAGAGAGTTAGTTGATCTCGGATACAAGGAGGCATGGTCGTCTGAAGCAAATGGTGCTGATGCATTCTCACCCTTGGTATTGGGGGCTGTACATGCTCCAGAGCTACGATTAGGGACTGCAATTGTTCCTGCATATACAAGAGGACCAGCGCTTCTAGCTCAATCTGTAGCAACCATGGCGGCAATAGCGCCTGGTCGTTTCGCACTAGGGGTCGGGTCATCCTCCAATGTCATTGTTGAATCTTGGAATGGGATACCTTTTGTGGACCCTTACAAAAAAACTCGAGATATTGTCCGATTTCTAAAGTTGGCCTTAGAGGGTGAAAAGGTGAGCGTAGATTTTGAAACGTTAAAAGTTAAAGGGTTTCGATTGGGGATGGAAACTCCCTCAACTCCAGTTCCTATTCTTGTGGCTGCCTTACGTGAAGGAATGCTTCGCCTTGCAGGTCGAGAAGGAGATGGAGCGATTATTAATTGGCTTTCAGCTGAAGATGTTAAGACAGTTTCAGGAATAGTTCATGAACAAGGACCGGATAAGGAAATAGTTGCAAGAATATTTGTTTGCCCTAATCCAGACACAGAAACTGTTCGAGTTCAAGCGAAGCGCGCAATCGCCGGTTATTTAAATGTTCCGGTTTACAGGGCTTTCCACGAATGGTTAGGGAGAACTGAAGCACTCGAAGAACACTGGAAAAGATGGGATGAGGGTGATAGGGCTGGTTCCCTAGAGGCGATGCCAGATACTGTCGTAGATGACCTAATAGTGCATGGAACCCCAGAAGAATGCCGAAATCACATTGACCGGTATCTAGAAAATGGTGTTACGACGGCGGCTCTAATGATTATGCCATTTGGTGGCATTGACCCTAACCAAGCAATCAAAGATTTAGCGCCTAGGTAGCGACTTTATAAGGCATGGTTTGCAAAATTAGGTTTAGATGCGAAAAGCTATGCATAGGTAAAGGCTTCAAACTATGTTAGTTAGGGAGGCGGATATGAAAAATTCTGAATATGTAGAAGAAGCGTTAAATCTGATTGACACACACCTAAGTAGCGTTCAGAGTCGCGAGATCCTCTCTGGAACGGAAGTAAGCGACTTGTTATTAGACATCCGTTTATTGCTCATGCAATTTGAATCAATAGAAGAGCCAGTAGTCGCCAATAGTTAAAACGGCAACTATCGAATAGTTCTTATTAACTTTGTAAACAATACCCCGACTACGGCTCCTGCTAGAACATCAGAGGCATGGTGGGCTCGAACGTGGATTCTACTCGTCGCAACAATCGCAGCTAACGTTTTGTAGATCGGAGCTGCGGTGCTACCTTCCGAAAGTATTGAAGCTGCAAGAACTGCTGAACTAGCATGACCACTGGGGAAACTAGAAGTGAGCGGTTTTCGAATCTTGTGAGGGTGGCTGCTAGTCCCGACTTCAGGGCGGTTACGTCGAAAGATTCTCTTAATACCCTGATTTACAATAAGTGATTCAGCTCCTAATGCAAGTGCGAGGCGCATCACTGATCCCTTGCGAGAAGGACTATTAATTCTTCGGGCCAGATTTAGTGCGTGCCAGACTAGACTGAAATCTCCTGCAGCAGAGGCAGCATAGAATAGTTTATTCATTGACTCTGAAGAACGAAGATATTCCCAGCCAGTATCGACAGCTTGATCAAAATCATCAACGACACTTGGCAAAGAGAGACTAATTGGTTCGCCCATGTTATTCCTTTGAAAGAATCATCTGATTATTGAGAGATGATTCTTTTAGCTTACCTCTTTGGTAAGCGCCTTCCTGACTAAACATCCCCCGTCGCCAGCGGCTTGGAGTGAAGACGAGCGCCCTCGGGTAATCTTCAAACATCCATCGAGCAAAGTTTCGTCGTGTCCAGTTGTTAGCGTCAGCTAATCTAAGAGCTAATTCAGTTGTTTCCTGCCTTACCAATAAGGTTTGTAGTTTCTCGGCAAAACGATGATCGTGCCCTAATTCTGCTGATACAGAATCTTTGTATACCTGCTGAGCTTTTTTTGTTTCAAAGGGTCCAGATCGAATAATTGAATTTGCAGCCAACTTCCCTGTGTGAAGTGCCTGGGCTATGCCTTCTCCGGTCATAGGATCTGCTACACCAATCGCGTCGCCAACAAAAAAAATCCGATCTTTACCAGTATCCAAACTATTCATCCTTGTGGGTATCGGCCATGCTTTGTGGGTGCCTTCAGGAACAGCATTTTCTCCTAAAACATTCCGGATCCTTGGACGATTTAAGATTTCTCGCCATAATCTTCCCATTTCTTGAACTCGGTGCGAGTGGCCACGTAAAATACCAAATCCAAAATTCGCTCTCTGCCCAGGAAGTGGGAAAAGCCATGCATACCCTGGAAGTAAATCTGGCTCAAACCAAACGGTAAGATGCTGGGCATCTGAACCCGTATTAGAGAAATACTGTCTAAAGGCATGCCAGTCACCTCGGTATCTCTTTATGCCCCCACCGACAGATTTACGCACACTTG
>JAYYZG010000075.1:0-39136 GCA_036687775.1 Actinomycetota bacterium
GTTAAGAAGATAAGCACAGTGCTGATGCTCCATGGTTTCACAGGAAGCCATAAAACGATGGAGGAACTATCAAGCTTACTTCCCTATGATTGTGTCGCACCTGACCTGATCGGACATGGAAGAAGTCCTTGCCCAGTTGAACTTTCCCCTTATCGCATGGAAGAGATGATCAAGCAGTTAGATAGCGTAATGGGAATTCATCTACGAAAACCGATAGATCTTTTAGGATATTCAATGGGTGCGCGCTTAGCTTTGACGTATGCCATGGGTAGTCAAGAAGTCCTTAACTCTTTGGTATTGATTGGAGGTACAGCAGGGATAGTAAACGATAAAGATAGGCAGTTGCGTTCTGCACAAGATTCAAGAATCGCAGCCAATATAGAAGAATTCGGACTTGAACAGTTCGTCCACTACTGGGAAAATAGACCTATCTTTGCATCGCAGAAATCTCTTTCCTTAGAAAAGCAGGAAACAATGCGTCGGATAAGACTAAGTCACCGAACCCATGGTCTCGCCAACCATCTACGCATGGCAGGAACTGGAGTTATGGATTCACTTTGGCATAAATTAGAAGATTTGAGAATACCGGTCCTCCTAATAGCAGGTGAGAGAGATCAGAAATTCATTGAAATTGCCGAATCTATGAAAGAGAAAATCCCGAATTCGGAAATAAAGATTATCGGTAACGCTGGGCATGCTGCCCACTATGAAAAACCCAAAGAAACAGCTGATGTGATCGTCCAATTTCTGGAAAACCAAGGATGTTAGGATGATGCAAACGAACAAAATTTCCTATGAATTAACACAACCTATTGTCACAGCCAAAGGAGAAATTACTGAACGGAATGGGTACTCCATCAGGATTGAGAATGAAGGAAAGTATGGCGAAGGTGAAATTATGCCTCTTCCAGGATGGTCAACTATTTCAGTTAGAGAAGCGAGGGAAGAACTTAGGAATATAGAAGAGAATTCTGGTACCGAGTTATCAAATGAGGTTCGTGCCGGTCTCGGGATGGCTCAATGGAATCTCAAAGAAACACAAACAGACATGCCTCTATGGGCACTTCTTGGAGGGGATACAAGCACCCTTAAGGTGAATAGTCTCATAGGAGGAAGAAATATAGAAGATTTCGAGAAAGCATTGGAACTGTTTCAGAATAAAGGCAGCACTGTGTTTAAGGCCAAGTTGGGTTTCAGTGATGATTTAGAAAGAATTCGAATACTGGCCAACAATGTTCAGCCAAAGGGAAGAGTCCGATTGGACCCTAACGGAACATGGTCGTTAGAGACCGCTGTTGAAAGTATCAAATTCGCTAAAGATATTCTTGGGGAAAGGCTTGAATATGTTGAAGATCCTGTAGAAAGCCTTGAGCAACTCATGCGATTACGTGAAACAGTCTCTGTCCCGATAGCGACAGATGAGTTGACCGTGCTAGATGAGAGTCGCGAATTTGTCTTAAAAGAAATGCTTACAGATTACATCGTTATAAAACCGCCTTTGGTCGGGGGAATAGATGCCACTCTTGAAATTTCTGAGTTAGCAAAGAAAAGCGGTGTCAAGATCATTATCTCATCTACGTATGATGGCCCTATTGGATTGCGAGCATGGTGTCACTTAGCTGCAAGTATTTCTCCCGAACATGCCCATGGATTAGGAACAGCGGATTATATCAAAGATGACCGCATGACCCCTCTTATACCTATCGATGGATCAATCAACCTAGATTCTATTCCTTAAGATTTTCCCAGAATGATTTCGAGGTAAATGATCAACTATTTCAATTGCTTTCGGCAGGGCATAACGAGGAAGAAAAGGGTCTAGTTGATCACGAAGATTGTCTATAGTCGGGATTTTTTCTGGATTGCTAGGTATGGCAACAACGGTTACTAATTGCCCCCAGTTGTTGTCTGGTCGCCCTACGACTATTACTTCACGAAACAATTGAAGGGCGTTGATATGACGTTCAATTACGATTGGCCAAACTTTTTCACCGCCAGTGATAATGGCATCGTCTAGTCTGCCCGAAACAACTAATTTTCCATTTTCGTCAATACGACCAGCATCTCCTGTTGCAAACCAGCCATTGCGTGGTTCAGGTTGCTGATCCAAGTAGGTTCTGAAAAGGGTGGGTGTTTGGACGTAAATTTCGCCATTTCTAATTTCTATTTCCACTCCTTCTAATGGAAATCCGTCATACACGATGCCGCTTCCAGTTTCTGTCATTCCATATGTTGAGACCACATTCTCAGGAAGAATCGACGGCATTGCGGACCCACCAATGAGAATTTTTCTAAATATCGTGTTATCAACGCGTTTAAGTGCAGTCGGTACAAGAGAAACAAGAGAAACTCCGTTTCGTGCAGATTCTGCACATTTTGCAGCATCAAAAGCGGCATGCATTTCTAAAGTGGTCCCGGTGTGTATAGCCCGAGAAATGACCGAAAACCCCCCAATGTGTGAGACTGGAAGGCAGCAGAGCCAAATATCAGAATCAGGTCGCACAGACAAAGCATTGGATGTTATTTTAGAAGATGCTTCCATTGCCTCATGGGTCAAAACAACCCCCTTGGGAGACCCAGTTGTGCCACTTGTCGCTATCACTACGGCATCGTCAGATTCAACGGCGGCTCCTTTTAGAGCTGATTTTCCATTTTTATCAATCACGACAGATGCCTGAAATCGTGCAACAATTGCTGCCTTTGTATCATGGGGTAACCGTTGATCTATCGGAAGTACAGCATCTCCATCATCCCAAGCAGTTTTTACACTAGATAAGAATAAATCCCCACAAGCCATGTCAAGTGCTATTAATTTCTTCATTTAGATATTTTGCCAGAGTTCAGAGCAGAAAGATAAAGCCGCAGAAAAAGTTTTGTAGATTCAGAGGGTGGCTAAAATAAGTGTGTGCGTGTTTTGTGGCTCTAAGGAGGGTGCAGATAACCGTTTCGTGCAACTTGCGAGAAATCTCGGTAAAGCGTTAGCTCTAGAGGACGCTCAACTTGTTTACGGTGGTGCTCAAATCGGAGTAATGGGCGCAGTTGCTGATGCAGTTCTTGAAGAAGGTGGGGAAGTGATAGGGGTGATTCCCGAAGCCCTCTCTGATCGTGAGGTAGCACACCCTGGCCTCACAGAACTAATAGTTACTTCTGACATGCATGAACGAAAAAGAAGTATGTATGCGTTGGCAGATCTGTTCGTAGCGTTACCTGGGGGGATGGGGACGTTAGAAGAAGTCTTTGAAGCGGCGACTTGGACGAAACTAAGAATGCATGAACCAGATATTTATAAACCTGTAGTTCTTCTTGATGATGGCCAATTCTGGGACCCGCTTAATGATTTTCTAAATTCATTGGTGGGTTATGGGTTTGTATCTCTAAAGAACCGCGGGATAGTCATTTCAGCCACTTCAGTATCTGAAACAGTATCGGTGATTAGGGAAATCATAGAAGGAACTGATTAGCCCCCTCTAGACTCTTCTTATGAACGTTCGTTGGGTTGGTGCAGAAAGAACCGTCTATGACCTTGTTGGAGGTAGTGATTGGTTCTACAAACTTATGGATCATTTCTACGAACATGTTGAATCTCAAAACCAGATTCGTCACCTGTATCCCGAAGATCTGTCTGAATCAAAGAAAAATACTGCTGATTTCTTAATTCAGTACTGGGGTGGTCCGACCCATTACTCCGATAAACGAGGGCACCCCAGATTGAGGATGCGGCATGCTCCATTCCCCATAGGGGAAATAGAAAGAGATGCTTGGCTATCAAGCATGGATTTTGCATTAGCCAAAATGAATCCAGAAACCAGAATCCTTCAAGCAATGAAGGAGTATTTCGATATGGCTGCGCATCATATGATGAATAACGAAAACGGCGATGAGGGAGAATCGAACGTAACATGATTTTCAGGTATTGATTGGATACATTAAATTGGAATAGAGATTTGGGTAATTTAAGAGGAGGAAAGTGTTAGTGGAAGATCTAGGCTTCATTCCCTTTGACTGTGACAACCACTATTACGAAGCAGAAGATGCATTTACTCGGCATGTCCCTAAAGAATGGCAGCGACGTTGTGTTCAATGGTGTGAAATAAAAGGAAGAAAGCACCATATAGTCGGGGGTCAAATAAGCACGGCAGTAGCAAATCCGACCTGGAACCCAATCGCTAAACCAGGGGCTTTGCATGACTATTTCCGAGGTAACGCTTCTGGGCGATCTCCTTTAGAGATGCTAAAAGATCGTGAACCACTTCCAAATGAATATATGGACAGGGATGCACGTGTCCAAAAAATTTCAGAACAAGGCTTACAGGGGATATGGCTGTTCCCTACTCTAGGAGTGCTTTACGAAGAGCTTCTCAAGGAAGACGTTGAAGCTGTAAAAATTCTCTTCAGAGCGTTTAATAAATGGCTAGAAGAAGATTGGGGTTGCAACTATAAGGACGCTATCTTTGCAGCACCTTACATTAGTCTTTGCGATGTTGATTTCGCTGTCGAAGAGTTGCAAACAGCTATCGAAAATGGAGCTCGCGTAATTTGTATAAGACCTGCGGCCGTGTGGACAGTTGATGGCCCTAAATCGCCTGCGGACAAGATATTTGACCCATTTTGGTCGTTGTTGAATGACTCAGGCATTCCATTAGTTATTCATGCTGGCGACAGCGGATATTCGTCTCAGGGATACGCTGAGGATGGGTTCGGGGCAAGCTTTGGAGGTGGAGCCTCATATGTGCCTTCGATCAAAGCCTTTAATATTGAAAGAGCAGCTCTAGATTGGTTAATGACTATGTCATTACAAAGAATGTATGAACGGTTCCCAAATCTACGAATCGTTTCAGTAGAGAATGGCTCAAGCTTTTTGCCAGATCTCTTTAGAAAACTTCCTCAACAAAAAAATAAACTTATGGGCTGGTTTAAAGAAGACCCATTGGAGTTGTTCAAAAAACATGTTTGGATTAACCCTTTTTGGGAAGATGACCCATACGAAGTTGCACAATTGATGGGAACTGATCGAGTTGTGTTTGGCTCAGATTGGCCGCACATAGAGGGCATGCCGACACCGTTAGATTACGCTGTTGAGCTAAAAGAATTCTCAAAGGAAGACCAGAAAAAAATTCTGCTCGACAATGCTCTGGAACTTAATAAACCAGCATTTCAGTAGTTACCGTCCACCACTGACAGTCATCACTTCACCAGTCATCCATGATGAAGCTTCTGAACACAGAAACAATACCGCCCCAGCTATATCTTGCGGGCTTCCAAGGCGTCCAAGAGGAATCCCAGTTTCTTTAGCGTATGCAGGAAGGTCATCGGGCTCTAAATCCATCACTTCAAAGAAAATTTCAGTTGGAACGGCACCTGACGCTACAGCATTGCATCGAATCTCCGGACCTAATTCATGAGCCAATGAAGCAGTGAGTACATTTACACCGGCTTTTGCAGCAGCATAATGCGAGTTGTTTGGAACTGCCCCCCAGGAAGACCTAGAAGAGATATTAATAATACTTCCTTTAACCATATTCATTGCTGCGACCTGACAGCCAACAAAAACCGAAGTCAAAGTCAACGCAACTGTTCGATCCCAATCTTCTCTTGTAAGTTCCTTTAATGGAGTCCGACCAGTACTTCCCCCAACATTATTAACCCAGATATCAATCTTGCCGAACGTATCTAACGCACCTTTGGCAAGAGCATGAACCTGATCATCGTCCGTGACATCACAAACAATGGGAATAGCTGCTCCTCCATGAGACGCTATCTGATTCGCTACTTTCCTTATATCTTCCTCAGTTCTTGAAGATACAACAACATTCGCACCTGCTTCAGAGAGAAGCTTAGCTATGCCTTCCCCAATGCCTTTCCCGCTCCCAGTCACAACAGCTGTCTGGCTAGACAGGTCAAATAATGCAGGAATACCCATTTCTTTATCTTAATTCAAAGACATGACCACAGTTGTTGCATTTCATGGAAGTCAAACAAAATATCTCTAGTGGTGTGGCGTCATAATCGCAATAGGGATACTGATACCAATATCACGAGTTTTAAGGGTCGTAATCTTACGACCAGTTTGGACTGCTTCCTTTAAAGGAGTACAAGAGTCCCCCAAAATGGAGTGCGTTTTTTCAATATCATCTGAAACCAAGGCCAAACCCCAGAAAATAGCAGGATCATCACCAGATTTCGTATCTGGTCCGACAAGTTCGAGTATCACATTCCCCAGCCAAAAAAATGTTTGACGAACCAAGTTATTCCGCTCTCCAAAAGTCCGGATTCGTTGTGATGGGATCCCCGCATTATGAAATGCTGAAGTGCTTCGGTCGCAATCAGATGTAGTTACTACGACATGATCGATCCTTGTAATAGCGTTTGGGTGGGCTTCATCTGGGAGCGAAAGGACTTGTTCCATATCTGCAGTTTCAATTGCTCCAAACGGAAGCGAATCAATCGGTTCTCCCACCCCAAGTGCTTTCATGGAAGAAATACCCTTCGGTTCATCTGAAGGTGTAAAGAGGAATTGAACGGATCCGAGCGTAAAAAAAGAATCCCCATTTTCTAGTTGGCTTACCTTGAAGCCAACTGACTCCCAGACAACAGGATCTTCGTTCAAAATGATTTGAAGTAACTGATTCTTGCTCTCTCTCATTTCATCAAGATAGCAACCCTTTTAATATGAGAGAAGATATCTAATTGTTCGCGCTTCCACCAGGCCGGTTTGGTGAACGCCAATAATGGGAAGTTACATGTTTTTCCCAAGCCACTGCTACGTATTTTTGAGTATAGAAGTCGTGTTGCTTCTTAGTGGCACAGGTTTTGTCGTAAATATCTTTGCACGGCGCACACCAGTCACTATTCCATGCGGGCTCTTCACCGCATTGTTTGCACCACGCAAATTCCATTACCTAAAACTATTAAACTGGTATGACAAGTGTCGTGTGAGTAAGAGAATTCGCTGGATCCACCAAAGAAAACAAAGCGATGACAAACTTGAACGATGAAATTAGTCAAGGCTAAGGGCAACACAACGTTTATTTTGATCGCAACTATTTCTGCGGCTGTTTTAGTTGTGGCTAATATTTCCTCACTAAATGTGGCTATACCTGAACTTTCAAGAGAGCTTGGAGCTAGCCAATCAGATATTCAATGGATAGTTGACATTTATGCCTTTTCCTTAGCCATTTTGCTTCTGCCCGCAGGTGCTTTGGGGGATAGGTTTGGGCGAAGAAGGATGCTTCTTTTTGGAGTTTTTGTTTTAGCGTTAGCAAATGGCGCCACTTTATTTACACAAGATCTAGAGTTCATCGGGGTTTCTGAAGCGAAGCTAGTCGTAGCATTAAGGGCTTTTAGCGGGATTGGTGCTGCATTTGTTTTTCCTGCGACACTTTCAACGATTACCACAACATTGCCTGAAAAGAAAAAAGCGAAAGGTGTCGCAATTTGGACAGCCGCTGTTTTCTCCGGAGGATTCCTTGGGATCCTAATATCCGGAACGTTACTTGAGAATTACTGGTGGGGATCGGTTTTCATGGTAATGGCATTACTCTCATTAGGTATTTTTGCCCTGTGCTGGGTATTTCTCCCGGAGTCCTCAGCCCCGCAAGAATCTAACCTAGATCCAGTTGGCGCTCTTTTGTCCCTATTAGCTATCGGAGGAATCGTCTTCGGAGTCATGGAAGGACCCACGAAAGGGTGGGCCTCAACTCTTATCCTGATGGCTTTTATAGTCGGGGGAGTTTTTCTTGCACTTTTCATTGGTTGGGAATTAAGGTCTACAAAGCCGCTTTTGGATCTCAGAATATTCTCCGATAAAGGAGTACGTTCAAGTTCGTTTGCTCTTTTGATCCAGTTTTCCCTAGCGTTCGGCTTCTTTTTCGTTACCGTACCATATCTGGCCTTCGTTATAGGCTACGGACCATTAGATACGGGCCTGAGTTTCTTGCTGGCAGCTATAGGGCTTTTCCCTGCTTCGATGATGGCAATTCCCTTATCCAGAAAGTTAGGTTTCAAGATAGTTGGAACAAGCGGTTTCTTGTTGCTTGGCATAGCATTCTATGTAGGTACAACTGCCGGAATAGCAGCTGATTTAAGGCTGTTGACAGTAGTCTTGATTCTTTATGGGGCTGGTATGGGACTAGTGTCACCACCTGCAACGGAGATCTTAGTGTCTGCTTTGCCATCCGAAAAACAGGGTGTCGCCTCGGCTTTAAATGATGTGTTGCGAGAACTTGGGGCTGTGATCGGAATAGCAATAGCAGGGTCAGTTTTTAATAGTGGTTATAGGAATTCAATTTCTAAGATAGATAGTTTCCCTGAAGATGTAATTGCCGCAGTAAAAGAAACACCCGCAGTCGCCCCAAAGCTAGCTTCTGAGTTATCTGAGAAGGGTTTTGAGCTTTTGGAACAAGTGAAGCAGTCAGTTGTCAATGGCTGGAGTCAAGCGCTTTGGGCATCTTTAGTCATTGCCGTTATCGGTGCAGTGGGATTTGTTTTTTGGGCTCCCAGTAGAGAACGAGCTACTCTTGTTTCAGGAAAATCCAAAAATAAAGAATCAGCATTGGTGTATAGAACTATTACAAAATCTGTGACTATTGAAGGCTCAAAGCCAAAACGAAAGTTGCAAGTATCGCAGCGAGTGATGGAGTCGGGTTAACAACCACATGGAATCTTGGGAAAGCACACCGACGCGATTGGGTTGCCTCGCATACCCATTGTCAATAGTTGGAGGATTTGTAGTAATGGTTTTGTTAGCAGCTGCATTAAGTTTTTCAGCTACTAACTCAATTCTGATTGGTATTGCCGGAGCTAGCGTAGCTGCGTTGCTAGCTTGGAGGAACTTGAGATCCGGTAGAGTAGAAAAAAGTTAGTAGCTCCGGAATCTCTCAAAAGAGAAGTGTTTATGAATGGGAAAAGAATAAACGAAGCAGTGATCTTTAGCGGTGGGCCAACACCCTCAGCGGAGATATTAACTTTTGTTGATGAGAAGAGCCTCGTGATAGCTGCTGATTCAGGACTAGATAACGCGTTAGCGCTAGGATGCCTTCCCAACGTACTCATTGGGGATCTTGATTCTATTTCCGCAAAAGGACTCTCTTGGGCAGAAAATAATAACGTGGAAATAATCGCCTTCCCTAGGGATAAAGATAGATCAGATCTGGAACTTGCCATGGAATACGCAATTCAAAATTGCAAATCGTTGCTTCTGATCGACTCCGGACTTGGACGAATCGATCAACTCTTTGGCTTATTTACGCTACTAGCCTCAGAGAATATTTCGTCAATCCCATGCAGAGCAATAGTTTCAAACTCCTTAATTACCGTTGTGAAAGAAAAAATTGAAATATCTAAGAGAGGGGATAACACGGTTTCAATCTTTGCTCACACAGGAGAAGTAACAGGAGTTAGCACAACAGGTTTTAAGTGGGAATTGGATGATGCAACCCTTGAACCAAATTCAACACTTGGTCTTAGTAACGAATTAGTTAACGAAACCGGTCTGATATCTATTCGCAGCGGAACGTTACTTGTGATTCAGTCGGAGATCTTCTGATGCGGCACTGCCTGGGCATTCCAACGGCCAGAATGGTTTTGAAGATTCAATTCCATATCAAAACATTCTGAAAGATTGTCACTAGTCAGAGTTTCTGAAATCGTACCTGAAATCAGATTGGTGCCACCTTTGAGGAGAAGTAAATGAGTGAATTCCTCAGGGATTTCTTCTACATGATGTGTCACCATAATCACAGGTGGGGAAAGACGGTCCCCAGCTAAATCTTTTAAGCTTTGCAAAAGATCTTCCCTGCCAGGTAAATCAAGACCAGATGCTGGCTCATCCAATAACAGAATTTTGGGATCGCTCATTAGGCTTCTCGCAATAAGAGTTCTCTGTTTTTCTCCTGAAGATAAGGAGCCAAATGAACGGTTGGCTAGGCCGCCGATTCCAAGTCTTTCCAATTGGTATATAGCTAAATCCTCGTCATCTTTGTGATATGAGTTCCACCAAGGCTCTAAAGCACCGAATTTTGCTGTCATCACCACCTCCTTTGCTAGAAGCGAAGGGCGAAGCAGATCAGCAAGACTTGCACTGGTAAAGCCAACTAAATTTCGGATTTTTCGAATATCCGACTTCCCAAGCTCATACCCTAGAACATTGACCACCCCTGAACTGGGGTGAAGGTAGAGGCCAGCTATCTTCAGAAGCGACGTTTTCCCAGAACCGTTCGCTCCCAAAACCACCCATCTATCGCTTGCCTGCACCTCCAAGTTCACTCCACTTAGTATTTGGGTCCCAGCACGGAGGAGCGAAACGTTATCTAATTTTAGAGAAGCGGGTATTGTTTTCATTCGCTTTTGACCACTTGTTTCCACTGCTTGTGCATCTCATAGTAATGGCCGTTCATGGCGATTAGCTCTTCGTGGTTCCCAACTTCAACAATCTGACCTGAATCAATAACAATAATGCGATCAGCGCGCATTACGGTAGCCAGTCGGTGCGCAACGATAATAGCGGTCCGGCCATCAAGTAGAGCATCTAAGGCTTCTTCAATTCGATTTTCAGATTGTAAATCAAGGTTGGAAGTAGCTTCATCAAGAACAAGTACTCGAGGCTGAGAAAGAAAAGCTCTTGCTAGAGCAATTAATTGTCGTTCGCCTGCGCTTAGCGAAGAACCACGTTCATGTATCTCGGTATCAATTCCATCTGGCAATGTTTCGATTAATGGCATTAATCCAGCAGCTACCAATGATTCAAGAACATCGTCTTCGTTGGCATCTGGTCTTGAGAAGGAAATATTTTCCCGAATTGAGCCCGCAAATAAGAAAGGCTCCTGAGGGACTACTCCAATCTGCTCACGTAATGATTTGATCGTAACGTCACGAACATTAAATCCATCAATAGACACTTCCCCTGAATCTGGATCATAGAAACGAGTAGTAAGCTTAGCGATTGTTGATTTCCCTCCACCGGTTGGCCCTACAATGGCAATCGTTTCGCCTGACTGGATACTCAGATTTATATCAGTCAACACCCTTTCACCTGGCTCATAGCTAAAGTTCACAGACCTAAATTCAATAGCGCCTTCAATTGCTGGAAGTTCGCATGCGTTAGGCTTCTCCGGAACAGCAGGTGAAGTCGCAAGTAATTCCCTTAACTTAGCAACAGCTGCTTGCCCTTGTTGGTAGCCATTGTATAGCTGCGTAAGCGTCTGGATCGGTGTGAAGAAAGCACCAAGATAGAGCAAAAAGGCTGTTAATTCTCCAATTTCTAAATCTCCATTCAAAACCATTCTTCCGCCAACTATAAGAACTAATGCCCTTCCAACTATTGCTATTGCTTCAGTCCCGGGCGTATAAACAGAAGCGGCTTTAATAGCATCGAGATTTGCTTCTTTGTGCTCCCCAACAATATTCGTATGGCGGATGACGTTATGTTTCCTTCGATTGTGGGCAGTTATGACTCGTATGCCTGCAAGGCTTTCTTGGAGATCAGATAACACTTCACTGATCCGATTGCGAACTCTTCCGTACGCATTTGAAGATTTGCGACGAAACCATTCACTTAACAAGATAGTTATCGGAATAATCGCGAAAAGCGTTATCAAACCAAGAGTTGGGCTAAGGATGATTAATATCACAGTGATCACCAATACTGTCAATCCCTGAACAGCGAAATTCACCAATCCTTCTTGGAAAAGTTGTGATAGGGCCTCTATGTCACTGGTCATGCGAGTCATGAGAACACCTGCTTTCTCATTGGTGTAGAACTCTAATGACTGACGCTGAAGGTGGCTAAAGACTTTCACTCGAAGGCTCTTCATCAGACCTTCTCCGAGGGAACCCGTATAACGGATCCGGTAAAAGGCGCTGAAGCCGTGAAGTGCAATACTTCCTAAATAGGCAAAAGCCACGATTAGGAGAACATTTTTCTTACCAGGAACAACTCCTTCATCAATCCCAAACTTTGTCAGAAGAGGGCCAGCTTGCAATAGAACACTCTCTCCAATAACTAGAATTAAGGCTAAGGCCAATTTCCACCTATGCCCACTTAGGAAACTTCTTAGGGTAAAGGGGGGTTCGCTTGGGATGAAGTGCTTAAAATCCAAAGATTCGGGTGCATGGATTGGTTCGCTGTCTAAGACGGAGTTAACTTCTTCTTGTAAATGACCAGGAACTCCTGCATGGGGTAGTCCAGCGTCGCGAGAAGAAGTCACAGAATTCGCACCTCCGAAACCAATTGGTGGCCCAAATCCCATCAGAGACCACCCTTACGTGAACTAGTCTCGGCCTCAGCAAGAATAGATGTATAGAGAGAACTTCTTGCCATCAGAGAACTATGAGTCCCCTCATCCACGATTCTGCCTTCATCAAGCAGAACAACCCTATCTGCTAAAGCAATAGTTGATATTCTTTGAGCAATCAGTAAAGTCGTACGTCCCTCTAGATGGTTTCGTAAAGAATCGTGTATTTGAGATTCGATTTTAATGTCGATAGCGCTGGTAGCGTCATCAAGAATAAGGACATTTGGTCTCTCAAGAAGACTTCTTGCTAATGCAATTCGTTGCCGTTGCCCCCCCGAAAGGGTATAGCCTCGCTCACCCACAATCGTCTCAAACCCTTCACTCAACTCGTTGACGAATTCAAACGCTTGAGCGCTTTTAGCAGCGGCAATTATTTCGGCATTGGACGCATTCGGATTTCCATATGAAATATTTTCAGCGATAGACGTGGAGAACAAAAAAGGTTCATCAAAAACAACGCCAACATGGCGACGCAGAGAGTCAAGTTTGATCTCTTTGATATTTTTTTCATCAATACATATTTGTCCAGAATCAACATCGTAGAAACGTGTAAGGAGCCTCGCCAAAGTTGATTTCCCCGACCCCGTCCGGCCGACAATAGCGACTGTCTCTCCGGGTGCCACAACAAGATTAAGGTTTGAAATAATTTCTGATCCCTTAATAGGAGCGTCAATATCAAATTGTGAGACGCGATTCTGATAGGAGAAACAGACATCCTCAAAGGTGATTCCTCCTTTCACATCAGACAATACAACTGCGTTCGGAGAGTCAATTATCTCAGGATCTTCGTCTAAGACTTCAAATATTCTGCTTGCAGAAGCAGATGCTCGTTGCGCCTGAAGAAGTAGGAAACCAAACATTCGGAAAGGGGCCTGAAGCATTATTACGTAGGCATTAAAAGCAAACAAAGTGCCGATAGAGACTTCGTCATCGATTGCGAGGAGGCCACCATAGAGTAGGACAATGGCCATCCCAATTCTTGGAAGAGCTTCAATGATCGGGTTATATTTTGCCCTTTCTTTGATTGCTTGGACATTCACCCATTCAATATGTCTGGCTGCCTTTTGGAGCAAACCAATTTGATGCTCTTCAGCAGCAAATGACTTCACGACTCTGGTCCCATTGACATTCTCATCAACAATTGTTGCTAATTCAGCGAGACGTGCCTGGCTAACCCAAGTAAGTGGAAAGACGGAATGTCGTAACTTTTGGCCAAAAAAGTAAACACCTGGGAGTGTGCACAAAGCAACAAGCGTTAGTCGTACATGAAGTGTCATCATGAAACCAAATGCAAGGACAAATGAGATTATGCTCATTGCGATTAAGGGTCCGAAAGCTAAAAGCACCTGTATGGATCTAATATCGCTGTTCGCTCGAGAAATAACCTGCCCTGATTGCGTTCTGTCAAAATAAGAAAAGCTTAATTTCGTTAAATGGGAGTAAAGCAAAGCTCGCAAATCTGTTTCAACTCCCCAAGCCACCCGAAATAAAGAAATGCGATATAAGGCTCCTGAAGCAAACCGCCCTAAGCCAACACAAACTAGAATGAGGGCCCAAATCGTTAATTCACGTCGGTCCCCATTAACAGTAGAATCAATTGCTTCTTTGGCTATCGCTGGCACGGCAACATTAAGGACCAGTGCTATTGTTCCAACAACTATTCCTGTAAGGAGTGGTCGTCGGTGAGATTTAGCGATAGGAGCTAACCTCCGCATCCACCCTAAATCCTTATTCGGATGAATTGAATTTTTTGGGAATGTGAATTTAGGGCTTATCCCAACTCTCTGCAGATTGTGAGTCGCTGAAGGGTCATCCGTTTCTGTTGATGATAATTGCAAAGTTCTTCACGATCCTTTGTTTCCCAAAGATTGGGACCAATTTAGTCTGAAGCTCGTTCAATTGAGAGTTCCTGCATAAAAAAGAATTTTTGTAACGCTTCTCACTAATTTTTTGCTTTTCCATTGGAGTTAATGGTTACTATGAAGTGATGCCTCGAATAGGAATTGAAAAATAGATACTTCACTTGGGCTTATTCTGATTGGCGTTTTAATTGCAGCGACTGCATTCTTTGTTGCTGCAGAGTTCGCTCTTGTCGCTAGTGATAAGAAACGTTTTGAAACCGAGTCATTAGCCGGCAATCGTTCCTCACAAACTGTTCTGCGTTTACTAAGAAACCTTTCATATCATCTCACAGGAGCTCAATTAGGGATCACTGTAACAGCGGTAATATTGGGGTTCATCGCAGAACCAACGCTCGCGGAGATGATCCACGCCCCGATATCAAATCTTATTGGGGAGGGAGCAACACAGAGTATCTCGTTAGTTATAGCAATTATCCTCGTAACTTTTTTGACCATGATACTAGGAGAACTAATTCCTAAAAACGTAGTGATTGCGAAACCAAACTCGTCGGCGCGGATTCTTGCTAAACCCTTTCAAATCTATAGCTTCTTGGTAAAACCATTGATCTATATAAGTGATGTAACCGCAAATAGTCTTACGAGAGCATTCGGAGTCGAACCAGCAGAAGAATTAATACACGTTCCAAGCATTGAAGATTTAGATTTAGTGATAAAAGCATCGGCCGAAGAAGGAATAATTGCTCAAAGAAAGATGGACCTACTAAACCGATCAATTAAATTCTCTGAAAAGGATGCGAGTGACGTTATGACACCACGAGTATCGGTGCATTCTCTTAAAGCAGAGTCAACCATAGAAGATCTCATCTCGCTTAGTTTGGAAACCGGCCACTCACGCTTCCCAGTTATTTCAAGTGATCTAGATAATGTAATGGGAGTAGCTCATGTGAAAGCTGCATTAACTGTCAGCTCAGCGGAAAGATCATCAATCCCAGTATCTCAAGTCATGAGTGAAGTCTTAGCAGTTCCGGAAACACGAAATCTTGTTTCGATTATGGCTGATATGAGACAAAAGAGGATACCGATGGTGATCGTTGTAGATGAACACGGTGGGACTGAAGGTCTTGTCTCGGTTGAAGATCTTCTTGAAGAGATAGTCGGTGAAATTGAAGATGAATATGATTCTGCCAAAAGAACAGAATCCAGTGACGCGGAAGGAGTCTATACCTTGGAAGGAAGCCTTCATTTGCATGAGGTAGAAGAAATCTGTGGCCTGTCAATACCGAAAAAACCATACGAAACAATAGGTGGATTTGCCCTTGACAAGCTTCAGCGCATCCCCACCGAAGGGGAAGTATTTAGATACAGAGAATGGAAAATGGAGGTCATTGAAATGGACCGGTTGCGGATAGCGAAAGTTCGTTTGACGGCTCCACCATTTCACTCTCTCAGATTCCGCCGGACTAACTACCGAGAGGACCGTGAAACGTGATCATCACACTCTCAGCTATCCTCGTTACGCTTCTGCTGGTTCTGGTGAATGGAGTTTTTGTTGCCGTTGAATTTGCGCTTGTGGCATCGCGAAGGTCAAAAATGGAAAAGCTAGGACAAAGCGGAAACCGTTCGGCGCGAATTGGCATTGAGCTAATGGCTGACTTACCTTTATCTATTTCCGGAGCGCAGTTAGGTATTACTATCTCATCACTTGGTTTAGGGCTAGTGGCCGAACCAGCATTCGCAAAGATAGTTGAAGCAATCTTTACAGAACCGCTAGGTTTCCCAACGTCATTGGCACATGCGATTGCATTTGGTGTAGCTCTGTTCATAGTGGTCTTCCTTCATATGGTCCTGGGGGAGATGGTTCCTAAAAACTTTGCACTAACTGATCCGGAACTTGTACTTTGCCGATTGTCTAGATTCCATAGATACTTCGTTTTTATTTTCGGACCTATTATTTGGTTCTTAAATAAGGTTGCAAGTCTCATGCTTAAACCCTTTGGCATAAATCAGGTAGCGGAATTAGGCATTGCCTACACAGTTCAAGAGATTCACAATTTGATAGGAGAGGTAAAAACTAGCGGGAATATGAATCAAACTAGCCATGATATTCTTTCAGGTGCACTTTTTTTCCAAGACCAACCTGTTAGCTCGGTCATGATTCCTTGGAGCGAAGTGGTGTCAGTTGATGTGAATCTGCCAATAGAACAAATTCAAGCTATTGCAGCACAAAGCGGTCACAGTCGCCTTCCGGTGGTTTCAAGAGACAAAGTTGTTGGATTCATGCATGTGAAGGATCTTTTATATCCTGGAGAAGGGAATGAACAATTACAACTCACCGAAAAACGTATACGTGAAATTCTCGTTACATCAAGCGGGCGGACATTAGATGAACTCCTGAGAGAAATGAGGGAAACTCAAATCCACTTTGCATTAGTGAAGGATTCACAACAGGGCATTCAAGGGATCGCTACTTTGGAAGATGTCTTAGAAGCTATAGTCGGTGACATCGTTGATGAAACGGACAGGGTTAAAGCTTGAATTTCTCAATCAATATTAATTTCATGCCCCAATAGCGTGGTAGCCCCCATCAACATGAATTATTTCACCTGTGGTCATTGGAAACCAGTCAGACAAAAGAGCCACACAAGCGCGAGCAACAGCAGAAGAGTCTTTCACATCCCAACCCAATGGCGCTCGCCCATCCCAAGCATCTTCGAATTCTTTAAATCCAGGAATTGATTTTGCAGCCATTGTCCGGATCGGTCCCGCTGCGACTAGGTTCACGCGAACATTCTCTGGTCCCAGAGAACGAGCAAGATAACGTGAAGCTGACTCTAGCGCCGCTTTGGCAACGCCCATCCAGTTGTACGCTGGCCACGCTACGTTCGCGTCGAAATCAAGACCCACGATAGATCCACCATCGCTCATAAGCGGGAGAATAGTCTCAGCTACCGTTTTGATTGAATAAGCGGAAATATCAAAACCAATTGAGATCTCATCCCAACTAGCGGCTAAGAAATCTTCTCCCAAACCAATTTCAGGCATAAAACCAATGGCATGCAATGCGCCATCAACACGACCCCATTTCTTTTCTAAGGCATTTCGGACATTAGAAACATGTGATGGATCAGTTACATCAAATTCCAAAACATCAACTTCTCCGTTAAGTTTCCTAGCGGTCCTTTCTGTCAAGCGAAGACCTCTACCTGCTCCAGTGATAACTAAATTCGCTCCTTCATCAAGAGCTAGTTGGGCGACACCAAACGCTAGGCTCGCATCGGTAAGTATCCCAGTGATTAATAGGTTCTTGTCTTTTAAGATGCTCATTGACACTCCAAAAGGTAAATGCTCTCAGAAAAACACTACATTAGCGAGATAGGCAATTGCGGGTTGTTTGAGCCAAACTTTAGAAAGGTTAAGAAACTAGCAAGAAAATTGCCACTTTAAAGCACATCGGCGATATGTTCTACACATGAAAATTGGTATTGTAGGCGGCACCGGACCAGCTGGACGAGGATTAGCTTTAAGGTTAGCTTCCATCGGATATGACGTAGAAATTGGTTCAAGATCATCTGGAAGGGCAGCTGAAATCGTTGAAGACATCTTTGAAATCTGGGGAGATGAGAACTATCTGCTAACTGGTGTTAGCAACGAGGAAGCAGCGTTAGCAGAGACTGTTGTTCTCGCTACACCCTGGGACTCATGCGCTCCAACAGCCAAAGCTCTAAAGAAGCAATTAGAAGGAAAGCTTGTTATTTGCATGGCTAATGCGTTGGCGAGAGTTGGGAATGAATTTCACGCCTTATACCCTCCTCGGGGTTCAATAGCGGCTGACGTCCAAGCAGCAATCCCGATGTCAAGAGTGTCCATGGCATTTCAGCACCTTCCTGCAAAAGAACTTGGCGAGATTGAAACCCCTATGGAAGGGGATGTCCTCGTCTGCGCTGACGAACAATCTGCCATTGACGAAACGATAGAGATCGTGAACAAGATGGATAATCTTCGAGGTCTTGACTGCGGGAGCCTAGCCAATGCGGCTCCGGTAGAAGCTTTTACCGCTGTTCTCTTGCAACTGAACAAACTCTATAAAACAAGGTCATCGGTTAGCATCACCGGGCTTGAGTAGTTCACAAAACTAGTTGAGGCATTAAGCACGCTACACTTTTCCCAAACTGCAGCGCGAGCTATAGAAATTACGATGAGACTCTTCAACACGGCAACAAATACAATTGATTCATTTCAACCAAATCAAACTGTCAAGATCTACACATGCGGAATAACGCCATATGATGCTACCCATATTGGCCATGCCGCCACATACCTTACATACGACATACTTCAGCGAAGGCTCAGAGATCTAGGTTATGAAACACAATGTGTCCGGAATGTTACCGATGTAGATGATGACATCCTCCGCAAAGCAAGAGAATTAGGGGTTCATTACCTTGATCTAGCTGCGAGGGAAACAGCCCGATTTGATAGCGATATGAAAGCGCTTGGAATGATTCCTTCATGGAGCGAACCTAGGGCGACTTCGGCAATTGCAGAAATACGGAATTTCATCGGGCAGCTACTTGGAAAAGGAAATGCCTACCAAATAAATGGATCTGTTTATTTTGATGTCTCTGGAGCGAGAAATTTCGGAGACCTAAGTGGTTTAAAAAGAGACGAGATGATTGCTCTTGCTGCAGAAAGAGGCGGTAATCCTAACGACCCGCAAAAACGCGATCCTTTAGATTTCGTGTTGTGGCAACCATCGCTCCAAGATGAGCCATCTTGGGAAAGTAGATGGGGTCCCGGACGCCCCGGTTGGCATGTGGACTGTTCAGTACTGGCCCTACGGGATTTGGATTCGGAAACAATAGATCTTCATGGAGGAGGCACTGATCTAATTTTCCCCCACCATGAATGTGAACGTGTCCAGTCGGAAGCAGTAACAGGTAAACCGTTCGTTCGTCATTGGATGCATCAGGCAATGGTGGAAATGGATGGAGAGAAGATGTCAAAATCATTGGGAAATCTTGTCTTCGTGTCTGATTTAAGAAACGAGTATGACCCGAGAGCTATTAGACTTGGGGTCGCCGCTCATCACTATCGGACTCCTTGGTCGTGGGATAAAGAGATAATGCCTCAGGCGAAGAAAAGATTACATGCGTGGATTTCAGCTGGGACTGGAAGCTATGGGATAGATGAAGTTCGAGAGTCTCTTGATAATGATTTAGACACACCCCAAGCTATTGCGATTATTGATCAATTAGCAGCATCTGGCAACGGAATTTCTGAAGCTGCAATGCTGCTTGGGATTGATGTGGCGTCACCCTATCAAGTTGAAGGAGAGTAAGCCAAACAAGGACTTTGAGAGCAGAACGGATAAGAACTCTATATATTCCCCGAAATCGCCAGTCCTCATCTGTACCATACATTCATGCCGGAAATCACAGTCATATTGCCAGACGGTTCAGAAAGAACACTTCAAGAAGGATCAACCGCTGCAGATCTAGCTAGGGACATAGGTCCTGGTCTTGCCAAGGCAGCAGTGATCGCCGAAATAAATGGGGTCGAAGTTGATCTTTCCACGCCTCTTGAGGATGGTTCATCTGTCAGCATTATTACCGGTGACTCTGAACAAGGCTTAGAAACTCTCCGCCACTCAACTGCTCATGTCCTAGCGCAAGCCGTGTTGAATATTTACCCCGGAGCAACATTTGCGATTGGACCACCAATAGAAAATGGATTTTATTACGACTTCTCAATTCCCAATGATGAGGCGATTAAAGAAGAAACCCTTGAGAAGATAGAAAGAAAGATGAAAGAAATAGTCGAAGCGGATCAAGCTTTCGTTCGCGGGGAAACATCGGTCAATGAAGCCTTAACAATGTTTTCTGAACATCCGTACAAATGCGAAATTATTGAAACAGCTGACGCTACTGAAATTAGCGATAATGAAATAATCAGTTTTTACCATAATGGGGACGGCTTCGTTGATCTGTGCCGTGGCCCTCATGTCCCATCAACAGGTAAGTTGGGACATTTTAAACTTATGAGCGTTGCGGGAGCATATTGGAGGGGTGATGAAAAAAAGCCGATGCTTCAAAGAATTTATGGAACGGCCTGGGCCACAAAAAAACAACTGAAAGAACATATAGAACGATTGGAAGAAGCAGCAAAACGAGACCACAGGAAATTAGCGAACGAATTGGATCTACTTAGTTTCCCATCAGAACTTGGAGGTGGTCTTGCGGTATGGCACCCCAAAGGATCCCAAGTTAGGAAACTTATGGAAGATTACAGTCGCCACCGGCATGAGGACGGAGGCTATGAATTCGTCTACACGCCGCACATAGCGAATG
This sequence comes from Actinomycetota bacterium, assembly GCA_036687775.1. Lineage (GTDB taxonomy): Bacteria > Actinomycetota > Acidimicrobiia > Acidimicrobiales > UBA8592 > UBA8592. Next base: position 20,500 of record JAYYZG010000075.1, read on the forward strand.
CAGACCTCTTTAGAACTAGCGGACACTTAGATTTCTACTCTGAAGGAATGTATCCTCCCATGGAAATGGACAACGGTGAGTACTACCCGAAGCCAATGAATTGTCCTATGCATTGCTTGATCTATCGCTCTGGAACGAAATCATACAGGGACTTACCTGTGCGTTTATTTGAATTGGGAACCGTCTATCGATATGAAAGAGCTGGAACCCTGCATGGCTTAATGAGAATACGGGGATTTACCCAGGATGATGCGCATATTTTCACAACTGAAGAAGGCCTCGCAGAAGAAATCGGGAATTTACTTGAATTCGTCATGTCAGTGCTGCAAGCCTTTGGGTTTGAGGAGTTTACCTTTAACCTCTCAACCAGAAATCCAGAAAAATCAGTAGGGAGCGACGAAATTTGGGATCACGCAACCCTGGCGTTGCAAGAAGCTATAGAGAGCCATGGGCTCCCATATAGCACCAAAATTGGTGATGCTGCGTTCTATGGACCCAAGATTGATATTGATGTTGCCGATGCCATAGGAAGGTCATGGCAACTTTCAACTATCCAGTTGGATTTCAATCTCCCCGAAAGATTTAACTTACGTTACATAAATTCCTCTGGTGAAAGAAAACGTCCAGTGATGATCCACCGAGCCTTAATGGGATCAATTGAGCGTTTCTTTGGTGTTCTAATAGAGCATTACGCTGGAGCTTTCCCTTCTTGGCTTGCTCCAGTTCAAGTGTCGGTTTTGCCAGTTGCCGAAGAGCACGAAGCTTATGCAAAGGAAATCATTGTAAAACTCGACAAAGAAAACTTTCGCGTGCAGTTCGTGCGAGCCGATAACCCATTAGGGAAACGAATCAGAGATGTCAAAACACAAAAAATTCCTTACGTTTTGGTTGTGGGCGGCGAAGACGTAGAAGCTCAAACAGTTGGAGTTAACCCAAGAGGCGGTGAAGTTGAGCGAGGGATTCCCGTAAATGATTTCATTGAAAGACTCACTAAAGAGATTAATGATCGACTATGAAAACGCGAAGTGGGCCAACCCGAATAGGTAGGCTTTGGGCAGGTTGGCGCAAGGCTTACGTCTCAACTGAGAGAGAGAAACCTCTTTTGGGAAGCGAAAGCATCTTTGAAGACCTCTTTATTTCTGATGACCCAGATGCTAAACAGTATGTTCTCTGGGAAGGTGATCACTGTGCTGCCATACTCAATAAGTATCCCTATGTGAGTGGACATGTACTTATCCTGCCCAAACGCGCTGTGCCTAGTTTGCAGCAGCTGACTGGTGAAGAAAGTAATGAATTATGGGAAATAACAAATTCAGCCGTGACCGCAATCACAGAAGCATATAAACCTCATGGGATTAATGTGGGAATAAATATTGGGAAAGCAGCTGGAGCTAGTATCCCAGAGCATTTACACGTTCACTGTCTACCACGATGGGAAGGTGACACAACTTTCCTTACTGCGATTGCGGAAACAAGGATGATTCCAGAAACGCTTTCGTCGAGCTACGAAAGATTGAAAAAACACTGGCCTCCACGAACCTAAACAGCCTTTTCTTGAATTTCGTAATTAGACTCCTGTAGGTGAATGAGGTACCAGAAACTTTTGATTCTTTACCAGAGGACCTTGAACCTGCTTACGGAGCAGGTGAATACCAAATTCCAAATACTGATAAACGAAAGTTGGCCGGATACCTGTACATCACTTCAGGCTTAGTGTTTGTTTTTTTGAATCTCCTGTTTAACGACTCGCCATTGGTCAACAAAGGTTTTTTTATCTCTGGAATTTGTATCGTATTATTTGGCCTCTACAACCTCTATGCATCTGTACGATGCACGATAGAAGAAAAGGAAGCACTGGACATAGCATCAAAATCTGTTGGGTTTCAAATTGGCCCAGCTTCAGCCCAACTGATGTGGAGAGGATTTAGGAGCCGACCCGTTTGGCGATTGCTAACGTATTCATCAGAGTCAATTCCATTAAGTAGAGCAGTAATACTTATTGACGCATCTTCGGGAAAAGTCCTCGAGCAAGTAGTTGAAGAGAACCCCGAGGAATGGGATGACCCTTTCTAAAGTCTGGTAGGGCCAAGAGTCAAGGGGTATAAGTGCTAGTCTTGCCCTTGTAGAACTCGTGAAGAGTTAGATGGAGGAAATTCGTGTTTGATGGCAACTTCCGCACAAATGTTGATCGGGTTCTTGACCCAATAGGGGCTGGTTTATGCCGAATCGGAGTCACTGCGAATGCTTTAACAGCCACCGGAATTGTTATTGCTGCGGTAGGGGCAGTTGTAATAGGACAAGGAAAACTTTTCCTTGGTTTTATATTTCTTATTCTTACAGGACTACCAGATGCGTTAGATGGTGCAGTAGCAAAAGCAGCTGGTACATCCTCAGTTAGAGGCGCATTCCTTGATTCATTTAGTGACCGAGTTACAGACATTTTTCTCTTCTGTGGAATTGCATGGTATTTAGCATCAAATGAACCAGGGCGAATCATGATGCTACCTGTCGCAGTAATGGGGTCTGCGATGCTCATTTCATATCAACGTGCTAAAGCAGAGTCTTTAGGGTTCGATGCGAAAGGTGGAATTATGGAACGAGCAGAGCGTTTCATTGTGCTGGCACTTGGGCTGTTAATCAGTGACATCCTTATTCCAGTATTGTGGGTGATGTTAATCCTCACACTTGTCACTGTCGTCCAGAGATTCCTGAAAATATGGAATCAAGCTACGGCACAAATAGAGACTTCAACGGACCCAGAACAACTTTAAGTGACTGCCGCAAAACCTCTCGTTCTCCTCTATAGAGCTTTAGCCTCACTTGTTCAAATATTTCCGGCTGCACTAGTTACCCCAATTCAGAATTCTGTCGCACTATTAATTTCTAGGATGTCCAAAGAGAGGCGCTTTCTCGTAAGCAGACACTTAACCAGGGTCTATGACAAAACACTTAAAGATAGCGAAATGCAGGAGAAAATAGGAAAAACATTCCAGACCTATGCACGCTATTGGGTGGATTCAGCAAGAATGCAAGGGCTTTCAGATTCCCAAATTGATACAGGTTTTACAGTTGAAGGTTTTGAGCATATTGAGAATGCTTGGGAAACAGGAGTAGGACCTATCCTTGCGCTCCCTCACCTTGGCGGCTGGGAATGGGCAGGACGTTGGTTGACTTGCCGACCGCACTATGAAGTAACCGTTGTAGTTGAACCGCAGAGACCAAAAGAGTTATTTGATTTCATGCTCAAATATCGTGAGTCATTTGGTATGAATGTAGTCCCGCTCGGTCCTGATGCTGGGAAAGAAGTAATAAATGCTATAAAGCAAAATCATGTTGTTTGCCTTCTTTGCGATCGTGACATTGATGGGAAAGGAGTGAAAGTGAACTTCTTTGGTGAGGATACGACTATTCCTGCAGGGCCAGCAACACTCTCAATTAGAACAGGTGCGAAGATAATACCTGTCGCTGTCTATCAACAAAACAAATTGCATCATGCCGTTGTGTGCCCTCCTATCTCATCTCATAGAACCGGAACATTGAGAGAGGATGTTGCACGGATGTCGCAAGAGATAATCAATGTTTTCGAATCTCTGATCCGAGCACAACCAGAACAATGGCACCTTATGCAACCGAATTGGCCAAGCGACTTAGCCGCTCTTGAGGATTTTCGCAGCGAAAGAAGTTAATTATTTCTTGAAAAGAAGCGAATTTATTCTAGATCGGCTACCAATGTGAGTATGCGCATTGGCATGATTAGTCCTTACAGCCTCACTGTACCAGGAGGCGTTCAGAACCAAATCTTATGCTTAGCCAAAGCAATCAGGAAAATGGGCATAGACGTTAGGGTCCTCGGTCCTTGCGATGGACCGCCACCAGAGACTGGAATCACACCATTGGGGAACAGTCTCCCCATGGCTACTAATGGATCTATTGCCCCTTTAGCCCCTGATGCGGCAGCGCAACTAAGAGTAATTCGGGCTCTTAGGGACGAGCAGTTTGATGTCTTGCATGTTCATGAACCACTTGCTCCAGGACCAACCTTGACAGCAATAGTTCTAAAACAAAGCCCCATTGTGGCGACATATCATCGCTCCGGTCCTTCTAAGTTCTATGATTATTTTAATCGCCCAGCAAGGTGGGCAGCTTCAAGAATAGAGATCAATTGTGCCGTGTCTGACGAAGCAGCTAAAACTGCCCGTGATGCACTTGGGGGAGAGTACGAAATTCTTTTCAACGGAATTGATCTTGACCTTTTCCATAAGAACGGTAAAGGAAAAAATAAACCTACTATTTTCTTCGTAGGCAGGCATGAGCCAAGAAAGGGTCTAGAAGTCCTAATCCGCGCCATGGACTACCTGCCTCAGGAGATAACTCTTTGGGTAGCTTCAGAGGGCCCTGAAACAAACCGATTGAAAGAGATCGCCAACGGTGATAGGCGAATATCATGGCTAGGAACGATTCCAGATTCGGAAAAGATACAGAGACTACAAGAGTGTTCTGTACTCTGCGCCCCATCACTGGGTGGTGAATCATTCGGAATTGTATTATTAGAGGCAATGGCAGCAGGCACTCCAATAGTTGCTAGTTCGATACCTGGTTATGCCAAACTTGCTCGAGGCGGGACTGATGCCATCCTTACAAAGACAGGCGACCCCATTTCCCTTTCCGATGGACTGCGACTAGCCCTGTACAACTCTGATGCAACCAGAGGAGTAGTTCACTCTGCACGAAGTCGTGCAGAACAATTCAGTATGGAGAAACTAGCAAACCGTTATATAGAGGTCTACGGCCGAGCGCTCAGCATAGCCCCTGCTGTTCCCTTAGCTAAAGGGCGCCAATTCTTCTCCGGAACCCTAAATGGGCGAAAAGCTACAGTAAATTAACTCATAAAGATTTCGTGTTTGAAGAATCTTAGTTATGCTGAATGAAACACCAAAGGAGCATCTATGGCCTTAATTATCGTCTTAATAGTCGTTGTGTTACTACTGCTATTTCTGATTATGCAATACAACGGATTAGTTCGGTTACGAAATGGTACAGAAAACGCCTGGTCACAAATAGACGTTCAGTTGCGGAGAAGATACGACCTTATTCCAAATCTGGTTGAGACAGTGAAGGGTTATGCCGAACACGAAAGAGAAACTCTAGAAGCAGTCGTTGAAGCAAGAAATGCTGCTATGGCAGGTCAAAGCATCGGAGAACAAGCACAGAATGAGAATTTGCTAAGCGGAGCTTTGAAATCCCTTTTTGCTCTTTCAGAGGCTTACCCAGACTTAAAAGCGAACGAGAATTTTCTACAATTGCAAGAGGAGCTAGTTAGTACCGAAAGCCGAATAGCATTTGCCCGTCAACACTACAATGACAGCGTACTCGGCTATAACAACAAGATTGAAACGTTCCCTTCGAATGTTGTTGCAGGAACATTCAATTTCAAACAAGCTGAATTCTTTGAAGCTGAAGAAGAAGCCCAAGGCCCTGTAGAGGTCAATTTTTGATGGAACCGCATATAGCGGTTAGGCGGGCTTTGGCTATCTTTGTTGCGTGCATAACGTGGGATGTAGCTATTTTGATTGCGATAGCTACTCTTTCCGGAGCAGCTATATATATCGCAATTCCTGGTTCCCTTCTAGTCGTAGGGACCTACTACGTCACTACCTATCGACGGATGGACTTGAAGATCTTAAATAAAGTAAATGCAAAACCCATTACCACAGGAAGTTTCCCCCGTTTTGAGAACCTTGTTGAAGGGATTTGTGTGGCTCATGGTTTTCGACCTCCAGATTTGTTCGTGATACAGGATTCAGCACCAAACATGATCATGGTTGGTCGAAACAGCTTCAACGGAAGATTGGTCGCTACCACAGGTCTTTTAGATCGAGTAACAAGAGTTGAACTTGAAGGGCTAATAACCCACGAACTTAGCCGTACACGAAATAGGTTAACTCTTCTTGAGAGTACAGCGGCAGTTCTTATAGCAAGACCTATGTTCTTTCTGCCAAAATTTGTCGGGATCATCGCTAGAAAAATCTTCTACCCTTGGGTTGTGGCGGAAACAGATATCCTTGCGGTTCGAATGACACGCTATCCGACTGGCCTCGCCGATGCTTTGAGAAGTCTGCACTCAGACGGGAGAGAGCCTACTCACAATCCCAAATTCTGTCGCCACATGTGGATACACCCCCCTAAAGACCCTTTAATCACAACTGGATTTTCAACAATGGACCGAGTCATGGCTTTAGGAGAGTTGTGAAAAAACGAAACGCAAATACTTAATTGCCGGTAACATTTGAATATGACTGACGAAGAAACATCCACCTCACGTACCACTGGAACAATCAACGTAAAACGGGGATTAGCAGAAATGCTCAAAGGAGGTGTGATCATGGACGTAGTCACACCGGAACAGGCAAAAATTGCTGAAGATGCTGGAGCAGTAGCAGTCATGGCTTTAGAAAGAGTTCCTGCTGACATCCGTGTAGATGGCGGAATTGCAAGAATGAGTGACCCCGAGATGATAGAAGGTATAAAAGCAACGGTAACGATTCCAGTTATGGCGAAAGCAAGAATCGGACACTTCGTAGAAGCACAGATACTTGAATCCTTGGGAGTTGACTACGTTGATGAATCGGAAGTATTAACACCAGCTGATGAGAAGCACCACATTGATAAGTGGGCGTTCACCGTGCCATTCGTCTGTGGCGCAACTAACCTTGGTGAAGCGCTCAGGCGAATTTCGGAGGGCGCCTGCATGATCCGAAGCAAAGGAGAAGCTGGCACCGGAAACGTAGTTCAAGCAGTTCGGCATCTACGAACGATACTGGGAGATATCAAAAAAATCGGACAGGCTGATTCGGCTGAGATTTTTGATTGGGCTAAACAACTCCAAGCCCCAGTTTCGTTAGTGCAAGAAATTGCTGAAACTGGAACATTGCCAGTGCCAATGTTTTGTGCAGGGGGACTCGCAACTCCAGCTGATGCGGCTTTGGTTATGCAACTAGGAGCTGAAGCGGTTTTTGTTGGTTCAGGAATCTTTAAATCCGAAAATCCCGAACCCCGCGCTAAAGCTATCGTTGAAGCAACAACCAATTTCAATAATCCCGAAATATTAGCGAAAGTGAGTCGAGGTCTCGGAGGCCCAATGACTGGCATTGGGATGGATGAACTAAATATAAAATTAGAAGATCGCGGTTGGTGAATCTTGAAGGTGGGTGTCCTAGCACTTCAAGGAGCCTTCGAAAGCCACATCAGGATCCTAGACAGTCTTGACATAGAGGCAATCGCAATCAGAGACCCTGAAGACCTAGATAGTGTTGATGGACTCGTCATACCCGGGGGTGAATCGACGGCTATTTCAATGTTGCTGGAATCAAATCTATTACGAAAACCGTTGGAGGTAAGACTTTCAGATGGTATGCCTGTATTTGGTACTTGCGCTGGGATGATCATGCTTTCTTCAGAAATTCTTGATGGGCGAGAAGACCAGAGACCCCTTGGCGCTATTGACATAACGGTTAGAAGAAACGCATTCGGCAGGCAGATAGACTCTTTCGAGACTCAATTAGATATCAAGGGTTTGGGATCACCATTCCCTTCGATATTCATCCGAGCACCAATTGTTGAGTCTGTTGGTGAGAGCGTTGAAGTTCTCGCGAAACTAGACGATCAGATTGTTCTGTGTGGCAATAAAACGACTTTGGTGGCATCATTTCATCCAGAACTTTCAAATGATGCAAGAATTCATGAATTGTTCGTATCAATGGCGCTATAAGATTCCAAGCGAAGGGGGGAAGATATGTCAGGACATTCCAAATGGGCGACCATAAAACACAAGAAGGGCGCTGCTGATAAAAAGCGCGGAAAATTATTTGCAAAGCTAATTAAGCAAGTTGAAGTAGCAGCTCGCCAAGGGGGAGGGGAACTTGACTCCAACCCAACCTTAAGGACCATGTATCAGAAAGCCCGAGATAATTCCGTCCCTCTCGACACCATAGAACGAGCTATTAAGCGAGGAATAGGAGAACTAGAAGGTGTGAATTACGAAGACGTAACCTACGAAGGTTATGCACCTAATGGGGTGGCGCTTTACATAGAGACATTAACAGATAATCGGAACCGAACGGGTTCTGAAGTGCGGTCAACTCTCTCAAAAAATGGGGGATCTTTGGCTGAACCTGGTTCAGTCGCATGGCAATTTCAACGCAAGGGGGTAATAGTCCTTTCTAGAGAAATTGATGAAGATAACCTTATGACAGTAGCGCTTGAGAACGGCGCTGAAGACCTTGTTGATGAAGGGGATACTTGGAGATTGACTTGCGAGCCAACTGAGCTCAACCAACTTAGAGATGCTTTGGAAAAGTCAGAAATTCCCTTCATGTCCTCAGACTTAACGTTCCTTCCTTCACAAGTCGTTTCACTGCAGGAGACCACCGCAGCGAAACAAGTCCTCAATTTGATTGATCTTCTGGACGAACTGGATGATGTTGATGCTGTGCACGCAAACTTTGATATTCCAGATGCAGTTCTACAGGAACTCGCAGGATAGAAACAATACACCGCCACGGGACCAAAAAACCCTATAATCGTACATATGTTCGTTTTAGGAATAGATCCAGGATTATCTCGCTGTGGCTATGGCGTGATTGAAATAAACAAACGGAAGGAGAGAGCAGTCGCTGCTGGAGTGATAAGAACTTCTCCTGAATGGGAGTTGCCTAATCGACTGTTAGAACTTCGAACTGAGTTGCGGGAACTGTTGGAAGACTTTAAGCCAGAAGTTATAGCTATAGAACGCGTACTTTTCCAACGAAATGCGAGAACTGCAATTTCAGTAGGTCAAGTAATAGGTATCGTTATGGTGGAAGGATTAGATGCTGGATGTGAAGTCATTGAGTACTCCCCAAACGAAGTCAAACTAGCTATTGCTGGACATGGGGGGGCTGACAAAATAGAAATGGAACAAATGGTGAGAACACTACTCCAAATCGAAACCCCCCTAGATCCTGTTGATGCAGCAGATGCGCTCGCTTTAGCCCTTTGTTATTCTGCAAACAAACACATAGGAGTCGCATGACGATCGGTAGTCTTCGGGGAATTCTAACTATCAAAGAAGAGAGCGAAATAATTCTTGAAGTCGCAGGAATTGGGTATCGAATCCAAATCTCACCGTCAACATTTGAAAGTGTTGGATCCATAGGAAAAGAGGCTCTGATATACACTCATCATCATTTCAGAGAAGACAACCAATTCCTTTACGGTTTCTTAGCTAGAACAGAGTGTTTATTCTTTGAAGCGCTTATCGCAGCGCACGGTGTCGGGCCTTCCCTAGGGCTAGCAATTCTATCAACTTACGGTCCCGAAGAATTAAGTAAGGTAATAGCAAATGAAGACGCTGAAGCTCTCTGCCTTGTCCCTGGTATCGGCAAAAAAACTGCTGCGAGATTGATAATGGAACTTCAGTCAAAACTCCACCTTACAGAAATAGCTACTGCTGGCAGTTCTTCCTTAAATGGTTCCAAAATATCAACTGACGCTAAAGATATTCGCGAAGCACTTACAGGACTTGGGTACGGTAACGAAGAAATATATGAAGCGATGAAAAACCTTCCCTCAGAAGGAGACGTTTCCGAATTGCTTAAATTAGCTTTACGAGAATTAGCTTCGGTGTCATCATGATCGAAAAAATGAGAGTTGAATAATGAGAGACGAACTGCTTTCCCCAAGTCAGTCCATTGCAGACGATGAACATGATCGCGCAATGGAAACTAATGGACTAAGACCGACTAATCTCACGGACTTCGTCGGCCAATCAGAACTCAAAGAACACCTTGAAATTATCCTCGGTGCAGCAAAGAAACGAAACAAGCCTCCAGACCACCTTCTCTTTGCCGGCCCACCGGGTTTGGGTAAGACAACGCTAGCCAATATTGTTGCTCATGAGATGGGGGTTAATCTCCACAGCACATCAGGACCTGCACTTGAACGTGCAGGTGACCTCGCAGCCATTCTGACAAAACTTGAACCTGGAGATGTGCTATTCATTGATGAAATACACCGACTATCCAAGGCTGTAGAAGAGGTTCTCTACCCTGCTATGGAAGATTATCAACTAGATATAGTTCTCGGAAAAGGACCAGCAGCAAGATCAGTGCGTTTATCTGTATCCCCATTCACATTGGTCGCTGCTACGACTCGAACTGGGCTAATTACTGGACCTCTCAGAGATAGATTTGGGTTGGTCGCACGCCTTGACTATTACGACTCTTCCGATTTAAATACAATTGTGCTTCGCTCAGCAGGGATCTTTGGTATCCACATAGAGGAAGCAGGAAGTAAGGAAATCTCAATTCGAGCGCGCGGGACTCCTAGAATCGCCAATCGGCTTCTTAGAAGAGTACGTGACTTTGCTGAAATGAAAGCGGAGGGAATTATTGATCAAAAAACAGCAGAAGAAGGTCTTAAGGTATTTGGCATTGACCAAAGAGGCTTAGATAAAGTTGATAGAGCGATCCTTCAGGCTCTATGTCAACAATTTAGCGGTGGTCCTGTCGGGCTTTCTACTCTAGCAATTAGTGTCTCTGAACCTACTGAGACAGTTGAGTATGTTTATGAGCCTTTCCTAATACAACAGGGGTTAATCATGCGAACTCCACGCGGAAGGATAGCGACTCCATCAGCATGGGATCACCTTGATTTAGAACCCCCAAAGAAGAATACGGCGGAAAAACACGCTCCGAATCTACTCACTGAACTAGATAAATAGATCTCAAAGAACCTTGGACACATCACACTTTGACTATGAGTTACCAAAGAGCGCGATAGCTCAACATCCCTTAGAATTTCGCGAAAACTCAAGATTGCTTGTAGATGGAGAAATAATAAGCCATAAGAAGACTAAAGACTTGCCTGACTTACTCGACGAGGGTGATGTCGTCGTCCTAAACGAAACCAGAGTGATGTCTTCAAGAATGAAATTTCGGAAAGAAACTGGAGGAATGGTAGAACTACTTGTTTTGGAAGAACATATAGAAGACTCATGGGAAGCTTTGGTCCGTCCTAGTAGAAAAGTTCCAGTAGGAAGTGATTTGTTCAATGATGATGGCGACCCTGTAATACATGTAGGTGAAGCATCTGGGACCGGAACGAGATACATATATTCCTTACAAGGTGCGATGCAGGAACTATTCCAAAAATACGGTGAAATTCCCTTGCCTCCATATATTGAACGGCAATTGGAGGACGGAGAACGATACCAAACAGTTTTTTCAAATAGGGAATCTTCTGTTGCCGCACCAACTGCTGGCTTGCATTTTACTGAAGAGACACTTAAGCGCTGTGTACAGCGAGGGGTCCAAATAGCGAAATTAGAACTAAGTGTTGGTCTTGGGACATTCCGCCCAATCTCTACAGAATCAATAGGGGACCATCTAATGCATGAAGAGAATTATTTTGTTAGCGAAGACGTATGGGAACTTTGCAAACAAGCTAATCGTGTTGTGGCAGTGGGAACGACAGTAGTGCGGGCCTTGGAATCTGTTGCAGCCACCGGTAACCTTTCCGGCCGTACAGACCTATTTATCACTCCAGGTTTCGAATTCAATGTGGTTGACGCTTTAATGACAAACTTCCATTTACCCCGATCTAGTCTTTTAGTAATGATTGAAGCTTTCGCCGGACCACGATGGAAAGAGCTATATCGCACTGCTTTAGATGAAGGTTACCGATTTCTTTCTTTGGGTGACGCTATGTTTATTAAACGATTGAAATGAATAGTTCGCCACTAAATAAGTTGGGTTCTGTAAATGGCATTTGAACAGACACCAAAATTTTCCGTTCTTGCTAAAGATGATGATGCGCGGGTAGGGGAATTGTCAACTAAGCGCCATAGTTTGCAAACACCAACATTCATGCCAGTAGGTACAAGAGGATCAGTGAGAACGATCACCTCACAAGACTTAGAAGAGCTTGGCGCAGACATAATCCTTGGTAACACATACCACCTGATGCTTCGCCCAGGAGAGAAACTTGTCAAAGAATTTGGTGGTTTGCATGGGTTTGCAAATTGGAATCGACTGATCTTGACTGACTCCGGAGGGTATCAAGTTTTTTCCTTGGAACCAGACGTTGACGATGACGGAGTTACCTTCAAATCTACTTATGACGGTAGCTACCATAGGTTAACGCCTGAAACAGCTGTTGAAATACAGAATTCTCTGGGTTCAGACATACAAATGGCATTAGATGTTTGCCCACCTCTGCCCGCAGAAAAAGCAGTAATTGAACTAGCTGTAGAAAGAACGTACTTATGGGCCAAAAGGGCGCGCCTACATTTTTTGAACCTGAAATCCGGACTCTTTGAAGATCAATCACAATTTGGAATAGTGCAAGGCGGTCTTGACTTAAACCTTCGGAAAAAATCGGCAGAACAAATCGTTGATATCGGATTTGATGGTTATGCAATTGGTGGATTATCGGTTGGAGAAACAAGGGAAGAGATGCTTGAGCCAATGAGCGAAAGCACTAAGCACCTTCCGTTGGAGAGACCGAGATACTTTATGGGGTTAGGAGATCCCGCTGGTTTAGTAGAAGCAATTTCTTGCGGTATAGACATGTTCGATTGTGTTTGGCCGACACGGCTAGCGAGGCATGGAACTGCCTTAACAATGCAGGGGCGTATCAATCTAAGTGCAGCTAAATATGCTAAAAGTGATGAACCTATTGATCCTGGATTTACTAAAAATTCGACGGCGCAATGGTCCAGAGGTTACATACGTCACCTCCTATCTGTAGGTGAGCCCGTCGCTGGACGGATACTTACTCTCCATAATCTTGCTTGGACCTTTGATTTCATGAAAAGAGCGAGAGAGGCAATAGCTAGTGGTCAATTCAAGGAATTCCGAAGAAAAACCCTTGAAATCTGGGGATAAATTTTAGGATTCCAGAATGTGGAAGCGATACTTAGGGTTCTGAAGTTTGTTACGGTAACATTTGGAACGAACCAAACTAACGATAGGGCATTTAATGGGTGGAGCACTTTTTATTCCAATTTTACTACTTCTGATGTATTTCATGATTCTGCGTCCACAGCAGAAAGCAAGAAAAGCACAGGCAGCAATGCTAGCAAACTTGGATGTTGGCGATGACGTTGTTACTGACTCCGGAATCTACGGAACGGTAAGCGACCTTGATGGGGGAACAGTTTTCTTAATGGTCGCTGATGGAATTGAATTAAAGATAGGTAAAGCCAACATTGCAAAGCTTATTACTTACGACGGAATAACGGACGAGGCCTAGACCCTTATCGGTCTCGGCGGTTTTGGCATGAAACGACAAGTTCTATTTCCGATACTAGGAATTGTCCTTATCGTTGGCGGCTTACTTTCATGGTCTATAGCCTCAGGAAACAGCGTACTACTAGGGTTAGACCTTGAAGGTGGCGCAGAAGTTGTATTAGAACCAGCTGAAGATACTGAACTTACTGGATCAGCCTTAGATGAAGCACTTGATAGATCAGTTGAAATTATTAGAAATCGTGTCGATGGTTTAGGAGTAGCTGAGCCAGATATCACTAGGCAGTCAAATCGAATAGTCGTCCAACTGCCAGGTGTTGAGGATCAACAACGGGCACTTGAAGTAGTAGGGCAAACAGCGGAACTTCGTTTTAGACCAGTTTGTGCGATACTTCCTCCAATGCCCATTGAAAACGATGGAGAACAAACAGGTGATAGCGCGACCACAAACGAGGGCCCAGTGGGGCTACTCCCATCAGATGCGGATGATCTCCCTCAGGAAGGTCCAGAAATAGGCGCTAATCAGAATAATGATCGGGCAACGCCTGAAGGAATAGGATGCGAGAACCTAGGATTTACACAATCCGATGCCTTAGGGATGCCAAACACTATTGCTGATGATGACATCGCTGAAAATCCAGTAATTCTTCCTGTTCTAGATTCGGAAGGGATCCCATACCAACGGTTACTCCTTGGAAGAACGATGCTTACTGGAGCTGCGTTAGAAACAGCTGACGCAACTTTCGCAGGGCTTGAATGGAGCGTCTTCCCTACTTTCCGATCGGGTGAGGAAGGGATTGATCTTTTCAATGCAGCTGCAAGTGCTTGTTATAACCGTCAATCAACCTGCCAAGTAGGACAATTGGCAATTGTCCTAGATGGAGTAATTGAATCTGCTCCAACTGTGAATACGCCCTACTTTGAGCGAGACCAAATAGTCATCAGCGGCAATTTCGATCAAACTCGTGCTGAAGATACGGCTTTAGTATTGCGCTACGGCTCTTTACCTCTTGAATTTGGTGACCCCACCGATCCAACTAGCGGCAGTAGAGTACGACTTGTCTCAGCAACCTTAGGGCAAGATTCGTTAGATGCCGGAATTACCGCAGGGCTAGTCGGGTTAGCTTTCGTCGCGCTCTATATGTTCGCTTATTATAAACTTCTGGGTGTAGCAGCCATGCTCTCTCTTGCAATTTCTGGGACAATGCTCTGGGTAATTCTTTCTTGGCTTTCAGAGACAAGGAGCCTTGCCGTAACTCTTGCCGGCGTCGTTGGGCTTATAGTCTCAATCGGAACTTCTTTAGACTCAAACGTTGTTTACTTTGAACACTTGAAAGAAGATATCCGTAATGGGCGGACGTTACGATCAGCAGTAGACCAGTCTTTCCCAATCGCATTTAAAACTATTTTTTGGGCTAATTTAGCTTCACTAATCGGTGCGGCAATACTGTATATTTTGACAGTAGGTTCGGTAAGAGGATTTGCACTCATGCTTGGCTTAGCATCAATTCTTGACCTCCTAGCTACGTATTTCTTCCTTCGACCTGCAGTGAAATTTATGGGAATGCAAAATGCACTTCAGAATCGTCCTTGGTTGAGTGGCCTTCCAGTAGTGGAAAAGGAGGAGCAAAAATGAATCTCCTAACGAGAATGTATAGAAACGAAACCTCAGTACCATTTTCAAAATTGTGGAAACCAATAGCTGTATGCTCACTGGCCGTCCTTATCTTGTCGATTGGTGGGCTAGGGTTTAGAGGACTTAACTTAGGCCTAGAATTTGAAGGAGGGGGGGCTTGGGAAGTTCCAGCTGAAAATATTCAAGCTGAAGAAGTTAGAGATGCACTGCGCCCACTAGGGATCGCTGATGCCAGAATTCAAACTGGTGGTGGTGTGCTACGAGTCCGAACCGAACTTTCAAAAGTAACTCAGAATGCTCTGGATTCAGGAGGAGAGAGTGACCCAATTGTTGCTCAAGTCACCACAATTCTTGCTCAGATTACACAACAGGATGAAAGCGCGGTTAGCGTTTCAACTGCAGGTCCTTCCTGGGGTGAGGAAATTACGAACAAAGCAATTAAAGCGCTAATTGTCTTCTTTATTGTTATTGCTTTATACATCACGATCAGATTGCGTTGGGAAATGGCTGTCGGGGCTCTTGTGGCCGTAGCGCATGATATTGTAATAACCGTAGGCATCTACGCTTTGTTCCAGTTCGAAGTAACTCCACCAACAGTTATTGCATTCCTTACGATTATGGGGTATTCCCTATATGACACTCTTGTCGTTTTCGACAAGGTGAGAGATAACGAACATCGTCTATCAAACGCTAAACTCTCGTACACGGAAATCGTGGAGAAAGCATTGAATCAAGTCTTTATGCGATCTGTTAACACGAGTATCACTTCAATACTCCCTGTTGTTTCTGTCCTAATTGTTGGCTCTGGGATTATGGGAGCAGTTACGTTGAGAGAATTTGCTCTAGCGCTACTCATCGGTCTGATTATCGGAACATTCTCTTCTTTATTCATCGCCGCCCCATGCGCTACTGTTCTTAGAAATAAATTTGGAAATGCGGATTCCGATAAACGTTCATACAGGCTTAGCGAAGCAGTGCGGCGACGATCAAAATCTAGTGTCCCAGTAGCACAATCCACGCCTTCTAATCCCGCTATTCCTCCCCGTCCAAGAAAGAATAAGCGTAGATAGAATTTGCTAATGCCTGAAGCTGAACTCGATCTAACAAGGTTCATCCGGACAGTTCAGGATTTTCCAACTCCGGGCATAGGGTTTAAAGACATCTCCCCACTACTTGCAGACGCACATGCATTTGCACAAAGCATAGAAAAGTTAGCTGGCCACTATAAGACTAAACAGATTGACTATGTAGCTGGAATCGAAGCACGAGGATTTTTGATAGCTGCAGCTCTTTCCATGCAACTAAAAGTCGGCCTATTGCCTATTCGGAAAAGCGGGAAACTCCCAGGACCAGTTTTCTCCTTGGACTATGAACTGGAGTATGGTGCATCCACTCTGGAACTTCAGAAAGGACGCTTCTCTACTGGATCAAATATTCTGATCATTGATGATGTTCTAGCCACGGGAGGGACAGCTAAATGCGCAGCGGAATTAGTTAACCTTGCTGGAGGAAAAATTGCTGGGTTTGGGTTTCTAATCTCATTGGATTTTCTTGACGGGAGAAAAAGGATTGCTGATTATGAAGAGGTGACACTCGTTAGATACGAGTAGTGCCGTTACTGGAGTAGGCTAGAATCAGGAGTTTAGCGATTACGAAAATTAGCCTTTGGGACAGAATCGAAGAAGATCCTTCGGCTGAACTTAACCTTGTTCTTGAACTATTTAAGGAACATCACCCTCAACAAAGCTCAAGGCTTATCAAAGAAGCGCACGAAGCAGCTCGTTCCGCTCACAATGGGCAAATAAGAAAATCAGGCGACGCATATATAACGCACCCTGTAGCAGTTGCTGAAATAGTCGCATCTCTTGGATTAGATGAAGCGACAATAGTTGCTGCACTTTTGCATGACACTCTTGAGGACACCGGCGAAGCATTAGGAGGAATCGAGAGCAAATTTGGACAAGACGTAGCGACCATAGTCGATGGTGTAACCAAGCTAGACAGAATTAAATTCGATACGAAAGAAGCCCAACAAGCCGCTTCGATGCGAAAAATGCTCGTAGCCGTAGCTAAAGATCTCAGAGTTCTTCTTATTAAACTTGGGGACAGGTTGCATAATATGCGCACAATAGCTTCTCTACCAAAATGGAAACAACAGCGTATTGCAACAGAGACATTAGATATCTATGCCCCTCTAGCACACAGGCTAGGGATGCAGGGATTAAAAAATGAACTTGAGGATCTTGCTTTCGCAGCACTTCACCCAAAGTGGTATGCAGAAATTGATCAAATGGTTGCTGCGCGAGCACCAGAAAGAGATTTGTACCTTGCCCAAGTTCTAGCGGACATCCAATCCCGACTGGATGAGTTACTTATTGGAGCAGAAGTTCATGGTCGTCCGAAACATTTTTGGAGCATCTACGAGAAAATGGTCTTAAAAGGTAGAGAATTTGATGAGATCTACGACCTTATGGGTATTCGTGTGATCGTAGACTCTGTGAAGGATTGTTATGGTGCCCTTGGCTCAATACACGCTACGTGGCATCCAGTCCAAGGCAGATTCAAAGACTATATAGCTATGCCAAAGTTCAATTTGTACCAGTCATTGCATACAACTGTTATTGGTCCACAAGGCAAACCTTTAGAAGTGCAAATTCGAACTCGAGATATGCATTACCGAGCTGAGCATGGGGCAGCCGCCCACTTTGGGTATAAAGAAAAGGCTGATCGCAATGAGTATATGTGGTTTTCCAGAATCGTTGATTGGCAAGAAGAAACTGAGGACCCTCTTGAATTTATGTCAAATCTGAAAATGGACCTAGACCAGGATGAAGTGTTCGTTTTTACACCTAACGGTGAAGTAGTGACACTGGAGACTAAAGCTACTCCAGTGGACTTCGCTTACACTATTCATACAGAAGTTGGTCATGCGTGTAGGGGGGCGAGAATTAATAATCGTCTTGTTCCATTGGATACAGTTTTGCAGTCAGGCGACACTGTTGAGATTTTGACTAGCAAAGCTGAAGAAGCAGGTCCATCACAAGATTGGCTGCGGTTTGCAAAAACCCACAAAGCAGCATCAAAGATCCGTCAATGGTTCACTCGAGAACGACGAGAAGACGCAATTGATGCTGGGCGGGAAGCACTTGCTGACTGCCTCCGGAAAGAAGGTTTACCAGCGTTCCAATTATTAAAAAGTGAAACCCTTCAAGAAGTTTGTGAGACCCTTAATTATTCGGATCCAGAATCCTTATTCGCAGCAATCGGTGAACAATACGTCTCTCCAAAAAGTGTCGCTGGAAGATTCCATGCCACCCTTGAAAAGACTGATTCAGCGCAAGGAATAGCAGCCACTCTTCCTACTCACCGTGAAAGGCAAGTAGGAAGGGCTAAAAGAAGGCGTGAAAACGCGGTAGGCGTTATCGTTGAAGGGATTGATGACGTAATGATCCGACTAGCGAAATGCTGCACACCCGTTCCTCCGGATGAGATAATGGGATTCGTTACGAGAGGAAGAGGTGTCTCAATCCATCGAAGTGACTGCGCAAACGGAGTCGCATTGGCAACAGGACATGCGAATCGTCTCATTGATGTTGAATGGGATGATGACAGTGGGGGGACCTTCGCAGCATCAATAGAGGTAAAGGCATTTGATCGCACCAGACTGCTTGGTGATGTATCAACTGTGCTATCAGATGCACGTGTCAATATCATC